>CALMVK010000015.1:6489-8069 GCA_937873145.1 uncultured Granulicella sp. | reverse complement strand
GTCGACTCGCGAAGCTTTAGCAGCAGATCGAGCTTCTCTGCAAACAACGCGTCATAATCCTTCAGCTCCAGCCCGAACAGTGGAAACGATTCAATGAACGAGCCTCGCCCCACGATGATCTCCGCTCGCCCGCCGCTCAGCAGATCAAGCGTGGCGAATTCCTGAAACACCCGCACCGGGTCCGCCGCACTCAGCACTGTCACCGCGCTCGTCAGCCGGATGGTTTTGGTGCGCGAGGCCGCCGCGGCCAGAATCATGGCCGGAGCCGAATCGAGGTACTCCTTGCGGTGATGCTCGCCCACCCCAAAGCAATCGAGCCCTACCTGGTCAGCCAGCTCGATCTCCTCAACGATGCCTTGCATGCGTTCAAGCGCCGGAATCTCCCGGCCTGTCAACGGATGAACTCCCGCCGCAACAAAACTGGAACATCCAATCTCCATCTCTCTCTCCTCGGCCCCTCTATAAAAGGTTAGTCCCGCTGGCATTCCTGTTACACCCAAGCTGGATGAGTCCGTCGATCGCATCGATTCAGCGTCATCCTAGCCAAGGTGATATGGTTCGGAAAACACTTGCTTACCGAGGTTTCATGCGCCGTCTCTGCCGAGCCGCCCTCACCCTTCTCCTGCTCCCCGCCCTGGCCTCCGCACAAAAGCGCCCGATCAGCGACCGCGACCTGTTCGCCTTTCAGTGGATCGGCGACGTTCAGGTTGCGCCGGACGGCCATGCCGCTGTCTTCGTGCAGGCTTCTGTGACGCCCGATCATGCCGGCTATCAGACCTCGCTTTATCTGCTCGACCTCACCGCTTTCAACGCCGCCCCGCAGGCGCTCAACTCCGGCACACACGACACCGCGCCGCGCTGGTCTCCAGACAGCAAACAGATTGCTTTTTTGCGTACCCCGGAGCGCACTGGCGTTGCCGGAGGAGGACCACCCTCCACGACGCAGCTTTACTTGATGGCCGCCGCGCCCGGCGAGACCGTCCTCCGCCTCTCCGATCTGCCCAAAGGCGCGGGCAATCCACAGTGGACGCCCGACGGCCAGGCCCTTACCGTTACCTCCAGCACACCGCAGGATCAGGCTGGAGCGAAGACCGAAGCCGCGCGTCTCGGCCGCGCCACCGGCGACCAGGCCCACGTCTCCGACGTCCGCATCGTCAACCGTGCCAGCTATCGCTTCAACGGCGAAGGCTACCTGGACCCCACCTTGGTTCCGCAGCTCTACATGGTCTATCTGCCCGACGCCAGCGGCAACCAGGCTCCGCCCTGGCAGCTCACCGGAGGACGCTTTGGAGTGGAAGATCTTTTCTGGTCCGAGAAAGGCTGGCTCTTCTTTACCGAGGCGCACGTCGACGAGCCCATCTATGAGGAGTTCCCCCACAACACCCTCTACGGCATTCAGGTCTCCACCTCCGCCTCCCATCCCAAGGAGATTCCCTCCCCGGCGTTCACCCGGGATCTTCAGCATGAGGCTCATGGGCTGGCACTCTCCCCCGATAGCCAGCACATCGCCTTCCATGCCCAGGCGGAAGGCGCTCACGCCCTCTCGCACCAGCAGACCGATCTTTGGCTGCTCGATCTGA
>CALMVK010000015.1:0-6389 GCA_937873145.1 uncultured Granulicella sp. | reverse complement strand
GAAGGCGCTCACGCCCTCTCGCACCAGCAGACCGATCTTTGGCTGCTCGATCTGAGTTGGTCCGGCGCGACACCTACGGCCTCCTCGCCAGCCCGCAATCTTACCGGCGCTCTCACCTATGAGATGGGCTCGGGCGTCGGCGGCGACAACACCGCACCCCGTGGCGGAGGACGCGGCGCGCTGCTCTGGTCCTCCGACTCCACCCACTTGATGGATATCGCCGGCCATCGCGGCTCCGCACTGCTCGTCTCGGTCGATACTGGAAAGCCCGGAGCAGTCGCTGAGCTTACTGCGGCCAGGCAGGCCGTCTTAGGCTTTAGTGCTTCGAAAGATCAAAAGCAACGCATCGCCCTGATCTCGAACCCGATCGTCATCGGCGACCTCTATGCGGTCGGCAGAAATGCGGCCGAAGCCAAGTCGCAGACGCAGCTTACGCACGTCAACGAGAAGCTCTTCTCGCAGCTCGACCTGCAGATGCCGCTCGATCTTGAGGTCACGCCCACGGTCCATGCCGCCGACCTGAAAGGTGAAAAGATCGACACCTTTCTGCAGCTTCCACCCAGCGTGCCCGAGGGCTCAAAGCCGTCCTCGCCGCTGCCGACCATTCTCAACATTCATGGCGGCCCGCACTCCGCGTACGGGTGGGTCTTCGACCACGAGATGCTGCTGATGGCCGCCCGCGGCTACGCCGTTCTCTACCCCAACCCACGCGGCAGCACCACCTACGGCCAGAACTTCGCCAACATCATCATGAACAACTATCCGGGCGACGATTTCCATGACCTGATGGATACCGTCGACGCTGCAGTCAAAGCCGGCTACGCCGATCCGAACAAACTAGGAGTCACCGGAGGCTCCGGCGGCGGCCTGCTGACCGACTGGACCGTCACCCAAACCAACCGCTTCAAAGCCGCGGTTGCCCAGCGCGACATCACCGACTGGGCCACCTGGTGGTACACCGCCGACGCTGGTGGCTTCCACCAGAGCTTCTACCCCAAGAGCCCACCCTTCGACAACGTCGAGCTCTACCGCGCTCACTCCCCGATCACCTTTGTGAACAACGTCAAAACGCCCATGATGTTCATCCTTGGCGACGCCGACGACCGCACTCCGCCCGGCGCCGGTGGCGAAGCGTTCTTTCGTGCGCTCAAATACAAGCACATCCCGACCGTGATGGTTCGCTTCCCGCGCGAAACCCATGAACTCTCCCGCTCCGGAGAACCTTGGCACCGGATCGAGCGCCTGGACAACATTCTCAACTGGTTCGACGAGTTTCTTCTCGGCAAGTGCGAGCCTCAGTACGACCTCACCCCCACTTGCACCAAGCCTTCCAACTGGACCCACAGGTGGCCGAGCCGCCCCATCCCTGTCCTCTGCGACTCACTCTCCGCAGTCCGCGCATGGAAGCTGCTTTTATGAAGGCTCACGCAAACGGACTTGACCGCCGACACAGTTTTCCGTGTTCCCTTCCCTGAAACTGCTAAGCTTGTCTCGGGATTATTGAAGGAGACCGACCCATGCCCATCGAGCCAAATCACTCTAGCAACGGTAACAAAAGCTTTTCCTCCCCTGGCCTTCGCCTCAAGACAGGCCTGGCCGAGATGCTCAAAGGCGGAGTGATTATGGACGTCATGGACGTCGACCAGGCGGTGATCGCCGAGCAGGCCGGTGCCGTCGCCGTCATGGCGCTGGAGCGTGTCCCGGCCATGATCCGCGCGCAGGGCGGGGTCGCGCGCATGTCCCACCCCGGCATGATCAAGGCCATCCAAAGGACCGTCTCCATCCCCGTGATGGCCAAGGTCCGCATCGGCCACTTCGTCGAGGCGCAAGTCCTCGAATATCTTGCCGTCGATTTTATCGACGAGTCCGAGGTCCTTACCCCCGCCGACGAACTTCATCACATCGACAAGCACGCCTTCCAGACGCCCTTCGTCTGCGGAGCTAAAGACCTTGGCGAGGCTCTCCGCCGCATCGCCGAAGGCGCTGCCATGATCCGGACCAAGGGCGAGCCCGGCACGGGAGACGTCATCCACGCGGTCAAGCACATGCGCCAGATCACCTCCGAGATCAAGGCCCTTACCGTGCTCTCCGAGCAGGAACTTTACGCCGCCGCTAAAAATCTGCGTGCACCGTATGAGCTTGTGGTGGGCGTCGCAAAGACTGGCCAGCTTCCCGTGCCGAACTTCTCCGCCGGCGGCATTGCCACACCTGCGGACGCAGCCCTGATGATGCAACTCGGCGCACAGACGGTCTTCGTCGGCTCCGGCATCTTCATGAAAGAAGGTAACTTTCGTCTGGAAGTCGGCCTGGATCCGAGCGGCCATCCGCTCGCACCCGACGAGCGCGCCGAAGCCGAGTCCCGCGCCAAAGCCATCGTTCGCGCAGCCACCCACTTCGACAATCCGGCGATCCTCGCCGAAGCGAGCGAAGAGTGTCTGGGCGCGATGAAGGGTCTCGCTGTAGGCAACATTGCCGAAGCCGACAGGATGCAAACTCGCGGCTGGTAACGTTCGGCGCCGTTATCGAGCTACAAACAGTACATCCAGCGGCAGCGTCTTCACCGGATAACACGCCGCTCGGTCGCAAGCCTGGTACTTGAATGAACCGTGCAGGCTATGGCTGCCGGCGGCCGCGACCACCGGCAGCCGTACGATGAACTCACCGGCATACACGTCCAACTTCTCGCTTGGATCGAACGCTGGGACATATATTTTGCCCGTGGGATACTGTGTCTTTTCGAGACGCACACCGGCATCCGGAACCAGCTCCACCGTTGTGGGAATCTCTAGCTCCGAGGTCGGCTGGTGCGAGTTGATGTGATAGCCATCCTCTACCCGAAACCGAAGCATCAAGGTCGCCGGCTTCCCAGCGGGCACCGTCTGCGCCTCAGAGGCATAGACGACGAACTGCTTTGCCTTCGCTCGCGGCACGTCCAACTCGCCAAGCTGCATCCCGCTCTGGGCGGCTCCGGCCAGCAACAACCCAAAGGACAAAGCCGCGTGCATCAGTCCGCACTCGTGGCAATCAACCGCTTGATGTTGGCCTCGATCTCATCCTTGCCGCCCTGACCGCCATCGCTGATCCCGGCTGTAGCGAGCATGACCTTACCGCTGCGGTCCACATAAAACGACTCAGGAATATAGTCCGCACCGCCGTAAGCGTCCTCGACCTTATCGTCTTTGAGCAGGATCGGGTACGTCACGCCCAGCTTCTTTGCTGTACTCGCGATCACCGTCTTGCCTGCGTCATCGGCCGCAACCCCAAGAATGATGAGTCCCTGCCCTGCATACTTCTGGCTGAACTCCTCAAACCACGGCATCTCCAGCTTGCACGGACCGCACCACGTCGCCCAAAGATTGACCAGGACCGGCTTGCCCTTGAAGTCTGCGAGCGACACCTTTTTGCCTTCAAGATCGACCAGCGTAAAGGCGGGCGCGGGCTTGCCTTGAAGCTTCGGTGCGGGATCTGCCCCCTCTTCCGCCGCTGCCGCTCCACCCTTCTCCGGGATGAGCACCACGCGCGCGGCGTCCTGTTCCTGCTGCTGCCGGCGGCGCTCCCGCGCATTGTGCACACCCGCCCAGATCATCAGCGTAATCGCCACGACCATTAAGCCAACGACTGCAATCCTGCGCGTCCATCCCGAATTCACATCGCCCTCGTTCGTGCGTTTCCGCCTATGCTAAAGTGTACTGCCAAAGGTCATTCGTACGTCGCCATGCTCGACACCCTTCCCAAGACATCGGACTTTATTCGCACAGAAGCGCAAGCCCTGACGCGTCTTGCCGATCGTCTCGACACCCACATGAGCCCGGCGCTCGATTACACCTTGGCCTTGTTGTCGGCGCGCGTCGAGGCCGGCCAACGCACCGCCGTCACTGGAGTCGGCAAGTCCGGCATCATCGCCCGCAAGATCGCCGCCACGCTCAACTCCACCGGCACCGGAGCCTACTTCCTGCATCCCGTCGAAGCCATGCATGGCGACATCGGCATGCTGCGCCGGGGCGACGCCGTCCTGGTTCTCTCCTATTCCGGCGAGACCGAGGAGATCCTCCGTCTGCTGCCAACGTTCGTGCGTCTCGAGCTCTCGATCATCAGCTTTACCGGCTGCCGCACTTCCACCTTGGCCGCCGTTTCCACCATTACCCTCGACGTCGGCGTCGACGAAGAGGCGTGCGATCTGAACCTGGCGCCCACGGCCTCGACTACCGTGATGCTGGCGCTCGGCGACGCCATTGCGCTTGAACTCAGTCGCCGCGCCGGGTTTCAGCCGCAAAACTTCGCCGACCTCCACCCAGGAGGCCTGCTGGGGCGCAAACTGGCCCGGGTACGAGAGATCATGCACACGGGCGAGGCACTTCCGCAGGTCTCCCCTTCGGCGTCCTTGCCGCAGGTGATGCACGAGATGTCTCACAAGAAACTCGGCATGACCACCGTTGTCACCTCTACGCCTGGCAGTGAAAACCCGCACGGCCTGCAGCTGGCCGGCATCCTCTCCGACGGCGATCTACGCCGGCTGATGGAGCGCATGGGACCCTTGGCCTTTCATCGCACAGCTGGCGACATTATGAATCGGACGCCGCAAACCATCGCTCCCAACGCCTTCGCATCCGAAGCCCTGGCGCGCATGGAAGCCAGAAAGATCACCTCGCTGGTTGTCGTCGAAGAACAGTCCGTGCTCGGAGTGGTTCACCTGCACGATCTCTGGCAGCCGGCCGGAGAAGACCGGGCGCACGCCGGATAGAATAGAGGCTTACCTCTGCAACGCGCAATCGCCGAATAAGCCTGAAAGGCACCAAGATCCATGCATCGCTGGTCGAAACTGTTTATTCCTACCCTGCGCGAAGCTCCGGCCGACGCCGAAGTCGCCAGCCACAAGCTGCTGCTGCGCGCGGGCTATGTACGCCAACTCGGTGCGGGCATCTACTCGTATTTGTTTCTGGGCAATCGGTCCATCAATAAAATCATAGCCATCATCCGGCAGGAGATGGACACCATCGGCCAGGAGTTTCTGCTGCCTACGCTGCACCCGCGCGAGCTTTGGGAGGAGTCCGGCCGCTGGACCGGGATGGGCGAGAACATGTTTCGGCTCAAGGATCGCAAGGGCGCGGAACTTTGCCTGGGCATGACCCACGAAGAGGTCATGACCTCAATCGCGCGCAACGAGCTACGCAGCTACAAGCAGCTCCCACAGATTTGGTACCAGATCCAGACCAAGTTCCGCGACGAGCCGCGGCCGAAGTCCGGCCTGCTCCGCGTACGTCAGTTCCTGATGAAGGATGCGTACTCCTTCGATCTCGACGAGGCCGGCCTGGACGCCAGCTACAACGCACACGACCGCGTCTATCGCCAGATCTTCACCCGCTGCGGCCTGGAGTTCGTCGCGGTCGAAGCCGACTCGGGAGCCATGGGAGGCTCGCAGTCGCAGGAGTTTATGGTCTACACCGAAGCCGGCGAAGACCTCATCGCCAGCTCAGCCTCCGGCTATGCGGCGAATCTTGAAAAAGCCACCAGCACGCTTGCGCCCGTCGCCGATCTCGAGGCCACTGGCGACGGTCTGCCGGAGCTGGTGCACACGCCGGGTAAGGCCGCCATCGTCGATGTGACCGCCTTCTTCGGGATCGAGGCCTCGCAGGACATCAAGTGCGTGGCGTTCATGGGGCTGCCAACTGTGATCAGCGAGAACAGTCTGCCTCGCCCCGTCGTCGCCTTCCTGCGCGGTGACCACCAGGTCAACGAGACCAAGCTTGCCACTGTCTCAGGCGTTGCGGAACTGCGGCCAATGCTGCCGGCAGAGCTTGAGCTGCACATCGGCGGCCCCGCTGGCTATCTCGGTCCGGTCGGCATCGCCGAGGTCATGACGCAGGGCTCGCTCAACGGGCTGAACTCGGGCAAACCGCTCGACAAATTGAAGGGCGTCTCCCGTGAGAACCCCGGCGAGGGTTTGAAAACAATCGTCGTCCTGGACAGCGGACTTGCAGACCGTAAGAATCTGGTCGCCGGGGCCAACCGGCTCGACTTCCATTATCGCAATGTCACGCCAGGTCGCGACTTCACGCCGACCTTGACCGCCGACATCCGCAACGTCGTCGAGGGTGAGCTCGACCCCCTCGGCCAGCAGCCATTGCGCCTCGGCAAAGCCGTCGAGATCGGCCATATCTTCAAACTCGGCTACAAATACTCGAAGTCCCTGGGCGCGACCGTTCTCAACCGCGATGGCAAGGAGGTCACCCCGATCATGGGTAGCTACGGCATCGGCGTCGAACGCATCCTCACTGCCGCCATCGAGACCAGCGCCGCACGCCACAATGGTGAAACCTACGCGCTGCCGCCTGCGATCGCTCCCTTCGAGGTCGTTGTAACCATCACCAACGTCAAGGAGGCCACGTTGG
>CALMVK010000014.1 GCA_937873145.1 uncultured Granulicella sp. | reverse complement strand
ACGAGGAGAGCATGCTCGACAACCGGCTGGGCCGGTTCATGAACCACAACCTGGACGAGTACCACATCCCCGCCCATGCCGACATCCACGACATCGAGGTGATCTTCGTGGACGAGCCGGATGCGGAGGTGACGCCGCTGGGCGTGAAGGGGCTGGGCGAGATCGGCATCGTCGGCACCGCGGGTGCGGTGGCCAACGCGATCTTCCACGCCACCGGCAGGCGGGTCCGCAGCCTGCCGATCACGATCGACAAGCTGCTGGACGAGCCTGCGTGACATCCGTCCACCCGACGATGCCGTGACAGAGAAAGGAGAACTGGCGGGCGCCTGCACCGCCGCGCTGGCGCTCCCGGAGGTGCCGATGCAACAAGGCGCGGCCTGCCCGTTCCACGCTTCGCACAGCAGGGGCCGATCCCGGATCGGTCGAGGTAGCGCGCCGGGCTGTCGGCTTTGACGTCGACCGGCCCGGCCGTGAACAGGTACAGGGACGCCGGGCTTGCGCCAGCAGCGCAGCAACGTTCTCCAGCGCGAGTGTCAGCGTCCAGACGATCGACACCAGGCTCTCGTTGGGGACGACTGGAAAGAATTGCCGTATATCCGCTTCTTGCGACGGCCTTCTATGTCGCGGACCGTCCGCTCTCGGCCGGTCTCTTGCGGATCCACGGCGGCAGCTGCCGTGGGCATGGCAGCCGCGCTGTTTTTTCCAACGTGTGCCCACCAAACCTGACCCGGCGGACCAACTCTGCTGGGCGACATCGCCATGGCGGTGATGGCGAAAGCGGCACCCGGTTTTGGCATATGATTACCAGTGCGAGCGAGATCACATCGAAATCCTGGCCCGGCGGATCAGGCCTGGACGGGGCCGCTCATCCCTGGCCAGTCCGAGTAGCCCACGGCATCGCCGCCGTACCAGTATTTCTTCGGCGCCTCCGCCAGCGGCGCGCCGGAGCGCAGGCGATCGATCAGGTCCGGGTTGGCAATGAAGGGGCGACCGAAGCTGATCAGGTCGGCCCCGTGCTCGCCTAGCGTCTTGTTCGCCAGAGCCAGGTCGTAGTTGTTATTTGCGATGTAGGCGCCGGCGAAGCGCTTCCGCAGGGACGGGTAGTCGATACCATCGGCGTCGCGGCTCATCTGGGTGACGCCCTCGATGTCGTGGACGTACATCAGCCTGTGCTGGGCCAGCGCGTCCAGGTAGGCGCCGTAGGTGCCCATCGGATCACTGTCCACTGGAGCGCCGCCGGGCTGGTTGGTGCCGGGCGAGATGCGGATGCCGACGTGGTCGCCGCCCCACACGCCGACGACGGCCGCCACCACCTCAAGTGGGAAGCGCAGGCGGTTCTCGACGGAGCCGCCATAACGGTCGGAGCGCTTGTTGGTGCTGTCGCGGATGAACTGCTCCAACAGGTAGTTGTTGGCGGAGTGGACCTCCACCCCGTCGAACCCGGCCTCCTTGGCGCCCTGTGCGGCCCGGCGATAATCCTCGACAATGGCGGGGATCTCGTCGGTTTCCAGCGCGCGCGGAGTGACGTGGTCCTTCAGGCCGTCATTGGTAAAGGCTTGGCCTTCGGGCTTGAGGGCTGAAGGCGCCACCGGTAAAGCGCCGCCGTGAAGATCCGGATGGGAGATGCGGCCGGTGTGCCAGAGCTGCAGCACCATCCGCCCGCCGTGCGCGTGCACCGCCGCAGTGACAGGGCGCCAGGCTTCGACCTGTTCCATGGTCCAGATGCCCGGCGTCTTGGCATAGCCGCGGCCCTGGGCGGAGATGTTGGTGGCTTCGGACACGATCAGCCCGGCATCTGCGCGCTGCGCGTAGTAGGTGGCGGCGTAATCAGGCACGATCCCCGCTTCGGAGGAGCGGCTGCGGGTCAACGGCGCCATGACGATGCGGTTCTTGAGCTCCATACCCCCCAACGTGAACGGGGTGAACAGCGGCGCAGTCTCGGTCGGCATCTACACATCCAGTCTGTGATGAAATGTGCAGGTGGGGTCGAAGCGGGCCGGCCGGCCATCACAACGGGGTGGTCAGCCGAAGACCCGGTCGAAAAAGGACACGATGGCGTCCGCCGTTCGCCCCGGCGCCTCGCGTGCGGGAAGCGGCCCACGTCGCCGAACTCGGCAAGGTGGAGCAGGTCTTTCTGAGGTGGTCAGCCGGTAGCCGATCAGCCGCGAGGGCACGGTGTAGAACACCTTTCTGAGCACGAACCCGCTGCTCGACGTCACCACCTGGGCCTCGTCATGGTCGGTGGTTCGACGTGGCGGCAGCGGCCGCAGCCGGACGCGCTCAAGACCAGCCAGCTTGTCGCGCCGGGCATTGCGGCGGCCGACCAGGTCGGCGATCCAGTCGCGGTAGGCGCCCAGGCTGGCGAAGCTGGCGCTCCCGCGCAGCACCAGCGTCTGTGCCACGGCACGCTTGAGGTGGCCGTTGTGGGTCTCGATGGAGCCGTTCTCGTGCGCGATGCCCGGGTTGTTGCGGGTGGCCTGCATGCCGTAGTGGCTGCACAGCGCCTCGTAGCGGCGGGTCTGGTCCTGCGCCGTGTCGCGATCGAGGTTGCGGAACGCGGCCGAGAGGCTGTCGGAGCGGTGCTCGGCCGGAGCACCGCCGAGCGCCCAAAGCGCGTTCTGCAGACCGCACGCCAGGGCGGTGAAGCTCTCGCCCCCCAGCACGGGCTCGGCGTGCTCCCAGCCGGAGTAGGGTGTCCGGTGACCGTGTTGCAGGGATCAGCCGCCCTCCCGGCTTAGGGTAGGATCGTGCGGCTGATCCCCCACCACTGCCCGAGGTTCTCACCTTGCCGTTCAAGGTCAACGCTGAGTGCCGCCACCACATTCCCCGGCAGCGGCATCGGGTGACGAACTCGGCGGCCTATGATGCAGCCCTGCGTCAGCGCGGCAGCCTCACCGTCTGGTTCACCGACGCGGCGATCGCGGCCTGGAAGGCCAAGCCACGTACCACCCGAGGCGGCCAGGCGCTCTACTCGGCCCTGGCCATCGCCACGGCGCTGACGCTGCGGGCCGTGTTCCGGCTGGCGCTGCGCCAGACCGAGGGGCTGATCGGCTCCGTCATCACCCTGCTCGGACTCACTTTGGCCGTCCCGGACCATTCGACCCTGAGCCGCCGGGCCGAGACGCTGGAGGTGCCACGATCACGGCCGGGCTCGGCGCCCGTGCACCTGCTGGTGGACAGTACGGGGCTGAAGCTGTGCGGATCGGGCGAATGGCTGCTCGAGAAGCATGGCACGAAGACACGCCGTTCCTGGCGCAAGCTGCACATCGGTGTGGATGCCGACACTGGCCGGATCGTCGCTGCTACGCTCACCACGAGTGACGTCGATGACGCCTCGCAGGTCGGCCCCTTGCTCGACCAGGTCATGGACCCGGTTGCCTCGTTCACGGCCGACGGCGCGTATGACCAGCAGGGTGTCTACGATAACGTCGCCGCCCGGCATCCTGATGCCGCCGTGATCGTGCCACCACGATGCAGCGCCGTTCCGAGCGACATAGCCAGCACGATGCCAAACCAACGAGACCGGCACCTGCAGGACATCGCCGAGCATGGCCGGATGAAGTGGCAAGAGATCTCAGGCTATCACTGGCGCGCGCTGGTGGAAGCTGACATGAGCCGCTTCAAGCGGGTGATCGGGGACGCGCTGCGCTCGCGCACGGAGCAGCGCCGCACGACCGAAGTGGCCATCGCCGTCGAGGCGCTGAACCGCATGCTCGTCCTCGGACGCCCGAGCTATGTCCGCTTCGCGTAGAGAGCAAGCGAACGGACGGCGTAGTGCGCCCGCCTTCTGGTTCCTGCAACAAGGTCTCGCCTCATGAAACCGAGTGCGGCGTTTAGACGACTTTGCCTATGGAGGGGCTATGACAAACAGTATCTATAAAACCATTGCAGCGGATATTTCATTATCCGCACTGACAACTCTCATCCAAGCCGCTGATCTTGTCAGTATTCTCCAGAATCCAGGGCCCTTTACAGTATTTGCACCTTCAAACATAGCGTTTGAGGCGCTTCGTAGTGGCGTTTCCGCACATCTTCTCGATTCTAGCACCAAAGAAAGGCTTGCAGAAATCCTTACATACCATATCCTTCCTGGTCGCATGACTTCAGCTGCTCTTAAAGGAACAGTCATGCGGCCGGAGACATACGAAGGCGATAGGTTGCCTATTAAAGGTATCGACAATGGCATAAAAGTCGGGACGGCCAATATTGTCACCGGTGATATCGAATGTGATAACGGCATAATTCATATTATCGACAACGTGCTTCTTCCAACATAAATCTGCTCGCATTTGGCTTGGCATTGGCAACTTGTTGGACGCAAGGCCGATCCTGGGCACACGGTCCGGACGTGATGCGGATCATGCTGCCGCTTGGACCTGCCCCCTTGAAGTGGAGGGGTGAGACCGGAGTGTCATGCGGCCATGGGCATGATGCTCTGGAGCATGTCGGCGCGCGCTTCGGCTGGTGTGCGGTAGCCCACGCCTAAGTGCAGACGTTGCCGGCGTTCCCGGTTCATGCTGCGAGCCATGCTTTCCTGCCCGTTCCATGGCGTGACCCCGCCCTACGCCAAAAACCGTATCATCCGCTCCGCAACCCAAGCAGGATTGTCGTGGGCAAAGGCATGGCCGCTATTGGGGACAAGGACGGCTTCGGTGACCTTTGAAACCTGCTTCACGCTTCCAAGCGTCTGAGTTTGTGGAATGCCCCTTTCGCCGTTTAACACCAGCACGGGCATTTCAAGCTTGGACCGGAACGCTACCCGGTTACTTCTGCCGTCTTCAATCAGGGTGCCATAATGCTGAAAGCCAGCCCGCATCCCGCCGGGCGCGGCGTAGTGCGGCAAGAAGATGCTTTCCGCCATGTCGGTCGCATCGTCAGAGATCGA
>CALMVK010000013.1:47008-51917 GCA_937873145.1 uncultured Granulicella sp. | reverse complement strand
TCCAACAGGTTGAGTACATAGCCGAGCACGAGCCTGAGCAGTACAGTCACGTCAAGGAAGAAACGGGTCGCAGAGTGGCCGGTCGAGTTGCTACATCGCCCCCCACGCACAGCAACTACGATTCCAAAATTTCCTCTCTCCTAACGCACCGCCGAACCGTTTAGACATCATCCGGGGCCTTGCTAGCCCAAGCTCCTAACGAGCACACATCACGCAAGAATTGCGCGCAGCCCGACGCGGTGGAAATGACGTCTGATTGGAAATCGTGGAACGATAAAGCCGTCCCACCCTTCCCACAGACCTTGTAATTCACTTCGTGATTTCACACATTCCCACCGCACGACGACGAAGGGCTCTTGTACTGACACTTCTATTGGGGCGCTGTACCCTGTCATTTCTAATGAGTGCGAACACAAGCTGCAGCTGCCAAGTAGAAATGGTTACCTGTCCGCTTTGGAATGACTGTTATTGGAGCAACTTGTGCCAGGATGGCAGCAGTTCACACAACAAGAAACCTCGGCCAGACATCCTATATCGAGAACTTGGGAGGAACAATGAACTCTATAAACTTGTTGCTGGTAACAGGTCTTGAATACCTGTACGGAGCGCATCAGCAAGGGGCACAGCAGGCGGCAGCCAATGCCGAATCGTCAGCATATCCTAAGCTGAAAGCTGCTGTGGAAGCGGGCTCGAAAGCGAACCTTCTGCAGGCAAAACGACTGGAAAAGGTATTCAAGAGTCTTGATCGAGAGCCGGCCGCAAGGCCGGACGCCGGCATGCAGGGCATTACCGAGGCAAACGAAACGTTGCTGACGGGAACGCTCGATCCGGCGGAGCGCGATCTGATCAACATTGCGTTCGGGCAGACAGCAGCGCACTTTTATATGGCCAAGTACGGAACCCTCCGCACCTATGCGAAGGAAATGGGCAACCAGAAGGCGGCACGGCTTCTGCAAAAGACGCTGAAAGAAACAGTGAAGATTGATGAAAGACTCACCATTCTCGCCCGAGAGGTGATGAAGAAGGAAAGAATAGAGAAGCCGAAAGCTGGCGGAGGTGGTACGAGGTTCGCCCTCTTACTCGGTGTGGGAGCGGCTGTGCTCGCCATTGCAGTCAGTCGCTCCGGGAACAATAAAGCATAGCGGCTATCACGATGTTGGCTTAAGCAATTGAAGTAGACGCCGCCCCTATCAGGGGAGCTATCCTTTTAGAGGAGATCACGGGTCGAGCAGCGCTCTTTCGTTTCCTAGACACCATGCAAAGTTACGACCTCCTATACGTCTCCTGGATGGAGCGGTTGCTCGGTCAAACCGTCACCGGTGCTTTGCGACAATGCTTCTACAAAGCATGCGGCTGGCTCCGCGTAGGGTTTCAACTTACTTGCTCCGCGCCACCAACGGGTCACAGGGAGAGCACACACTGCAGCGACCGCTCCTTGTCCGCAAGCGCTGCATGTGCCGCATTGACCTGATGCTCTGACCGTGACCCGGCGCAAACAAGCGATACCGCCCTCCTAAGCTGGGTTGGGACGGAGAATGACCTTCGTCCAACCGGCGTCGCGGTCGTCGAAATGCTGGTATGCGTCAGGAGCTTGAGCAAGCGGCAACTCGTGCGAAACGATGATGCCGGGCTGGGCCTTGCCGACATGAATCAAGTCGCGCAAACGTCGGTTATAAGTCTTCACGTTGCACTGGCCCGTGCCCATCTTCTGACCCTTAAACCAGAACTTGCCGAAATCGAAAGCAATCTGGCCCTTCTTCGCCAGATCGTCAGAGGCGTCGGGGTCTTTCGGCACGAACACCCCGATGACACCGATCTGTCCAGTAGCCTTGACCGCGTCGACCAGAGAGTTCATCACCAGATTCGGCACCTCTTTACCCTTCGCATTGTGGCACTGATAGCCGATGCACTCTGAACCGCAGTCGGCCCCGTATCCGCCGGTCAGTTCGCGAATCTGGTCACCGACCTCTCCGTTCATGGTGTCAATTGGCGTGGCTCCGATCTTCCTAGCTAGTTCCAGGCGATCCTTCTTTCCGTCCACTACAAAAATCTGACTTGCACCCTGGATACGGGCAGACATCGCGGCCATTAGGCCAACGGGGCCGGCTCCGAAGATAACGATCGACTGACCGGGTTCGAGGTTTGCCAACCGTGTGGAGTGCCAACCCGTTGGGAAGATGTCAGAGAGCATGGTGTAATCCCGATGCTTTTCCTCTGCGTCCGGTGGCAACTGCAAACAGTTGTAATCCGCGTAAGGCACACGCATGTATTGAGCTTGGCCGCCCTCATACGGGCCCATGTCCGCGAAGCCATACGCAGCGCCAGCCATGCCGGGCATTACGGTTGGATCAGCGCACGTCAGGCAGAAGCCGGAGAGGCCCCGCTCGCAATTGGCGCAGAAACCGCACCCGACGTTGAATGGAACAGAGATATGGTCTCCTTTCTTCACGGTATCGACTGCGGCGCCCACCTCGACAACCTCGCCCATATTCTCGTGACCAAGGATGCGGCCTTTTTTCATATCAGTGCGACCTTCATACATATGCAAATCCGATCCGCATATGTTCGTCGTTGTCAGTTTGATAATGACGTCCGTTTGCTTCTCGATTTTAGGATCGGGAACGTTGTCGACAGAGACTTTCTTCTTTCCGTGAAATATCAGCGCTTTCATGACATGCCCTCGTATCTCTGCGTGAGCCCACATGGCGGGCCAGCAGAGCGGCTACTGTGGTAATCGGTTGGCAGGTCGGCCTACCTCCGCGTACCGGGAGGCCATGGATGAGAGTTGCTTGGCCGGGGCGTCAACACCCTGCTCTCTGCTCTGATGCGTCGGGAGGACTTTGCGGCCAAGCAAGTTGATGCTGTCACGTCACCTGGCTCGCACTGACACTGACGTATGCAGTGGTCCTCATTCAGAGCTCGTCTTCAATAAACGCAGAGGCGAAGTGCCCTCATCGTGGAGGTGAAGGCAATCGCGTTGGACATCACTGCAGATACCGCGAGTTACGCCACGTTTAATCACTAAGCAACACTAGACCTGCACGTATTGCATATGGAGAAACGCGAAAGGACCAAGCGATTAAGAACTTCTGATAAGGAAGATGATGTACCGCGCAGGTGTCGCTGCCAAGTAGAAATGTCATCGGCGCGTAGATGATCGGCTGAACCTTGTCGGTCGGAGTCTGGAATGAAGTCAACGTTCCGGATTTATTCGCTTGGGGATCACGCGTCGCCAGTTATGCGCGGACACGCCCAAATGCGTATCCGCCCCTGAGCTACTTTGCCTTCTTGATCAGTGCAAACCCCGCCGATACCCCGATCGCTCCCACAATCGCCACCGTCACGCCCGGATGCATATAGGCGGCGGTATACACGCTCGCCGGATGCCCGTCTCGTCCCCGCGGACCTCTCCGTCCATGCCTGCGGACCACAGCGACCCTGCCTGCTTTCCTGGTCACGTCCGTCACGACGTAAAGACCTTTCCAACCAGAGGCTTCAAATCGGTAACGATCCGCTTCAACGCATCTTCACTGCGCGAAGCCAGCACGACTGTTGCGCCTTTCGCGGCGGCGGCTTTCGCGTGGCTTGGGGAAGCACCGAAGAAGGCAGGCCCCTCCCGCCGATATCCGCCATACGCACAATGAGCATCGAACCGGGTATGGCAACCGTTCGCGACGTCACATACGATCTACTGCGCAAGTTGCGACTCACCACCATCTTCGGCAATCCCGGGTCAACAGAGGAGAGCTTCCTCCAGAATTTTCCAAAGGACTTTCGATACATCCTCGGGTTGCATGAAGCGACTGTGATCTCAATGGCGGACGGTTACTCGCAGGCCCTGCGGCGCCCAGCTTTAGTGAACGTGCACACGGCTGCCGGCATGGGGAACCTGATGGCAAACCTGACGACTGCGTTCCAGAACAAGACGCCGTTGATCGTAACGGCTGGCCAGCAGACCCGAAAGATGCTCCTGCTGGAGCCGTGGCTTACCAATGTGGACGCCATGCGGATGCCCCGGCCCTGGGTGAAGTGGAGCTACGAGCCAAAACGGGCCCAGGATGTTCCGGCTGCCTTCATGCGTGCGTATGCTATCGCACTTCAGCCTCCGCAGGGCCCGGTGTTCCTGTCGATCCCGCTGGACGACTGGGATGAAGAGGCGGAGGGCGAGGCTGTAGTTCGAACGATCAGCCGTCGCTCTGCCCCCGATACCCAGCGGCTTGCAGATTTCGCTCATCGCATCGACGCGAGCAAACACCCGGTTCTGGTCGTCGGCGCTGCGCTCGACAAAACGGAGACGATCGGTGAAGGATGGCATGCCGCAGTCAGCTTTGCGGAGCATCTCGGCATTCCTGTGTACGCCGCTCCCGGCTCAGAGCGTGCCTCGTTTCCACAATCCCATCCGCAGTATCAGGGTGCTCTGCCGTTCGCCATCAAGCCTCTCTCCGACACGTTGAAAGGCCACGACCTAATCCTGGTCGCAGGTGCACCGGTCTTCCGCTACTACCCTTATGTTCCGGGCGACTACCTTCCCAAAGGCGCGGAACTGCTTCATCTAACGGATGATCCGGATGAGGCTTCCCGAGCTCCGGTGGGTGACAGCCTGCTGGCTGCTCCAGAGCTGGCCCTCGAGCAGCTTACCCAGAGGACCAAAGAACGCCGTCCCGATTTCGAAAAGAGAAAAGAAAAGTCTGGCGAAATCCCTTCCGGTAATGACGGCGCCACCAAGTTTCTTGCGCCGGAGCAGTTCTTCAGTTTGCTTGCGTCTATCGCTCCAGAACACGGCATTGTTGTTGGAGAGTCCCCTTCAAACATGAAGGCACTTGCGAAAGCATGGAAGATGAACGAGCCGCAAAGCTACTTCACCTTCGCGAGTGGAATCCTCGGCTTCGGTTTGCCCGCAGCGGTCGGC
>CALMVK010000013.1:0-46908 GCA_937873145.1 uncultured Granulicella sp. | reverse complement strand
TACGGCGTAGACGCTCATCGCGTCACGACCGCCGAGGATATTCGCGAGGCGTATATCAACGCCCTGCATTCGCCGCGGCCAACGCTGATCGAAGTTGCCATTTCGCACGAGGTGCCACCTTTGCTCAGCTAGGATCGGGCACGAACAATCTGCCGTATGCAGGCCGGAAGTATAGGTCTGCGTCTGGCATACTTTCTGAAGTCGATGCTACTCAAGTAGTTGGAAAAGAGGAAGTAATGGCTCAACAACAGGCGCTTACGCCACATTCCGCATTCGCAGTTTCCACGCAACTCAAAGTCAATGGAAAGGCCTATACTCTCTACGTCGAGCCCTGGACATCCCTGCTCGACCTGCTGCGTGAGGAACTGCACCTCACAGGAAGCAAGAAGGGCTGTGACCACGGCCAGTGTGGCGCGTGTACGGTGCTACTTGATGGTGTTCGAGTGAACAGCTGTCTTTGTCTCGCGGTGATGCACGACGGTGCAGAAGTCACCACGATCGAAGGTCTGGGGAGCGAGGGTAATTTGTCACTCATGCAGCAGTCCTTTGTGGATCATGACGGCTACCAATGCGGCTACTGCACGCCTGGACAGATCTGCTCCGCCATCGGAATGCTGCGTGAGGGGCATGCCAAGACAGAGGCAGACATTCGCGAGCAACTGAGCGGCAACATCTGTCGCTGCGGTGCATACCCCAACATCGTTGCTGCTGTGAAGCACGTCATGGACATGACAGGATCGACTATCGAAGGTGCACGATGAACAACTTCGAATACATCCGCGCAGACGATTTAAGCGGAGCCGCTCGGTTCGTTGCCAGCCATGGCCAAGCGAAGTTCATTGGGGGTGGCACGAATCTCGTCGACCTGATGAAGTATGCAGTCGAACGTCCGACTGCCCTCGTGGACCTGAACCGGCTGAAGCTGCGCGACATTACAGTGCTGCCGGACGGAGGCGTAAGAATTGGTGCACTTGTAACGAACAGCGATGCGGCCTACAGCCCCGTCGTCTCATCGCGCTATCCCCTTCTGTCGCGTGCCATTCTAGCTGGTGCCAGCGCGCAACTGCGAAACAAGGCGACAACCAGCGGCAACCTGCTGCAGCGAACACGTTGCGTGTATTTCTATGACACGGCAGTGCCCTGCAACAAGCGCGAGCCTGGGACGGGATGCCCGGCGAAGGAAGGAATCAATCGGAGCCTTGCCATTCTTGGAACCAGTGTAGAGTGCATCGCTACGCACCCTTCCGACATGTGTGTTGCCATGGCTGCGCTCGGGGCCGTTGTTCAGGTGACCGGTCCGACAGGCGATCGCAGCATTCTGTTTGCTGACTTCCATCGTTTGCCTGGTGATCATCCGGAAATCGACTCGACCCTTGCAAAGGACGAAATCATAACTGCGGTCGATCTTCCTGCAACTGGTTTCGCGAAGAACTCTGCGTACATCAAGGTGCGCGATCGACAGTCCTACGCATTCGCACTTATCTCCGTTGCGGCCGGTCTGGAAGTCGTAGATGGCCTCATTACCAAGGCCGGCGTTGCCATGGGCGGAGTGGCACACAAGCCATGGCGCAGCGCTCAGCTTGAGCAGCAATTGCTCGTCGGTAAGCCTGCGAATCGCGACACCTGGCATGCCTTCCAATCGGCATTGCTCGCGGGAGCCCAGGGGTACGGTGAAAATGACTTTAAACTCAAGCTGGCACCCGTCACAGTTGTTCGCGCGTTGGAGCAGGCCGCCCACGAAGGAGATCAAGCATGAACACACATCTTATTGGAACAGACGTCAACCGGATTGACGGACCTGCGAAGGTCTCCGGTGCGGCCAAATACGCAGGAGAGTTCTTTGCCTCGGACATGCTTTACGCCGTGGTGGTCTCAGGAGCTATTGCGCATGGCGAAATTGCGAGCATTGACACCCATAAAGCGATGAAGGTGCCGGGAGCTATTGAGGTCTTCACTCACAAGAACAGGCCACATCTCGCTTGGTTTGACAAGTCCTATCTTGACGAAGACGCGCCCACGGACGGCAAGCCGTTGCGCCCGCTGTACGACGCCAGTATTCATCACAGTGGCCAGCCTATCGCGCTCGCAGTTGCCGAGAGCTTTGAGGCAGCGCGGTACATGGCACGCTTGGTACATGTGGAGTACAAGGCCTTCACCCACCAGACCGACATGACCATGGCGGTTCAGGAGGCGAAGAGAATCGAGAAGTCAAACCGAACCGGTATTGAGCCGCCGCCGAAGCCTCGCGGTAACTCCGCCGAAGCCTATGCGGCCGCTGCCGTCAAGCTCGATAAGACCTACCACTCTCCGACCGAAACCCATAATCCCATGGAACTGTTCGCCACCACCGTGGTCTATAACCCCGACGACACACTCACCATTTACGACAAGACGCAAAGCGTGTCGAACAGCCAACTGTACGTGACCAACATCTTCGGGTTCTCCAAGAGCGATGTGCGTGTGGAGTCGCCGTTTGTTGGAGGCGCGTTCGGCTCGGCCCTTCGGCCGCAGTACCAGCTTTACCTCGCAACATTAGCCGCGAAAGCCCTCAAGCGGTCCGTGCGCCTAACGTTGACTCGCGATCAGATGTTTACATTAGGTCATCGTCCGGAGACGCTCCAGGAGATACGGATTGGAGCCAATACGAACGGCGACCTGCAATCCCTGCACAATGAAACGATGCAGGCCACGTCTCGCTATGAAAACTACTTCGAAGTCATCGCGAACTGGAGTGGTCTCAGCTACCACTGCGATAACGTGACTATGGAAGAAAAGATCGTGGCAATGGACACCGCCACACCCGGTGATATGCGTGCTCCTGGCGCGGCGCAGGGTGTGTGGGCGATTGAGACAGCGATGGATGAACTGGCCGTGGCCACAGGGCGCGATCCAGTAGAGCTACGCCTGCAGAACTATGCAGAGAAGGACCAGAACCACGACAAGAAATACTCAAGCAAAGAACTCAAAGCCTGCTACCAACAGGCTGCGGAACGTTTTCGTTGGAGTGAGCGCAAATCGACTCCGCGAACCGAACGACGAGGAACCTCGCTTGTCGGACGCGGTATGGCGGGGGGCGTCTGGGAAGCACCGCAGTTGCCGGCCGCCGCAAAGGCTACGCTTGCACCGGATGGGACGCTCACCGTTGCAAGTGGAACGGCGGACATCGGTACCGGCACGTACACGGCGATGGCTATCCTCGCCGGTGAGGCACTTGGACTGCCGTTAAATCGCGTGATCGTCAAGCTGGGGGATACGGAGCTTCCTGTTGCACCGCTCGAAGGTGGATCGTGGACCATCGCTTCTGTTGGCACGGCTGTTACAGAAGCATGTAAGGCCGTCGCAGAGAAGATCTTCAAGCTGGCTGCCGGGCTAGACCATTCCCCGCTGAAGCATGCGTCGTTCAAAGAGGTGGAATTCGTCAACGAGCGAATTTCCCTCATCGCTGATCCTTCGTCGTTCGTTACGCTGCAAGCGGCGCTGGCGGCTGGCGATGGAAAACCCATCGAAGAAAAAACCAAGAGTGGACCGAACCTGCTCAAGCAGCATGGCTATAAGAGCTACACCCACTCTGCGGTATTTGCCGAAGTCGAGGTGGATGAAGATTTCGGAACTGTGTCGGTGTGCCGCGTTGTAAGCGCCATTGCCGGAGGTCGCATTATCAACCATGAAGCGGCTCGCAACCAGATCATCGGCGGCATCGTTTGGGGTATCGGCATGGCGCTTCAAGAGCAAAGCGAAACGGATCATCAGCTCGGTCGCATCATGAACCACAATTTGGCGGAATACCACGTGCCCGTCTGTGCGGATGTGCATGACATTGAAGTCATCTTCGTAAAAGAAGATGACGACATAGTAAATCCTATCGGCGCCAAAGGCTTGGGCGAAATCGGCTTGGTGGGAGTCGCAGCTGCTATCGGCAATGCGATCTATAACGCCACTGGCAGGCGCGTGAGAGATCTTCCTATCACCCTGGATAAGCTGATCTGATCCACGTGATCGATGGATGAGGCGTTAAGTTCAGAGCATTGCGTCGGATACCAATAAGGTAATCTCATCGCTTCTTTCAAACGCAAGCCAATCTCTTTTACACACCCTTTCTAGGATACATAATGTCAGAACACCCACCACAACACCACACCATCGATCTCAATGGCATCCGCATGCATTACGTGGAAGCTGGTGAGGGTCCACCTGTGATCCTCCTGCATGGTTTCCCTGAAACCTGGTTTGCCTGGCGTCACCAAATTCCGGTATTAGCAAAGCGCTATCGCGTCATTGTTCCTGACCTGCGTGGCTATGGAGCTACCAGTAAGCCTGCGGCCGGCTACGACAAGCGAACCATGGCCCAGGATATTGTCGCTCTTATGAAGTCCCTCGGCATTGTAAAAGCCTTCATCGTAGGCCATGATCGTGGCGCCCGCGTAGCGACACGCCTGGCCAAAGACCATCCCGACCTGGTTCAGAAGCTGGTCGTCATGGACAATATTCCGACGCGCGTCATTTTCGACAGCATGAACGCCACCGTTGCCCGCGGGCATTGGTTCTTCCTGTTCAACAGTGTCCTCGATCTGCCCGAAGCGCTCATCACAGGACGGGAAGAGATCTGGCTTCGCTACATCTTTTCAAGTTGGTGCTACAACCCTGAGCTTTTCAGCCCGGAGGAGATACAAACCTACGTCACGGCCTACAGCGAGGCGGGAGCCCTTAAAGGCGCGTTCAACGACTACAGAGCGGCGAAGGAAGATGTGGCCCAGGATGAAGTCGACAAAGACGTTCTGATCGAAGCACCCACCCTTGTTCTATGGGGTGAGGACTTTGAGTCAGGGGGAAAAATGTGGGACTTCCGCGCAATCTGGCAGGGCATGGCTAAGAACCCAGAATTCGTTTCTCTAAAGCAATGCGGTCACCTTCCACATGAAGAACGGCCTGAAGAGGTGAATCAAGCACTCCTAGCGTTTCTGCGTTCGGCTTAGATCAATGATAAAAACGTATGGTCCCTCGGATGAACGCAAGAGGTTCGGTCGAAAGACACAGCATCCAACGTAGAATCTGATGCTTGCCGACATGACGGGCATGGACGCCGGCAAACCCATCACCTAGTCCTTCGTAGAGCGCGGCCTCCCTCACGAACACGTCGAAGTCGGCATGTCGGCTTCGAGTCGATCAACGGTCTTTCCGTCCTAATGGATACCGTTCCCAGTCTGATTTGCATCAACACGCAACGCCATGGATGCACCTGATCGCCTACCGCAGAGTTTTGTCGGCTACTATCTAGGCGCAGGCATAGCTGGTGCCCAAGCCTCACGCAACCACAAACTTCGATTCGGGATAGTATGATTCTGACTTGAGAAAAGAGCGTGTTTCGGCTCAGAATCGTCAATGAATTGCCTGAGCTGCAGAAGCGGTCACCATTGTTCGTTTGTGGTAGTGCTGAAATATTGGCGAGGAGACTACATTCCCTTACTAATGTCTTCAATGCGGAAGGTTGCGACTGGCTGCAACAGAACTTGACGGGGTGTACTTTTCTCACGTCGACATCATTGACCTGAAGTATTGCGTGCAGGCGTTCTCTTCGCGTTTCTCTTGTCAAATTCTCCCTGGGCGCGTTCAAGCTGAGAGCCATGGGTCATAGCCCAATCATAGAGCGCAGCGAAGGGCTCC
Organism: uncultured Granulicella sp.; assembly: GCA_937873145.1. Classification (GTDB taxonomy): domain Bacteria; phylum Acidobacteriota; class Terriglobia; order Terriglobales; family Acidobacteriaceae; genus Edaphobacter. Next base: position 41,247 of record CALMVK010000013.1, on the reverse strand, counting down.
CGAAGTGAGTGGCCGAGCAGGGTGATCGTGTACTCCACTCCAACAGGCGCAGTAGGCAGCACGTCTCGTCGAACCAGTCCATTGCGCTCTAGACGCTTTAGCGCATCAGCGAGCGCTTTATGCGTGATGCCATCAAGACGGCGCATGAGTTCATTGAACCGCAGTGGCCCTGAGCATAGGACAGTGAGGATCAGCACCGCCCATTTATTCGCGATCTGCTCCAGGATGGGTCGTGTCCTGAGCACATCTGCCTCGCCAATTTTGGTCCGGAAAGGCCCGCTGCGTGGTTCCACAAGTGACGTAGATTTACTCCTTTATACCTACGCTACCAAGAGTACGTTATTGACCGTAGATATAAAGCGTATACCATCTTATTTTGTTGACATTAGGAGGAGTGGCATGAGCAAACTGACAAAGAGGATCGCCGTGGTGATCGGTAGTGGCAGCGGTATCGGAGCTGCGATCGCACAACGCTTTGCTCTCGAAGGCGCAAACGTGTACGCGACCAGTCGTAACGCAGAAGAAGGCCCCCCGAACGCATCATCAGGCGATAGCAAAGGTTGCGTTCATCCTGTTCGTGCCGACGCAGGAAGTCTCGCGGATATCAAGCAGGTCTTTGAAAAGGTTCGCTCAAAAGAGGGCCGGATCGATGTCCTCGTGGTGAACGCTGGTCTTTCTGAAAACGCATCGCTAGATAACATTAGCGAGGAACATTTTGATCGGATCTTTGGGCTGAACGTTCGTTTACTTGTTTTTGCGGCGCAAAATGCCATAGAACTCATGAAGGCTGGCGGTTCGATTGTGCTAATCGGCTCGATTGCCGATGAACTTGGACGTAAGGGACACGGCGCCTATGCTTCCAGCAAAGCCTCCGTACGCTCGTTTGCCCGCACCTGGGCCAACGAGCTCGCTCCCAAGGGCATTCGCGTGAATGTTGTCAGTCCCGGTCCCATTGCCACCACTTGGTTGAAAGCTCCGGAAGAGTTGCGTGAAGCCGTAATCAAGCTCATTCCGCTCGGGCGCTTGGGGAGGCCTGATGAAGTGGCAGCAGCGGCCCTCTTCCTTGCAGGCGACGACAGCAGTTTCACTACTGGTTCTGAACTTTATGTCGACGGTGGCGCAGCACAGGTCCAAGGATCAGGCCCACACACGTACAGAGTTCTATGAATACGCTTGTCGGAAGTTAGGACGGGATACACTGCCACAAACCTTCAATGGTGTTGAAAAAACTCCTTATTCGCCGCTAAGGGTCAACATGGGGGGCTAAGGCTCACCACAATCTTAAACGTTGCGTGTAGGGCATCCTCGCACGGCGCGCTTCGACGAATTGTGAAAGCTTTCTGAGAAGCAGAGTTTTTCAACAGCATTGTTCGTTTGTGACAGGCCTAAACGCAGACGAGAAGCTGTAATGTTTATGAATCGCAACGCCTCGTCCCCAAATGTGCGCCAAAACCGTAGAGGTGTCGGTCTCTGCAGCAGTGCTGTGCACTCTCAATAGATGTTGCCGGACTGTCAGCTTAGGAAGGGTGAACTAACAGGCAACTCACATTAGCCCAATACCTTCCAATGGGCAGAACGTAACAGGTGGCCCTGCCCGCTCGTCTCCATATTCTCATAGCTCCTTGTGCCGTTGCTGATTGCGTCTGAGTGCCTGCTCGCTGGCAAATCTCTCGCGCCGACCTTCGGTTCCCGGTATGGATCGTCGGTGTGGTGAATGGGCCGGAATCGACTCAAAGCGGAGCAGCAGGGTAAGGCTTTTTCGAGGTTTCTCCTCCACCTCTGTTGGCGATACTTCCTTCCTATACTCGCGTTTGCTGGCATGTGCACCTTTGCGGCAGCCCAGCACGAATCTATTTACATTGACTATCCACAAGAAGCCGGTAAGCCGCAGCCATTGCTGTGGGATCAGCTTCCGAACTGGCTATCGTTGGACATGCAGCTTCGCGGCCGTACCGAAGGCCAGACATCGCTTGCCTACAAGCAGGATAACGACCGCATCTATGAACTCACCCGCGTCTTCGGGGGCGCGGACGCACGCATTACTCCATACGTAACCGTCTACGCCGAGTTCATCGACACGCATGCCCTCGGTCTGCCGCTCCCCCAGGTGCAATCGAATATGCGCGACGCGTTTGATCTAAGACAGGGGTATGTTGACCTCCACTCGCGTGATAGGCAGATTCCCCTGAAGCTGGTCGTTGGCAGGCAGGAGCTGAAGTTCGGAACCGAGCGCGTTGTCGGCATCAGCAACTGGTCGAATAATAGCCGCACGTGGGATGGTTTTACGCTGAAGCTCGGTGACCAAAATAACGTCACCTTATTCAGCACGTCGGTCGTGAAGGTGCATCCCACCTCGCTCGATACCCATGGAGCGGGGCTGACCTTTCATGGAGCGTATGCCTCAATTGGACCCTGGATCCCTCATGTGCACACATCTCCTTTTGTCCTGATCCGAACCGTACGCGGAGTTACGGGTCAACAGGGGGCGAAAGGCAATGAGGTGGAAACCACCTTTGGTGCAGAGGTGGACGGTAATCTTCCAGCGCACTTCAGCTATGTGCTCAATGGCACGCTGCAGCGCGGCAGTTATGCAAACAATTCCATCCACTCCGGCGCTGGTTTCGGCAAGCTGGCTTATACCGCGGACAACCTGCCCTGGAGACCACGAGTATTGGCTGAATACGATTACGCCACCGGCAACGCTCACCGCAATCCAGACCGGGTAAGCACTTACGACCAACAATATCCCTCCAATCACAACGCCTTCGGTCTGGTCGACCTGTTCGGCTTTCAGAACATCAAGCAGGGGCGTCTGGATCTCAATCTGGCGCCGGCCAAGAACCTGACGATCCTCGTCCAGGGAGAGCGTCTTCATCTTGCCGAGCAGCGCGACAACCTTTATGCAAGCAATGGGACGACGGCCGTCGCCGCACCTGCAGCGGGCTTTCTTCACAACGATATAGGCGTCGGGTTCGATGCTTCGGCAACTTATATCTTCCATCAATATCTTGTGGCCGACCTCGGCGTCGGCCATCTGTTTCCCGGGCAGGTGCTCGCGACCACAGGTCATGGCGCCGCACAAACGCTCGCCTATTTCTCGCTTACCTACCGGTACCGCGCAGAAAAGCACGACAGGGGTCCTTAGTATGCAAGCGATCAAGCAACCCTCAGTGAGACAAGAATGATTCCGCACCTGGATCTACAAACTGTGAAGGAGAAGCAAAGCATGGCATTGACTGATTTTCTAACCCATACTCCCCAACCCATGGTCGATGGCAAGGGCGCGACCGATGCGGGCCCGCGCAACATCGCACGTGACCGCCAGAACCCGGATATCCTGGTCCCGCCGCAAACGGACCACGGAACTCTGCCTAACATGCGTTTTTCTTTCTCAGACGCTCATAATCGTCTGGAAACGGGAGGGTGGGCTCGCGAAGTGACTGTTCGGGAATTGCCGATCGCCACGAAGATGGCCGGCGTCAACATGCGCCTGGAGCCGGGCGCTATTCGCGAGCTTCACTGGCATACGGAGGCCGAGTGGGCCTATATGATTGTAGGTTCTGCACGCGTCACGGTCGTGGATCAGAACGGGCAAACCTTCGCCGATGACGTTTGTGTGGGCGACCTGTGGTACTTCCCTCCTGGTATTCCGCACAGCATTCAGGCGCTTGGAGAAGGGTGCGAGTTCCTGCTTGTTTTCGACAACGGCGAGATGTCGGAGAACAGCACCTTTCTCATCAGCGACTGGTTCGCCCACACTTCCAAAGACATCCTCGCGGCTAACTTCGGAGTTCCAGCGAGCGAGTTCGATAACGTGCCCAAGGAACTCTACATTTTTCCCAGCACTGTTCCCGGCCCCTTGTCCACCCAGCAGGTGCCCTCACCGCAAGGACCTTCTTCCGTCAAGTACACGCACAAGCTGATGGAGCAGCAGCCTATCGCGACTGCTTCCGGCAAGGTACGAATTGTAGACTCCCACAACTTCCCAATCTCACAACGGATTGCTGCAGCGTTGGTGGAGGTTGAGCCAGGAGCGATGCGAGAGATGCACTGGCACCCGAACGACGACGAGTGGGACTATTACCTCGAAGGCGAGGGACGCGTCACTGTCTTTGCATCGGGCGGCAAGGCCCGTACTTTCGACTTCCGCGCTGGCGATGTCGGTTACATTCCTTTTGCGATGGGACATTACGTGCAAAACACAGGCACCACGACCCTGCGTTTCATTGAAGTATTCAGAAGCAGTTACTATGCGGACGTTTCGTTGAAGCAGTGGATGGCGCTTACACCGCCTGATCTCCTGCAGGCACACCTGCACCTGGGAGATGCCGCCATGGCGTCTCTTTCCAAAACCAAGGTGCCTGTTTTCGGAAAATAACCTGCAAACCGGGTGCCGGCCGATCACGCGGCACCCGAAGCTTTCCGCGCGAAACAGGAGGATCAAAACGGATGTCTTCTTCGTCCATTACCGTGCCTGGCCCACAGACCTTGGTCCAGTCGTCTCACTGGAGGCCCCTGAGCCGAGGCCTTATTGCAGGCTTTGTGGACGCGTATTCCCTGCTGACCTTCAAGGTCTATACCTCTTTTATGAGCGGCAACACCATCTCCTCGGGAATGAAAGCAGGCCAGGGTAAAGCGCACGATGCCCTGCACAGCTTTATTCCTATCCCGAGCTTCCTGCTCGGTACCATTCTGGCGACCCTGATGCAGAAAGAGGCGAGCCGTCGATCGAATTTACGCGTCAGCCTTGCGGTCATTGTGCTCTTGGGGTTGACCTTCGTTGTCGTTCGCTGGAGCGATCTTCCGGAATTGTGTTCCGTTCTGCTTGGAATCGCGATGGGCATGCTGAACATGACGGTCTCCAAAGTGGCGGGCCAATCAGTCAATCTCGGCTTCGTGACTGGAGACTTGAAAAACCTTGGCGAGTCCCTGGGCAACGCCATCATGGGCAAACCAATCAGTAGTCCCATAGGTCCGTGGGACACGCAAGGGAACCGCGCCAGGGTGCTCGCCACCGTATGGTTGGCGTTCATTGTCGGCGCTGTCCTCGGTGCCGTCACGGGAACTCATCTGCTTTCCTGGGCGCTGCTTGTCGCGGCTTTGGCACTGCTGCTTCTTGCACTATCTGAGTACGCAGCGGACAACGAGAAAGGCAGATGATTCCCGCCCTCCTTTCGAAGAGGTCGCGTTAGGGATGAGCAAGTAAGGCACGCAGATCGGCTTCGAAGAATCTTGCGTCTTCGTAGGTAAGGTGCCCATGCGTGTCGGGGGTTGCAGGTTGAAGCTTATATCTGAAGTTGGTGTGTTCTCTGAGGATTGTGGCCGGATAAGTCAAGGTAGGTGGATTGATAAAATCGTCCGCGGTATCCCACCAAAGAACAGGTATCTTGATTCGATCGATCTGGGGAGCAGCATCGTACCCTTCCACCGCAGCGGCTCGATGCGGCTTGCCCAGCGTACGGTAGTGCATCCGAATCGTTGGAAGTGTTTGTCCGTCGGCAAAGCGAAATATCGTACGTCAAAGAAGGCCGATGTACTGTGCCACCGCTTGGAAGTAGAATCGCGATCTAGACTATCGGCTCTTGTGTGATGAAGAACTGCATAAGGTCCTTCATGCCTGGATCGTCCGTTACAGCATGCAGGCGAGCGGCTACTGTTTGATTGCCAACTCATGCCTGCGTCATCGGTCATGGCGTACAGCCGGCAGGCAAGCACGCGGCCCGTAGCTTCAGCATTACATTTGAGTACATATTCGCTGCGATGTTGCCGCTCGATACGACCCATGAACCGTTGAAAAGAACGCCTTCCGCATCGGCAGCCAGGGCACCCATGCCGCTAGAAAGGGACTGCCGCGAACTCATGCCCCCGAGGAGTGCCGCGATCATCGGGCTTTCCTGCGCAGCTTCCTGCTGTACCTTTGCGGGGGGAAACTTCAAGATTAAGCGCGATGGCTGTTGCGTACATCTCAACGTGAGCCATCTCTTCCGTGCCCGTATTCAGTAGCATGTCGCGATACTTTTTGGGGTCCCGCGAGTTTCAGGCCTGGAACAGGTATTGCAGACAGACCCGCATCTCGCCTTCAATGCCGCCCAGCGCCTGCTGCAACATCTTGGCGTAAAGGGGTCCGGCTTTTCTAAGCGCACGGGAAATTGGGTTTTGCCATTGTGATAAAACATGCGTTTCGCTCCTGAGAGGAGCGACGTGTTTCTCGACCACCATGGGTGATCATGAGAAAGGCATCACGGGGTTAGCGAGCTTGGAAAGGAACCGGGATTGCTAACGTACCCTTGGTGAGTTACGGGGCGAAATATGCAGACAATGTCTAGGGCTTAGTACGGCGGATTGCAGATTCGTTGTGCGCCCGTGTGTAGAGCGATCATCGGCTGTAGGAGAAGCCCGCGGTGGTGTAAATACCGGCAGACGGGAAACCGACGAACTCCTGATAGTGGGAGTTCCAGGCGTTTTCAAAACGCAGGTGGCCGGAGACGTGCGCGCTGAACGTCTGCTGCACAGTAATGGTGGTCAGGCTGTAGCGCGGCACGGTCTGGATGGCAGGCACGGGAACCTGGTAGTCGAACCTGCGGCCGACCCACGTTGTATCCACCCGCGCGACAAGCCTGAGCGGCAGGTTCATGCGCAGGTGCAGTGCTTCGCTCCAGCGTGGAACATCGCGCAAACGGTCGCTGGTTCCGACCAGCCCCGCGTCGACATAGGTGACCGAGACACCTGCCCGCACGCGACGAAACTCGGAGGCAAGGTCGAGATCACTGCCACGCGCAAAGGCACTGCTGCGGTTGACCAGCTTGAACAAAGTGGGGCTGAAGTCGATCAGGTTTCCGTATCGATTGTCGAAGTAGGTAAGCGATGCAAGCGTTTGGCCGGCGGAGAAGGTGTGCGAGAATCCGGCATCGTACGTGCGCCCCGTCTCCGGCAGAAGATGCGGGTTGCCGACCAGCGGATTGCCCAGCGAATAAAATGATGGAAGCTTGAAGCCCTGTCCGTAGCTCAGGTGAAGCTGATATCCCCGCAGCGCGACAGAGCCGCCGACACGCGGAGACAGCCTCACGCCAAAGTCGCTGCTTTGCTGCACATTCAGACCCGCGGTCAGGGAGCCGGCCTTGCCCATGACGACAGCGTTCTCCGACGCGTTGAAGGTGTCGCGCTCAAGCCCATAGCTTGCCGGAAGATAGCCGCCCAGATTGCCCTTGGAAGACCCGCTTTCGCGCTGCCACGACAGCGCGGAATAGCTGTTCAGCCACGGCTGCGGCGCGTAGTGCTGCGTGCTCACGGTGTCGATGCGCAGGAAGCGGCTGTGGCTTGTACTGCTCGGTACGTAGGAGGGCCCCGGCGGGATGCGGTCGGCGATGGCCGGGCTGATGTCGCCTGCGACGCGTGAAAAGATGCCGGCGCGCGCGTCGCAGGAGAAGTGTGGGGTCAGGGTCTGGCGGAACGTGCCTCCGCTCGACACCTGGTCCGCCATGTTAATCTCCGGGACACGTACCAGCGCGTACAGCGGACCGCCGCTACTGACCGGCAGCTCGGAATCGGACAGCCGATTCCACCGAGTAAAGCCGTCGAGGAGCGCCGGGAGTCGAAGGTTCGATTGGCGGTCACGTTAGCCGTACCCAGCATGGATCCATCGCGAAAGACCTGCTCGCCGATACGCGAAAAACTACCGCCAGCCGATACGCCGCTTGCTCCCCGCGTCCATGCCGTGTCGCCGCTGGTGTAGACGTAGCCATATTGTCCGGCTTCCACAGAAACGTGCATGCGTGGCCGCTCCTCCGGCCGGCGCAGCGCGATGTTGACCACGCCGCTGATCGCCTCGGACCCGTAGACGGTCGAGAGCGGTCCGCGAAAGATGTCGATGCGCTCGATGCTTTCAACGTCCAGCGTAGCGAAATTGAACGCACCGCCAAGCTGGTCGCCAATGTCGTTGGCGGGGATGCCGTCGATCAGCACCAGGGTAAAATTCGGCTTGCCGCCACGGATCGTCAACGTGGTCAGTGAGCCTTTGCCGCCAGCCTGCGAAAGGTGAACACTGGGGAGAAAACGCAGCACTTCCGCGACGTCACGCGCACCGCTCGCAGCGAGGTCCTCCCGCGTCAACGTCGTCACGGAGCCGAGCAACTGGTCGAACGGCACGGGCTCCGCATACACGTCCACCACCGTATCGACGATTGGCTTCGCGGTGGCTATCTGCGCCACAGCACCCGGTAGGAAGAAGAAGCCCAGAGGCAAACGCGCAAGAAACTTCAAATCTTCGCCTTGTAGAGGATCGAAATCGGCGCCATTTCGAGCACAAGCTCCTGCAGCAGAAAGTGCTGCACATGCTTCTCATTGCTCAGCTTCAGCGTCGCTTCCGTCAGACCCTGGTGGCCGATTGCAAGGCCAAGCTGCTGCGCCACGCCGACCGCTCCGACCGAGTTCATGCTTGCCATCAGCAACTGGTGCAGATCCCCCCACGCACCGGCGGAGGCGCCGCTCGTCAGGCCCAGCACATCGGCCAGAACCTCGCGTCCTTTTGCGACAAGATTGCCGGCCACCTTTCGGAACTTCGACGGCTCCCGCCCGATCTGGTGGAAGATCGCTTCCAGGATCTCCTCGTGTCTCAAAGAGCGCTTTGCGATGTCCGACAGGTAGAAGCGCACGTGTGGCTCCGTCACCTTCTTCACCACGTCTTCCGTCAGTTGCCGAAAGGCAGCTTCGGCCATCTGCGTGTTGCCCAGCCAATGGGCTACGCTGTCGAGCTGGTCTTCCCAGCTTTCTCGGTCGATCTCGATGAGAATCGGCAGCCTGGGCGCTGGAACAGTTTGCACACTTGCCATGGAACTCTCCTTCGGAGCGATAGCTTATTGTTTGGTGACGCGCCAAAGCACGCCCGTGTGCGCGTAAGCGATCACGCCGTAGCTCATCACGCCGCAGGTGCCGAAGTCGAGCACGTAAAGGCTCTTGCCGTCAGCCGTAAACTTGCAATCCACCGGCCGCTCGATGCCACCCGAGCCTTCCGTCTTCCGCGCCGGTCCTGGCTGGTGATTGCTGACAAACGGCTTCCAGGTGCCCTCTTCGACGTCCACCTCCGCGACACAAAAGCCGCGCTCCAAAGCTTCCTGACGGATAGTATTCAACGGCGCATACGTCCCCCAGAGGCACGCGAACAGCTTGCCCCGTGCGCCAAAGGCTTCGGTTTTAGAAAAATCCATCTTGCACATGCACGTGTGCGGCGGAAACAGAATGGCGGCCGGGCCGGCAAACGGCAGCTTTGACGCGATAAGCTGTTTTGCAGGCGTGCCGCGGTTGGGCTTGTGCTTTCATCCCACACGGGCAGGCCGTCGGCGCAGTAATCGGGAAAGCCGAACCATTGTGCTTGCTTGACGCTCCCATGGGGCAGCTTCGCATCCTTCACGTGCCAGATGCGGTCCGGGTCTTCGCCCACCGCGCGGTTTCCTTTCTCTTCCAGATCGTTATCAGAGACGTACAACTCGCCCTCCTCATTGATCGCCATGCCGTACGGGTTGCGAATACCCTATGCGAGCAGTTCCGCCTCCGAGCCGTCCGGTTTGCACCGCCACACCCCGGTGCTGCACCACATCTCGCCCTTGATGACTTCATCCTTCTTTGCCGGGGTCGCATATGGTTTGAAGGCACCTGTCTGGCGCATCTCCGCGTAGGGAACGATCGGGTCGAAGCTCCACACGTTGTCACCGGTCAGGGTGACATCGGCACCGGGCACATCGTGCGCGTCCGGGTGCCGTGCAAGGTCGACCGTAAAGCCGCTCGGCTCAATCACACCCTGCTGCGCCACCGAGCCCTGGCCGAAGTACAGCAAGCCATCGGGGCCAAAAACCGGACCTCCCGGCTCATGCCATCCACCATCCGGCATCGTGTCCAGCAGCACCGTGCGCTCGCCGGTTTCGGCGTCAAAGCGCAGCAGTCGCGTTTTGTAGCCTCCCTTGGCCATGGCATACACGTATCCGCCGTGCCAGGCCACGCCGCGCAGGCCGCCTTCGGACTCGCGCGCCAGCACCTTGGCCGTGCCGTCCACGTCGATGCGCAGCAGCCGCGACGGCATCCAGGGCCGCGTCGGCCACGTCGTTCCGCCTTCCGCGACAAAGACCGTGCCGTCGTCAGCAACCGTCATGCCACAGGGAAACGACAGGCCGGCCACTATCGCTTCCACGGTGTACCCCTCGGGCACCTTGACGTCGGCTGCGTCCACGATGGGCCGCGCCGTGGTGGGCAGCGTACGAAGCGCCTCGACCGCAACCGAGGTCGCGCGAAAAAGGGACTCGCTGCCGCTAAGAAAACGCGGGTCTTCCGGCGGTATAGGTTTTTCAGTAATGTCAGACATCGAGTTACTCCATGATGAATATGACGATAGAGCCACAGATCGTGCCGATTTCCCAGACGAACGGCGTACGACGCATCCATAACCATGGAAGAACAGTGTCGCAGCCAGTGTACATGCAGACAACGAGGCCCGTGGCTGCAATCCCTCCTGCGTACAGCCGCTGTCATCTGCTATCGCTGGCCTACGGAAGTATTCTTCTGCTGCCTTTCAGCGTGTCGCAGGCGCACACAGTTCCGGAGCCAGAACGCCACCCTTGCTGGACGGCCGATCTGTGCGAACCGGCGGTCCTAACGAATGGAATGAACGCTTCTATCTTTCGCTCGGCCTAAACCCCTTTGTAAAGGCGGACGAGCTGCGCCGGGTTCGTAAACAGATTCACGACTACATCTCGAATCTCTTTCGAACGGTCTGGTCAAACCGTCGAAGCGCGTCGTGCGAGGATGCTCTACACGCAACGTTTAAGATTTTGGTGAGCCTTAGACCTCCCCCCCGTGTTGACCCTCAGCTGCGAACAAGGAGTTTTCAACACCATCGTTCGTTTGTGGTGAGGGCTGGACTGCAGACGAGAAGCCGACAGGATGGGTCACAGGGTAAACCCCTCTTTGAGGACCGTTGGTGTTTGGCATCCAATGAGAAGGCGGCAAATCGCCAGAAATGGAGAACATGACGATGACAGGACATCTGGCAGTGATTACCGGCGCTTCGAGTGGTATTGGGTATAACCTGGCAAAAGTTTTTGCAGAGAATGGATTCGATCTCGTGATCGCTTCGGCGGGAGAGCGGCTGGACAAGGCTGAAGTCGATTTCCAGGCCATGGGCGTGCAGGTAAAAGCGGTGCATGCCGATCTGGCCACCTACGACGGCGTGAAGTTCCTTTGGCAACAGGTAGAAGCACTTGGTCGTCCCGTGGACGCAATCTGTTTGAATGCAGGCGTCGGCTCCGGCGGGCTCTTTGTTGATACGGACCTTGACGCCGAGATCAATCTTGTCCGTCTCAATGTGGAAGGCACTCTACATCTGGCGAAATATGCTGTAAAGCACATGGTTGCCAAGGGCTCGGGAAAGATCCTGATCACCGCTTCCATCGTGAGCGAGATGGTCGCTCCTCGTGAGTTGGTGTACTCCGCATCGAAAGCTTTCGATCTTGCGTTTGCCAAGGGTCTTCGTGCGGAGTTGAAGGACACAGGCGTCACGGTCACCGCTCTCCAGCCCGGGCCGACGGACACCAACTTCTTTGACCGAGAGGGCCTCCACGACACATACGCGGGAACCAAGGGCAAGAAAGCTTCGGAGCCGTATGACGTGGCCCAGCAAGGCTTCAAAGCTCTTATGAAGGGCGACGACCATGTATACGTTGCAGATCTCCTCACCAAGGTAGAAGGTGCAGTGATGGGTTTAGTTCCCGACGCGGTCCAAGCCATGATGCACGACAAGCAGGCTAAGCCTCTCGACGAGAGCTCGTCCTAGAGAGAATAGACCGCCCGTCGTGACCTCCGTCTCGACGGGCCCTGTTCGATGTCAAAGTCTGGAGGGGGCGGTTTTCCGAGATGCTCGTAGCAGACGAAATCATCTTGAGTAGCTTGCTCGATTGTCGCATTAGGATCTAAACCTCTGACCCTGCGCAATCATGGAATGCCAAAACAACTGTGACCTTCAAAGCTATGTGGCGGGCTTTCTTCAACGCTAACTGCAACCTGGATGATCTTCGCAAACTGGTTCTCGATCTGACGGGCACGGGAGTGCATGTCCAGTTCATCAAGGAGAGTCTGGTCTTTACGGGGAAAGACTCCCCGATGGCAAACCTGCTCCTGAGTGTCATGGGAGCCTTTGCTCAATTTGAGCGCGAGTTGATCCGCGAGCGCAAGCCATACCTCGCGGAGGTGGTTCAAGCGCAGGCATGACAAGCAGGCCGTGAGCGTTGCGAAATTCTGCCTTTAGTGCCATAGTTATTTAGCTGAACGCTGAGCGAGCCTTCCCTGGCGAACAGGATTTCAATCGCACGCGTTTTTCCGGGACAACTTCAAACGCACGTCTTGTTGATCAACAGGGCTAATGATGCGTAGTTCCCGCAGAGCTGCATTTTGGGCCTTTCTGCTGTCAGCCAATGCTGTCAGAGCCGAGCCCATCCTTTCTCCGACGAATATTTTTGCGCCGGTTTCCACCCCGGCTCATGAGGTCCATAGCCTCTCGCTCTTTGTTCTGACCATTACGGGCGGGATCTTTTTTACGCTTTCAGCACTGCTCATCTATGCACTGGTTCGGTTTCGGTCGCGCCCGGGCGACACGGCAGAGCCGCCACAGATTTTCGGCAGTACGCAGATTGAACTTGCATGGACCATCATTCCTGTCTTGCTGATCACCATGCTGTTCCTCGGCACCGCACGGGTCATCTTCGCCGTGGAGGACGCACCGAAACCGAAAGCCGCACTGGAAGTGGTAGCCATTGGTCATCAGTTCTGGTGGGAGTTTCGCTACCCCCATTACAATGTGGTGACTGCAAATGAACTGCATGTCCCGGTCAGCTCCGCGCAGAGTTACCGGCCCACTTTTCTGAAGCTCACTTCCGCCGACGTGATGCACAGCTTTTGGGTGCCGCGCCTGGCTGGAAAGACGGACCTGCTGCCGAATCGCGTAAACGAAATGTGGTTCGACCCGCAGGTTGTGGGGCTTTACCTTGGGCAGTGCGCGCAATTCTGCGGACCCGAACACGGCAAGATGCTGCTGCGGGTTTACGTCGACACGCCGGCCGCGTTCGACGCCTGGATTCGCGCACAGCAAACAACGCATGCCGACGCAAAGGGAGCAAACGCGGCCCTGTCTGTGCCGAACCCGAACCCCGTAGCGGGCTTTCCCGTGAATACGCCACCCACGCTGGGCGGAACCAACGGCGACCTTGCCAACAACTCGCAAGCCATTACGGCTCCGGCAGGGCAGCAGGTGTTCGAGCATCAGGCCTGCATCAACTGCCACACGGTCGCGGGTACCGTTGCGAACGGACGTTACGGTCCGGACCTGACGCACCTCATGAGCCGCGACACCATTGCGGCCGGCATTGCAAAAAACGACCACGACCATCTGCTGCGCTGGATCACGGACCCGAACGATCTCAAACCGGCTTCGCTCATGCCAGCCATGCACCTCACCGATCGCCAGAACGAGCAGATCACCGCCTACCTTCTCACCCTGCGCTAGCGCAGCCTGGAGCTCTGATGGCAACGCCCACCATACCGATTCCCGATCACGTCGAAGGCGCTTTCGACGAGACGCAGCCCCCCAAGTTTCGAGGAACGTATCTCGAAAAAGTGCACGGGTGGGTCGTCACGGTCGACCACAAAAAGATTGGCCTGATGTATATCTCGTATGCGCTGATCTTCCTCCTGGTGGCCGGCGCAGAGGCTCTCGCCATCCGCGTGCAGCTTGCGCGTCCGGAGAACACCGCCATCTCGCCGCTGGTGTACAACCGAATCTTCACCATGCACGGAACAACGATGGTGTTCCTGGTTGGCATGCCCATCCTGTTCGGGTTCGGCAACTACCTAATTCCGCTGATGATCGGCGCGCGCGACATGGCGTTCCCCCGGCTGAATGCGTTCTCTTTCTGGATCAGCGCGTTCGCGGGCATCCTGCTTTATTACAGCTTCATTGGAGGGCTGGGCTTGTCCGGCACCGGCACGGCGCCCGACGTTGGGTGGTTTGCGTACGCGCCCTTGACCGAGAAGCCGTTTTCGCCTGGACATACCGTGGATTACTGGGCCGTGTCGCTGCTGGCAAACGGAATCGGCAGCATCGGCACCGCGATCAATATCATCGCCACGATCTTCAGCATGCGCTGCAAGGGAATGACGCTGTTTCGCATGCCGCTGCTGCCGTGGGTCTATCTCACCATGTCCGGGCTGGTGCTGGTCGCGATCGGTCCGCTTACGGCCGCGCAGGTCATGCTGTTGGTGGATCGCTATCTGGGCGGACACTTCTTCGATACTCAGATGGGCGGCTCTTCCATTTTGTGGGCACACTTCTTCTGGATCTTCGGCCACCCGGAGGTCTACATCCTTGTGCTTCCTGCCTTCGCTTTTGCCAATGAAATTATCCCGGTCTTTTCCCGCAAGGCCATTTTCGGCTACCCCGCAATGGTCGCGGCCACCGTGGGCATCGGCTTCATCAGCCTCGGTGTGTGGGCACATCACATGTTCACCATTGGGATGACGTCGTTCGGCAATGCCTTTTTTACGCTTTCCACCATGCTTGTCTCCATCCCCACGGGCATCAAGACGTTCAACTGGTTAGCGACTCTATGGGGCGGAAAAATCCGCTTCACCACGGCCATGCTCTTCTCCGTCGGTTTTCTTTTTCAATGGCTGATCGCGGGACTTACCGGCATCATGCTTTCGGTCTCGGCGTGGGATTGGCAATTGCACAACTCCTACTTCGTCGTTGCGCACTTCCACTACGTGCTGGTCGGCGGAATCCTGTTCATGATCTTCGCCGCCATCTATTACTGGTTCCCGAAGATGACCGGACGCATGCTGAACGAGCGGCTGGGCAAGTGGCATTTCTGGCTGATGCTGGTGGGCTTTCATCTGACGTTCGACCTGATGCACGTCCCAGGTGTGCTGGGCATGCCGCGCCAAATTTACACCTATCAGGCGGACCGCGGCTGGACCGTGTGGAACGAGTTCATCTCGCTGGGTGGATTCATCCAGGGCGCGGCCGTCCTGGTGCTCGTGTACAACATGGTGCACAGCTACTTCCGCGGCGCCGTCGCCGGGCCTGATCCATGGGACGGCTGGACGCTTGAGTGGAGCACCGCCTCGCCTCCGCCTGACTACAACTTCGCCGTGGAGCCCGTCGTCGCAAGCCGCCGTCCCCTGTGGGATCTCAAACATCCCGAAGACCCCGATTCCGCAGTCGAGTAGGAGAGTATGGGAACAGTTCCGTTACAGCATCTGCAGGACGAAGCCGCGTGGCAACTGCCTTCGCGCGGACGCGTGGGCATGTACGCGCTGATCGTGGCCGAGACGGCCGTGTTTACCATCTTCGTCGTCGCCTATCTCTACTACCTCGGTCGCGACCAGTGGGGACCGACACCGAAACAGGTGCTCGAGCTTCCCATCTTCAACACCGTGTGCCTGCTTTCGAGCAGCCTCTTCATCTGGCTTGCCGAGCGTGCGATTGAACACGACAACGTCAAACGGTTCAGCCTGTGGTGGGGCATTACCTTTCTGCTCGGTGCCATCTTCCTGGCCGGCACAGCGCGGGAGTGGTACAAGCTTATCGTGCACGACCATCTCACGGTGCGCACCAATCTCTTCGGCACAACCTTCTATTCGCTTGTCGGCCTGCATGCTACACACGTCATCGTCGGGCTTTTTCTGCTTGCCGTGGTGCTTGCGCTTGCACTGACGGGCAGGATTGGGCAGAAACACAGTGAACGCATCCAGGTTCTGGCGCTCTACTGGCACTTCGTCGATGCAGTCTGGGTTGTGGTCTTCACCGTGGTCTACGTGGTGGGCCGCTGATGACGACGCCTATCGCCTCATCGCAGGACGCCAAGGCCTCGCACCATGAGCGGAACTCGGTGCATTTGCCCGCGCCCACGCCCTGGCCCATGCTGCTTGCTCTTGGCTTTGCGCTGGTCTTTGCCGCGCTGGTCACAAGCCAGGGCCTGGCCTACCTCGGCCTCGCGATCGCCGTGTATGCAGCGATCGGCTGGTTTCGACAAGTGCTGCCGGAAGAGCACGTCATCCACATTGAAGTAGAAACCGAAGTCGTTGCCATCCAGCCTTCGAACC
Source organism: uncultured Granulicella sp. (assembly GCA_937873145.1). GTDB lineage: Bacteria > Acidobacteriota > Terriglobia > Terriglobales > Acidobacteriaceae > Edaphobacter. The sequence continues at coordinate 25,107 of CALMVK010000013.1, read as the reverse complement.
GGACTGTAACGCGCATCGATGTGGACGAGACCCATCGGGCACAGCTTCCGCTGAAAACCTTTACGTGGATCAGCGGCGTCAAGGGAGGCATCGCCGGCGGAATTGCCATGGTCATCCCGGCGGAGCTTTACGGGCTGATTCGCTTCCATAGTCTCTGGTATGTGGTCAACCTGCTGGGCGGCGCCGGCGTAGGCGACTGGACCAACCCGACGATGGAGCAGTTGACGCATTTTCGCCTCAGCGCGTTCATCACGGCCAACATCATTCAAGGTGTCGTGACGCTTCTGGTCGGGGTGTTGTACGGTGCGATGCTTCCGCTCTGGCCAAAGCGGCCCGTTCTGCTGGGAGGCATCGTCGCGCCCGTGCTTTGGACGGGGCTGCTGTACGGCGCGCTCAACATCGTCAACCCTTATCTGCGCGGCAAGATCGACTGGTGGAGCTTTGCAGCCTCGCAGGTCCTGTTCGGCGTCGTCGCCGGCTACACCGTAAGTAGGCTCGGCGACCTGAAGAGTCTGGCACAGGTTCCGCTCGCCGTTCGGCTGGGAGTGGAGTCGCCGGGACTTGAAGGCGGAGAGCGGGATAGGGGGCAGCGGCGATGAATCCTTTCCAGCGTTTGGCTGCGTCATCACTCCTGCTTGCCCTGACGGGATGCCACCTGCCCGGTCGTCCAAAAGCCGATGACGTGGTGCCACGACCCACGTCGATCACCTCTTTCTCGGTCCTGTACAAACAATATTGTGCCGGATGCCATGGCGCAAACGGGCAGGGCGGGGCCGCGACCAACCTAGCCAACCCTGAGTACGAAGCGCTCGTGGACGATGGGAGCCTGCGCGAGTACATCGGCAACGGCGAGCACGGTAGCTTGATGCCGGGCTTCGCCCAAAGCGCGGGCGGCCCGCTGACGCCAGTGCAGGTGGACGCGCTGGTCCACGGCATGCGGGCAGAGTGGGGCAGGCAGGGCAATATCCTTGCCGGACAGGGAGCACCGCCGTACAAGGCTACGCTCGTCGGCAACCCGCAGCACGGGGGCCAGGTGTACGCAGGAGCCTGCGCTCGCTGCCATGGTGCTGCCGGCGCGCAGCCCGGGCCTGCAGGCAACGTCCTCGACGGCTCACTGCTGACGCTGATCAACGCGCAAACCATCCGGACGACGGTGATTGCGGGCCGCCCCGACATCGGCCAGCCTGACTGGAGGGGCGACATCCCCGGTCACCCCTTGACAGACGCCGATGTGACCGACCTGACCGCATGGATGCTGGCGCAACGTCCTGCCAACCCCGGCCAGCCCTACCCCAACAACCAACCCATGACTCAGCCCGCCGGAGAAGCCCAGCCGCAGGCACCCTTCGGCGCGGCCAATGGCACCCGCAGGCCGCAGCAGTAAAAGGAGACCGACGGCAATGGAAGAGTTCTTACCTCCACCCTCTCCGGACGAGCAGGAGAAGCAGTTAGCAACAGAGCGTATCACCCGGCGCACGTTCATGATGAATGTCGGCATCGCGTTGAACGCGGCGGTCGGGGTAGCCATCGCGGTGCCCGTCGTAGCCTACCTCCTTGGCCCTGTCACCCGCCGCAAGGAGTATCGCCACTGGATCGACCTTGGCGGCACGGCTGAGTTTCAGCCAGGCGAAACACGGCTCGTCTCCTATCGCAATCCCTTCACTGAATCCTGGGACGGAGAGACTGCGAACATCCCGGCCTATGTTCGTTGTGTTTCCCCCAACGAGTTTGTCGTCTTCGCCATCAACTGCGCGCATTTGGGCTGCCCCGTGCGCTGGTTCTCCGAGTCGCAGCTTTTTATGTGCCCATGCCATGGCGGCGTGTACTACGCCGATGGCAGTCGGGCCTCCGGTCCGCCGGAACGCGGACTGTTCACCTACGACGTGAAGACCGAAGGCGGACGCCTGCGAATCGACGCCGGGCAGATGCCCACGCTTTCCAACCGTGCCAGCAACGAGCCGTGTTCCCAGCGGCCCGACTCTGGCAGCACCCAGATCGTAACAAGGATCACATCATGCCCTGGTACAAACGAACCTACGATTGGCTAGAACGCCGCGTCCAACTGGAAGGGCCGGTCAAGGAAGCGGCACTGCACTGCGTGCCCAGAAGCACGGCTAGCTGGTGGTATGTCTTCGGCAGCGCCAGCCTCACGCTGCTGATTCTGCAGATCGTCACGGGCGTGCTGCTTGCGTTGATCTATGTGCCTTCCGCGGGCCACGCCTGGCAGACCCTGCAGGTGCTGAACCACGAGCTTCCGCTCGGCTGGTTTCTGCGCGCCATGCACGGCTGGGGCTCGAACTTCATGGTCGCCGTCGTGCTCATCCACATGGCCCAGGTCTTCCTGTTCGGAGCCTACAAATTTCCCCGAGAGCTTACCTGGATCGTCGGCGTCTTTATGCTGCTGCTGACGATGGGCATGGCGTTCACCGGGCAGGTTCTGCGCTTCGACCAGGACTCCTACTGGGGACTCGGCATCGGCGCATCCATTGCGGGACGCATTCCGCTGATCGGCGGGCAGGTGGTGCATCTGATGCTCGGGGGCCCCATCATCTCCGGCGCCACGCTGACGCGTTTTTTCGCCTTGCACGTGTTCGTCATCCCCGGGTCACTGCTTGCCCTGACCGGGTTGCACGTGTGGATGGTGCTCAAGCTGGGCATCAACGAGTGGCCCACACCTGGCCGGCTCGTACGGCGCGCAACGTACGTCAAGGAGTACAACGAACTCGCCCACAAAGATGGCATCCCGTTCGTTCCGGGCGCTGTCTGGAAAGATCTCTTCTTTTCCGCAGCCATTCTCTTCGCCGTGGCCTTCTGCGCGGCTGTGTTTGGCCCTTACGGCCCCGGCGGCACACCCGATCCCACCATCATCCAGACCGTGCCGAAGCCGGACTTTTTCTTCTTGTGGATTTACACGGTATTGTCATTTCTGCCCCCCAGCATGGAAACGCCGTTTATCTTGCTGGTTCCGCCCATCGCCATTGCGTTTCTTGTCGGGCTTCCGCTTGTAGCCGGCGTGGGCGAAAAAAGCTGGTGGCGCAGGCCGGTCGGTGTCTTTGCCGTCATGTTCATCGCGGTCTGCTGGGCCGTGTTCACCCATCTGGCAACCTACACGCCGTGGAGCCCAAAGATGGACGCCTGGAGTGGGGATGCCGTTCCGGTCAGTTACCTGGTGCATCGCACGCCGCTTGAACGGCAGGGCGCCAATGTCCTGCAGGAAAAACAATGCCGCAACTGCCATTCCCTGGGGGGCCAGGGCGGACAGCGTGGACCGGCGCTCGACGACGTCGCCACCCGGCTTACCGAAGACCAGCTTATCCGTCAGGTGCTGCTCGGCGGCGGCAACATGCCTTCCTACGGAAGCACGCTTTCACCGCCGGAGACGACCGCGCTCGTGCGCTTTCTCGACACGCTGCACCCCGAAAATGAACCAGCCGCCGGGGACGCTTCCCGTGGTGTCGCGGCAACCGGCAACCTCCCCGCAAAGAGCACGATCGAGCACGGCGGCGGGCAAACGCCCACACGATGACAGGCAAAAAGGAGCTAAACACGCATGGCTGAGTTTCCCCGCGGCATTGCGCTGGCCTGGTCTTGGCCAGTGCTGCCTGCGCTGCTCATCATCCTCTCGGCCATCGTGTATCTGCGCGGCTGGCGAGCATTGCAGGCGACACGTGCCCGCGAGTTACCTCCCTGGCGGGCCGCCATGTTTCTGCTGGGGCTGCTTATGCTTTGGATTGCGCTGGCCTCGCCCATCGATGCGCTGGACGACTATCTGCTGTGCGCGCACATGATCCAGCATTTTCTGCTGATGTCGGTCGTTCCGCCGCTGCTCTGGCTGGGCGCGCCGGTTGTGCCGATGTTGCGCGGAGTACCACGCCCGATCATTCGCGCATTGCGTCCGGCGTTTGCCAGCCATTGGCTCCAGGGCTTCGTCCACGTGCTTAGCCGGCCTCTGTTCGCATGGCTTCTGATGAATGTGGCCTATCTCGGCTGGCACGTTCCCGCGGCCTTTGAGCTGACGTTGCGTTCGGAGACCACGCACAGCGTGGAGCATCTGACGTTCCTGCTCACGTCCATGCTGTTCTGGTGGATCGTGTTGCTGCCGTGGCCGGCGCGCGCGCACGGTTCGCGCTGGATCGTCATTCCGTTTCTGCTCTCAGCCGACATCGTCAACACAATCCTGTCCGCCACGCTTGTATGGGCTGGCCGTGTGCTGTACCCCTCCTACGCACAAGCGGAACGCGTTTCACACCTGACAGCATTGCAGGACCAGGTCCTTGCCGGCTCTGAAATGTGGGTTCTGAACTCCCTTGTGTTTCTCGTTCCGGTTGCGGTGCTTGTCATGCAACTACTTACTCCAAAGTCCCTGCGGCTGCGACCCGTCGCAGCGAAGGTCGAGGTCCTCACCAGGGCAGCTCCCGTTGCGCCTGCACCCGCAGAAGTGGGGCGCAGGTAATCACCCCCAATCTGCATCCGTTCAGCATCAAGTAGGGCAGGTTCGCTTCTGCCAAAAAGGAGTCCAAATGTGTTTTTCAGCCACGGCAAACTTTGCGGGCAGCGCGGTACTCGGAGCCGTCGGCGTGGCAACGCTTGCTGAAGTAAAACATCGTCGCGAGCTGCTGTTCGCATCCGTTCCGCTGCTATTCGCGATTCACCAATTTACCGAGGGGTTCGTCTGGCTGGGCCTCGATGGCAGGTTGCCCACCCTGGTGGCCCACGATGCCGGCGCGGCCTACATGCTCTATGCGCAGGCACTGCTGCCTGTGCTGCTCCCGCTGGGAGTGCTGCTGTTCGAGCCGACGGCCAAACGAAGGCGCTACATGCTCCCTTTCACAGTGCTCGGAATCGCACTGGGGCTGTACGTGCTTTGGGCATTGGCCGCATATCCGACGCAGGTCTTTATCGAGAAGAACAGCATTGTGTACATCAACCCTGCTACCCACCACGGTCTGGTCGCCTCGGTCTATGTCGTCGTCACCTGCGGGTCACTCTTCTTTTCAAAGGTGAAGGACATGATCGTGTTCGGAGCCGCCAACCTGCTTATTTTATTGATCACGATGGCCCTCAAAGAATATGCCTTCACCTCCATCTGGTGCGCGTATGCCGCGATCGCGAGCATGATCATCTGGTTCGGATTTCGCCATAGCCGTCCAAGCAGGCCTTTTGAATACAAGGAAGCCCTGTAGCCCGGCGCCGGCTGTTGCTTCTCGCTGGATCTATCGAAGTGGACTCCTCTAATCGGCAGGTCCGGTGTCAGTAGACAACGCTGATCGTTATCGCGCACTCCTATTGCTGAGTGGCCTGCTGGCTTATCTTGCCAGTCGTAAGTGAAGCGGTGCTGCAAAGCTGAGCATCATTTGCAATTAGCCTACGTTACGTCAAGCTCGACCGACCCGTCCTGCGTTCCTCGATCGACTCGCGCTCGTCACCCTCTCACAAACAACATATGGCTCTGTTGCAGAACAGGGTTGCGATGGTCACCGGATCGAGCTCCGGCATAGGCCAGAGTACCGCCAAGAAGTTGCCAAAGTGGCCGTCGACTACATCGGCCCTCCCGAGGGTGTCGACCATACGTTGCAAAGAGTGCAACAGGCTGACTCCCAGGCAATCCTCGTGCAGGCCGACGCGACGAACACGGGAGACATCAAGAAGCATCGTTATGCCGCCTACGACAAGTTCGGTCCAGGAAGCCGATTACGACAAGGTGCTCCGCGTCAACCTGAAGGGATCTTTCTTTCGCAGTATTTTGTGCAAAGGCTCGAAGCCGCCAGGAAACCGGGTCGCATCATCAACATCAGTTCAGTTCATGAGGACATGATTTTGCCCAACTTTGTTACCTACTGCATGAGCAAGGGCGGTATGCGCGATCTAGCGGTTGAGTTGGGTCACTTGGATGTCACGGTCAACAACATCGCGTCAGGGGCGATCGAGACGCCGATCGACAAGAAGCTGACGGCCAACAAGGGCGAGATGAAGTCGCTGCTTGCCAACGTTCCTCTGAACCGCTTGGAAACTCTTGAAGATGTCGCGGACCTCGCAGCCTTTCTCGCGTCGGACAAAGCCGGCTACATTACAGGCTTCACCTATGAGATCGACGGTGGCCTCATGCGTCGTTACCACGAGCAGTAGGGGAGCAGCCGTGCGCATTGAAGACTATGCTCTGATCGGGGACGGCCGTACCGCGGCGCTGGTCGGCCGCAACGGTTCGATCGATTGGCTCTGCTGGCCGAACTTTGCCTCGGACGCCTGCTTCGCCAGCCTGCTCGGCAGCGAAAAGAACGGCTTCTGGCGGCTTGCTCCGGTGGGTGAGGTCACCAGGACCTCGCGCCGTTACGAACCGCACACGCTCATCCTGGAAACCACCTACGACCCGCGCATCCAGGGTACGGTGACAGCAATACAGCAGCACCTCACCGAAGACGGTCTGGTGATGCGCTACGACACCAGCAAAGCTGGCGATGGGCTTCCCGGCAGCGAAGGCAAGTTTCTCGCCTGCAGCTTCTGGCTCGTCACCAACCTGAAGCTCGTGGGTCGCGACGACGAGGCGAAAGCCCTGTTTGAGAAGCTGCTCTCACTGGCAACCGATACGGGCCTGCTCTCGGAGGAGTACAACACGCACCGGAACCGTCTGGTGGGAAACTTCCCGCAGGCTTTCTCCCACATCGCCCTGATTGGAGCGGCGTATCACCTTGCGGAAACCGGTAATGAACGGCACTCCGCGAGTCTGGTCATCTCTGAACCTGGCAGTAGCAACGAATAAAAGCAACATGGCAAGTCACAGAGGAGAATCAATGAGTTTGCGACGAACAACCCGGTCTGCCGCTAAGGTAGGTGTCGCCATAGCAATGGTCTACGCCCTCAGAGCTGCGCTGCGACGCATGGAACAACGAAGCGCCAATGCCGGGCTTGCAAAAGGGAAGCGCTTCCTCATCCTTGGGGCCGGCTTCGCGGGTGCCGCCGTCGCCCGCGAGCTCGCCCGGCTGCTACCCGATAAGGACAATGGCGAAATCCTCCTCATCGACGAAGACAATTACCTTCTGTTTACGCCGATGCTGACGGAAGCCGCTGGCGGAGAGCTGGAAACAAGTGAAATCGTCAGCCCTGTGCGCTTGCTTGGCAAGCGCGTCAGCTTTACGCAGGGAAGCGTCACAAAAATCAATCTTGAAAAGCGTACAGCCGATGTCTCCACGGGAGATGGCCAGCTCGATCCCGCGCAACAAATCCTGGCTGGTGATCACCTGGTGCTTGCCCTCGGCTCCGTGGTGAACTTTCACAACACGCCCGGGGTTGCCGAGAACGCAATTCCGATGAAGAGGCTGCAGGATGCCTCACGTGCATTTCATCACGTCTCTGCCTGCATCGAGCGCGCCAGCGTGGAGCCGGACAGTGGCAAGAGGAAGGAACTGCTGACCTTTGTGGTGGGTGGCGGTGGCTACACAGGCGTGGAAACCATGGCCGCAATCAACGATCTCGTGCGTTCCAACGTCCAAAGCTTTCCGCGTATTGATCCGTCTGAAGTGCGCACGATCATCATTCATCCGGGCGACCGTCTGCTGCCGGAAATCACGCCCGAGCTCGCTGCGTATGCCACGGAAAAGCTGAAACAGCGTGGCACGGAGGTGCGACTCGGGGCAAAGATTGCAGGTGCCGGAAGCGACTTTGTCGAAATAGAAGGCGGTGAGCGCATCGCCTCCGACACGCTTATTTGGGCCGCTGGAGTCACTCCGAACCCTTTACTGAAAGACCTGCCCGCGCAAAAGGGCAAGCATCACGGCCTTGTCGTCAACGGCTGCATGCAGGTCAGCGGACACGCGGGTGTCTGGGCCCTGGGAGACTGCGCGGAGATTCCCCAACCAGGCGGTAAGGGCACCTACGCGCCTACCGCGCAGAACGCCACGCGTGAAGGGAAGCTACTCGCCGCCAACATCGTCAGTACGCTGCGGAACGGCCCACTCCAGGAGTTTCGTTACACCCCTGTCGGCGAACTCGCACTGGTCGGACGACACTCCGGGGTCGCCAGGGTCTACGGTCGAAACTTCTCCGGAACACTCGCCTGGGCGATGTGGCGCGCGATTTACTTAGCGAAAATGCCAAGCCTGGCCCAACAAAGCAGAATTCTTGTGGAATGGTTGCTGGACATCGTTCTGGGACGGCCTGCCGTTCCGCTCTCAACCGGTTCTCAAGTGCAGACCGGCCGCTGATGCTCAATACCTCGCTCGGCCTGTTGCACTGTCGATCTCTGCAGTCGACAGGGATCATGGGCCTCGAACGAAGGCCAGATTACGGAAGAGGCAGCTCTGGTTTTCGTGACGGGTATGCTTCGTCTTGCGCGTCCGACCGGTGCAGCCTGACTCAATGCCCTGAAGGATCAAGCATGCTTTGTCAGGCTCATCACAAACTAAAAATGGTGTTGAAAAACTTCACGATTCGCCGCTGAGGGTCAAAACAGAGGATGCCTGAGGCTCACCTGAATCGCAAACGTCGCATATGGAGCATCTTCGCGCGATGTGTTTTTACGAAGTTTCGGCGATCCAAGTTTTTCAACATTATTGAAGGTTTGTGATGCGGCCCGAATTCCTTCCAATAACACATACCTTACTAGTCAGGTTCCAAAGGAGGAGTTCGTGCGCGGGTCAGAGTTAGTAAGTACAAAGGTTTTCCGGGGAGAACCACGAGCCCTGGTTCCGGTATGCCTATCGAGCCAGTAAAGTTAGCCTCCCCAAATCTTTCACTAGGATCGGAGTAATGTACTGGAGGCCGGAAGAAGGGAAATGGGAAAGAGTGGGAGGCGAATCCGCCAATAGAGAAGTCTAGGCTACCAAGAATGAATAGCTGCGCAAACCAATGAGGACACTACCGAAGTCCAGACCTAAGTCCATATTCCTGAAGACTTTGTGTGAAAAAGGGGGAGAGGAAGTACCTTCGGCGAGGGAAGGGAAGCAACAGCTTTAAATCCGAACGGGAACAGCCGAAGCTATTCCCGTCGCAAATCTGCTATTGAAGATCGTGGGAGTTACTCCAAACAGGAGCCGCTCACGATGCCATCGGATTAGAGAGGCTGAACGTCAGATGCCTGCCAGCCCTTCGGTCCCTTGACCACGTTGAACTGCACAGCCTGACCCTCTTGGAGGCTCTTGAAACCGTTCGAATTGATCGCCGAGTAGTGAACAAACACGTCCTCGCCGTTCTGACGGCTGATGAAGCCAAACCCCTTGGCATCGTTAAACCACTTCACAGTTCCCTGTTCCATTTTCGTTATTTCCTTAAAGCTTCTTGAATTTGCCGCTAGCAAACAGATTCGGGGTTCGACACTCAGTACCGCATTGCAGAAAACCAATCTGTTCCAAACGTTGTGATAAGCGTAGCACGGTTGGCACACTCCCGCGCAATAAAATTATTTCATTGCTTCCAAAATCCTTGCGCCTGCGTCCAATCGACCCTTATTTTGTCCATCGCGCCCGCACGATCTCCTCGCTGCGCAACAAAACCTCATCCAGAGACATCGCAGTGGAATCGAGCACAACCGCCCCTTCCGCAGGCCGCAAAGGGCTTGACTCCCGGCTGCGATCGCGCAGATCCCGCGCCTTCATCTCGTCGAGCACTGCCGCCTCTGTCACCGGAGCCGTCTCATGCACATGCGAAGCTACCTGACGAAAGCGCCGATTGCCCCGCACCTCCGGCGCCGCATCCAGAAAGATCTTTACCTCCGCATCCGGAAACACCGCGGTCCCAATGTCCCGGCCTTCCATAACCACGCCGCCCGCCGCTCCCAGCGCCTGTTGCTGCGCCACCATCCACTCCCGCACCGGAGCATGCACCGAAGCCCGCGACGCCGACGCTGTCACATCCGCGTCCCGGATCCGCCGCGAGACATCCAGTCCGTCCAGCAGCACGCGGTTACCGTCCCGCGTCGGCTCGAGCGCGATCTTCGTACGCCGGCAAAGGTCTGCCATGGCCGCCGCATCGTCCACATCGAGGTCGCTCTCGATTGCCTTCAGAGCCAGCGCCCGGTACATCGCTCCGGTCTCCAGATTGAGGAATCCGAAGCGCCGCGCCAGATGCGCCGCCAGCGTACTTTTCCCCGCGCCCGCCGGTCCGTCAATCGCAATCACCGGGCGCGTTCTTCCTGAGCTAGAAGCCTGCTCCATGCCGGCTTACCCATTTCCTTCCGGACGCCGTTTGGTTGGATTGAAGCCGCCACCGGATCTGCCTCCGCCCGCAGGCTTGCGCGGCGCTCCCGGCTTGCGGAACGGCTTTTTGCCGTCGGCAAACTTTGCAAACGGTCCACCAGCCTTCGCAAATCCGCCTGCGGCTGGCTTTTTGCCAAACGGCTTAGCGTCCGTCGGCCTGGCTCCGGAACCGGGCCGCGCGCCAAAACCGGTTCGCGGGCGCTCACCCCGCGCGTTGTCCGCACGCCCGGCAAAGGGCTTGCCTTCAAAGCTTCGCTCCGCATTCTGCGGTCGCGCACCCTCCGGCCGCGCACGAAAGGGCTTGCCTTCACGCGGCGCGTCGAACTTGCGGAACACCTTGCGCGGAGCCTCTCCGGACCCTTCGCCGCGATCGGCACCGCGATCTCGCCCAAAGCCTGGTTTCGCCCCAAACGATGGTTTACCGCCAGCCTCCGGCCTGGGTCGCGGTGGATACGAGCCTGCGGAACCAGGCTTTCTCCCGAATCCTCCGGAAGGGCGATCGCCAAACTCCCGGCGTGGCGGCCGTCCCTCACCTGATCCAAACTCCCGGCGCGGAGGCCGACCTTCGCCCGATCCGAACTCCCGGCGTGGCGGCCGTCCTTCACCCGATCCAAACTCCCGGCGTGGCGGCCGACCCTCACCCGACCCTCCGCTGAAGCCCTCTCGTTTGCGTCCGAAGGTTCCCGGCTTGCTGAAGGTGCGCCGAGGAGCCTCTCCACCCTCCGGCCTAGGTCCAGACGCACGGCGCACGGGCGCTTCGCCCATGCCCTCCGCACTGCTGCCCGGTACTTCACTCTCCGGATGTGCCTTGCGCTCGCTTTGGCCCTCATTCCACGGCTTGTCAAAGCGTGGCTTCGCAAAGCCAGGTTTGCCCTCCCGCTGAAAGGGACGCCGCTCCCGGTCTCCCGTCTCCGGTCTCTTGCCAAAGGCCGGTTTGCCCCCGAAGGCCGGCTTGCCTGCACTCTTCGAGCCCGTGTTTTTTGATCGTAGCCCCGTGCCGATCTTGCTGCCCGGCTTGGCGGCAAACTTGCGAATACGCGATCCGGATTCCTCCGTGCCTGCCTCTGCGGTTTCTGGTTCCTTTTTCTCCAAAGCTTCCGCAAGGAAGGCCGGCAGCTCTCCGGCTACATGCAGCAGGGTCTTGCCTTCAACCACAATCGTCTCGAGCTGGCGCGCCGATAGCAGCGCATGCGTCACATCCCGTACCCGTGAGCGCGCAGCCAGCGGCGAGAGAAACGTCTCGATCTCCTCTTCAGAGGCCGCCAATGCCTGCCCCAGATAAAGCGAGATCAAGGCACTGAGCGCGCTCGGCTGGCCGGCATTCGCGCCTGCTTTGATCTGCTTGGTAAAGCGTGCTGTCGTCAGCTCCCACAAGGTGGCCGCTTGCGGTCCCGCATCGGCGCCCTTATCCGTCGTCTGCGGCACGGGAATGACCCGCAGTTGTCCCCAAAGCTCAGTCAAGGCCCGCAGCACGGCGTTTTCTGTCACCTCTTTGCCCAACTGCGTCGTTAGATCGTAGGCCGAGAGAGTCACCTTGGCCGAGAGCATCTCGTAGGTCGCCAGCGCCAAAGGGGACACCTTGACTGCGCCTGAGGTGACCGGTGGCTGCTTCCACATTTTATTGCCGCGCAGTGTAAATACATAGGAAAATACGGCCGCGGAAGCCACATAATCCGGCGCATCCGTTCCTTTGCTGCCGGTCACGCCGAGTAAGTTGAGCGGCACAGCGCTGCCGTCGGCGATCAGACGGGTCAGCAGCGTGCGCGCCGCCTCCACGTCGCCCAGCTCGGCCTCCGCATCGAGCTTCTTGCCCAGAACAGCCTCCACCAGCGACGGCGCCGGCGCTCCCAACTGATGCACCCGCGGTCCAAAGGCCACCAGGCCGCTCCGGTTCAGCCAGGTGCGCAGCGCCTCCGTCGTCAGCAGGGGCTTCTCATCCTGGTGCCAATGCGTGGTACGTTCTGCCGCAAACTGCTCGGCCGAAGGAGGTGCTGGGACCACGGTCTGCCGTGGAATCGAGCGCGTCTTGTTCTCTGTAGAAGAATCCGTCTTGCTCTCCGCGGCCGAGCCCGTCTGTTCTTTCTCTGCGGCCAAGCCCGTCTCTTCTTTCTCTGCGGCCAAGCCCGTCTCTTCTTTCTCTGCGGCCAAGCCCGTCTCTTCTATCGGCGAAGCCGTTTCGGAACTCTGATCGTCTGTCATGTGCTGAGGTTGCCTTCCTGCTCGGACGCCATGCACCTGACATGACGCCGATGAGCTCCCTTCTGTAAAGGGAAGAATTGTGATGGTCAAAACTAATAGAGAGCCGGCCTAATTTGCCGAAGACGAGAACCGAATCCAGTTCTTATTTCAGATGCGCTGAAACGCCCGTTCAATCTCTTTATGAGAATACCTGAGTGCGATCGGCCTCCCGTGCGGACAGCTGGTCGGATGTTCGGTTTTGCCCAGCTCAGCCAGCAGCCACTCAATTTTCTCGCGCTCAAGCGGCATGTTGATCTTTATCGCCGCATGGCACGCCATGCTGGCCGCGATGCGCCGCCGCCGCGCCTCTGCGTTTTCGGTCTGCTGCAGGCGGTCATCGGCGCCGAGCACCTCCTCCAGCATCCCTTCGAGCTCCTTTCCCTCAAGGCCTACCGGTGCTGCCTTCACCGCCAGCGTGCGCGGCCCAAACGGCTCGGCTTCAAAGCCGTTTCGCTCCAACTCCTGGGCGATGCGCGCGAAGGACACCATCTGCGCCGGCAGCAGGTCGATCAGCAAAGGCATCAGCAGACGCTGCCGTTGCACCTGCTCGGTATCGCGCTCGCGCAGGATGCGTTCAAAGAGCACACGCTCATGCGCTACATGCTGATCGACGATCCACAACCCCTCCTCATTCACCGCCAGGATGAACGAGTCGCGCAGCTGGCCCAGCGGCTTCAGCGTCGCCAGCGAGTAAAGCGACGGCTCCTCGACGACCCGGCCGTTCTCCCGTGTTCGCTCCATCGGCGCGTCATAGCCCACGGCCAGCGAGCTCTCGCCAAAGGCCAGCCGCCCTGGAGAAGGCGCCACAGGCGCGGGCTCAAGCAGAAAGGGTGCGCTGTCTTCCTGCCCCACGAACGGCTCCGACTCGGCAACGGGGCGCGGTGTAAAGAACGGCTGTGCCGGCCCGGACGGCAAGGGACTCACGTCGAGCAGCAGGCTCGCGCTCGCGCTCGCATAGGGCGCACCGGTCAGCGCTGCGGCAAAGCTTGCTGCCGGTCGTGTCTTCATCAGCGCCGTCCGCACGGTGTCACGCAGAAAGTCGTGCACGAAGGTCGGCTGGCGGAAGCGCACCTCGGTCTTGGCCGGATGTACGTTTACATCCACCTCTCCCGGCGGCATCTCCAAAAACAGCAGCACCACCGGAAAGCTGGCCGGAGGAATGACGTTTCGGTAGCCTTCGGCCAGCGCGTGCAGGACCAGTTTGTCCCGTACCAGGCGGTGGTTGACGAACACATAAATAGAGTTTCGATTGAGCCTCTGCAGCTCGGGTTTCGAGACGAAGCCGCTGACGCGCAGAAAGCCCGGCTCCGGCGCCGCGTAGTCCTCCTCCCGGCGCCAGGGCGGAGGCTCCGGCAGACCGGCGCGGGCAAAGTCCATCTCTGCGGCAGTCTGAATCATCAGCGCTGCCGTCTCCGCGCCGAAGATCTGGAAGAGCCGCTCCCCGGCATCGGCCACGGCCGGCGCAACCAGCAGAGCTTGCGTAGTGGTGTGCAGCTCAAAGTGCCGCGTTGGATGGGCCAGCGCATAGTGCGTCACCAAGGCCGCGATGTGGCTGAGCTCGGTCGACTCCGACTTCAGGAACTTGCGTCGCGCGGGAGTGTTGAAGAACAGATCGCGCACGGCAATCGTCGTTCCTGCGGGCAGCCCGGCCTCGTCGACCCGCAGCATCTTGCCTCCTGCGATCTCGACGACAGTACCTGCCGCATCTTCCACCGCACGCGTCTCGAGTTCGACCCGCGCCACGCTGGCGATCGACGGCAAGGCCTCACCGCGAAAGCCGAGCGTTGCGATCGACAGCAGATCGTCTGAGTTGCGCAACTTCGAGGTCGCATGCCGCTCAAAGGCCAGCAGCGCATCGTCGCGAACCATGCCGCAGCCGTTGTCGACCACCCGCATCAGCTTGCGGCCGCCACCTTCTACCTCGATGCGAATGCGCGTCGCCTCGGCGTCCAGCGCGTTCTCAAGCAGCTCTTTAATCACAGAGGCCGGACGTTCCACGACCTCGCCCGCGGCGATCTGGTTCGCGACCTGGTCCGAAAGTACGCGAATCCTGCCCATCTATCGATTGTACGTTTATGCCCGAACGGCAGCGTTTGTGACTAACCGGGGATCTTAAGAGCGGTTGCGCAGGCAGACTTCCGGCGTATGACGCCGTGTGGGATGCGCCAAACTGAAAATCAGTGTTTCTACCGTCAACTGCTTTTGCGAACCGTCCCATCGGCGTCTCGTCCCGCACCCGGTTTGCCTTTTCTATTGTTGCGCACCACACCAAAGATCACTGCGCCAATCAGCAGTCCAGCCATCACAATCAAAATCAGTACTGCCATGGGACAAATCCTCTCTCTCAATCAGAGGCCTTTGCGGACGCATCCGTTGTGCTTGCGCGCGGGCTGAATCGTAAGCGAGTTGTATACGCTCACAAGCGGCTGTCCATGTCCGTACAAACCAAGACCAGGCTGGAGATGGGATTGGTGTGGACAGATTAAGGCTTCGGCGGAGTGGCTGGATCGCTCTCCGGCTGCGGTGCGTCGGGATCGACCTTGGTATAGTTCGGCAGCAGCGTCGAGGTCGCCCGGAACTTGCGGTAATCGCTCATCTGGACACGACCCTCGCCGTTCAAAGAAAAGAAGAGCAGATAGCGCAACTGGCCACGCGCATGGAACGTCTGCGGCAGCCAGACTTCGTTGTTGATCTTGACAAAGGTTCCCTCAAAGGAGGTGCCTCGCTTCACGCTGGCAACCAGTCCGCCGGCAATCTTGAAGTCGTTGGCGAAGTGCCCCTCCGCGTGCTGCACGACCTTATCCTGTTCGTCGATCCACACCGTGCCGCTCAGTTCGTGGAAGAGGCTCTCCGCCGCATTGTGGGTCTTGGCCTTGGGATTGCCGGTGTAGTCGACGACGATCGTACTTCGTCCCTGAACGATCTGCCGACGCGGATCGGAGAAGGTGCCGAGCTCTAGAATGCGGGACGCGGTCACCAGATCGTGTCCGCGAGGGTCGGTCTCCTTCCCTTGCGCATCCGCCTTGGCGCGTCGTTCTCTCGCCTTCGCAGCCTCCTTGTCCACCCGTTCCGCTTCCTTCTTTTGCTCGTCGGCGCTCAGCGGTCGGCCGTCGAGCGAGATGGTGCGCTCGATCGGGACGCCGTCCACCCAAAAGACATCCGCCTCGCGCCGCTTGGTCTTCTTCAAGCCCTCGTGGCTGTCGAACTCCTGCAACTGCTCCGTTTCGCGGTAGGTGTAGTCCTTGGCGAGCGCCTCGAACTTCCGTTGATTCGCCTCCACCTGCAGCATCAGCGCGGGGATGTCCGGCAGGCGGGAGTCGGCCTGGGCCGCTGCAGGGGGTGTTTGTGCCTCTTGCGCTCTCGCTGTAGCTCTAAAAGGAAACAGCAGGAGCAGGCCGGCAAGAGCATGTGCGTTGAGAGCCATCCGGAATCGCATGTTCTTGCTTGGACGGCAGCTTCGGCGCAATCGGCTCGAAGACGTTCCATTCCTGGTCCCGCAATGGCCTCAAGTGCGCGATTACCGATAAGTGGGATGCCGCTCAGAGAGGGTTAGGACTAGCATACGAAAGTTGGTGCGCAGACTAACCGGGCGCCCTGACATCCAATAGCTCAGTGCGCTCCCTGGCGGACGCACGGGTGGAGGCAGAGAACAGATGGCAGCTAAGTCCAAGAAGTTCACAGCAGAGGTGCAGGATCAGGCGGGATCCGAGACCGTCGGCAACGGCGCAGGGATGAGCATCCCGGGAGAGAAGCGCGAAACGGTCTTTGACGTCTTCCGGCGCTGGGGCTACCTGCAGACCACACTCGATCCACTCGGTCAGTATCTTCCTCCTGAACCGTTTCCGGTCCCCGTGCCGGAGGGCGAGGAAGACGCCGCTGCAGAGGCGCGCGGGTTCTATTGCGGCACCATCGGTCTCGAATTCATGCACATGGCCAACGCCGAAAAGCGCGAGTGGCTGCAGGCGCAGATGGAGCGCAAGGCTCCGGAGATCGATCGCAGGAAAACCCTTACCGGCCTGATCAAGGCAGACCTCTTCGAGCAGGTCATTCAGTCGCGCTATCTCGGCACGAAACGCTTTTCCTTGGAAGGACTTACGGTGCTGATTCCGTATCTGGACCGTACCCTTGAGGTCAGTGCCGGAATCGGCGTGACCAAGGCCGTCATCGCCATGAGTCATCGTGGGCGGCTCAACGTGATGGTCAATACCATCGGCCGCGATGCGTCAGAGATCTTTACCAAGTTCGAGGATGTCGACCCGCGCAGCACCATGGGCGGGGGCGATGTGAAGTACCACCAGGGCGCGACCGGGGACTACGTCTCGCCCACCGGCAAAACGGTTGCTTTGCATCTGGTCTCGAATCCGAGCCACCTGGAGGCGGTCGATCCGGTGGCGCTCGGCCGGGCGCGAGCCAAGCAGACCCGGGTCGACGATCAACTGCATGCAGACGACTTTGGCCTCTCCGGTCAACTGCAGGTGCTGCCGGTCATCGTTCACGGCGACGCTGCCTTTGCCGGGCAGGGTATTTTGGCAGAGCTGCTGAACATGACGACCCTCAAGGGCTATAACGTGGGCGGCACCATCCACGTCATCGTGAACAATCTGCTGGGCTTTACGGCGACGCCCGAAGAAGAGAACTCGTCGCGCTTCCAGACCGACATCGCCAAGCGTCTGCCCATTCCCATCTTCCACGTCAACGCGGAGGATCCGGATGCGGTCGTTCGCGTGGCGGCCATTGCGGCGGAGTACCGCCACAAATTCGGCTCGGACGTAGTCGTCGACCTGATCGGCTACCGGCGGCATGGACACAGCGAGGTCGACGATCCGACCGTGACCTCGCCCCGGCGCTACGCGCTCATTAAAGACCTGCCTGAGCTGTACAAATCCTACGCAAAGCGCATTGAGGTCGACCCGGCCGCCGAGGTAGCCGAGGTGCAGGAGATGTTCCTGGCCGACCAGAAGGAAGCCACGCATGCAGAAAAAACATCGCAGCTAATTGCGCTTCCCGACTACTGGTCGAAGTATTGCGGCGGAGCCTTGAGCGCGGACGATGCGGCTTTGAAGACCGGCGTCGATGCGGCCAAGGTCAAGCAGCTGGCCGACGCTCTCTGCGCGTATCCGGAGCGCTTTGCCGTTCACCCCAAGGTCAAGAAGCTCTACGAGCAGCGGGTGGAGATGGCAGAAGGCAAGCGAGCCATCGACTACGGCACCGCCGAGCTGCTCGCCTTCGCCTCGCTCGTCACGACAGGGACCCCGGTCCGCCTTACCGGTCAGGACTCGCAGCGCGGCACCTTCAACCAGCGTCACGCGGTGTTGACCGACGTCGAGACCGAAGCCAAGTACACGCCGCTCGAACATATGTCTGCGGATCAGGCCCGCTTCGAGATCTACAACACCTTACTGAGTGAAGCCGCCGTGCTGGGCTTTGAGTACGGCTACTCGCGCGACTATCCCGAGACGCTGGTCCTTTGGGAGGCGCAGTTCGGCGACTTCGCCAATGGCGCGCAGATCATCATCGACCAGTTCATCTCGGCTGGCGAGGCCAAGTGGCATCTGCTCAGCGGGCTGGTGATGCTGCTGCCACATGGCTACGAGGGTCAAGGTCCGGAGCACTCGAGCGCGCGCCTGGAGCGGTTTCTGCAGCTTGCCGCGCAGGACAACATGGTCATTGCGCAGCCTTCGACCGCTGCGCAATACTTCCATCTGCTGCGCCGGCAGGCTCTCCGCAACTGGCGCAAGCCGCTCGTGGTGATGAGTCCGAAAAGCATGCTGCGCCATGCGGACGCTTCGTCCACGCTGGCCGACCTGGCCGCGGACCGGTTCCTGAACGTTATCCCGGACACCTCGGTCCAAAACCCACGCCGGTTGCTGGTCTGCTCGGGCAAGATTGGGCATAACCTGCGTGTGGAACGCGAGAAGCGCCAGGACCGATCTGTCGGCATCGTCTTTCTCGACCAGCTTTATCCCTGGCCGGAAGTGGAGATGCAGGCCGCGCTTGACCTGCATCCCAAGGCCGAGGTTGTCTGGGTGCAGGAGGAGCCGGCCAATATGGGCGCACTTTTCTTCGTCATGCCGCACCTGCGCCGCATGGCCCGGGATCGCGTGGTGGTCTCGGTCAAGCGGCGGGCCAGCGCGAGCCCCGCAACCGGCTCCGCCAAGGCCCATGAGCTTGAAGAACGTGCACTGCTGGACGTGGCCTTCGGCGCGAAGCCATAGCAAAAACTCCCTTTTTGACCGAAGCGAAAACCCACCGGTTGTGCATCTGAGCTGGTGAGTTTCTCGGTCACTGGAGGGGGCATGAAGATTTTGACAGCGTCTGAGATGGGCGCGACGGACCGGCGCACGGCCGAGACAGGCATCTCGCTCGGCACCTTGATGGAGAACGCCGGGCAGGCGGTCGCCTCGTTTCTTTTGCGCCACTATCCCGAGGCGGCGCACGTGATGGTGCTCTGCGGCAAGGGCAACAACGGGGGCGATGGCTTCGTGGTCGCGCGGCTGCTGGCCGGCGAAGGGGTCGGCGTGCGTGTGCTACTCGCCGGCCGTGAAGA
Source organism: uncultured Granulicella sp. (assembly GCA_937873145.1). Taxonomy (GTDB): domain Bacteria; phylum Acidobacteriota; class Terriglobia; order Terriglobales; family Acidobacteriaceae; genus Edaphobacter. Next base: position 6,135 of record CALMVK010000013.1, on the reverse strand, counting down.
GGAGGTCCAGGGCGAAGCTGCCCAGGCGCTCCGCCAACTCAAGCAGGCGACCTCGGACGAGGTGCTAGCAGAGCTGGCCGAGCCGGTTGACGTGGACGAGCTAACCGAGCTGCTCGGCGAGGCGGACCTGCTGGTGGACGCGGTCGTCGGCACCGGCTTTAAACCTCCGCTGCGAGGAGTCGCAAGCGCTCTCCGCGACGCGCTTCTGAGAGTGCAGGTTCCGGTCGTGGCCGTCGATCTTCCCAGCGGTTGGGATGCCGATTCGCAGGCTGAAACGGTAGATGGGGCGTTTCGCGCCGACGCCGTCGTCACGTTTACCGCGCCCAAGCTGGCGCACGTCTTCGGCCATCTGACTGCGGACATCTTTGGCCCGGTGGTGGTAGCAGAAATCGGCTCGCCGGAGAGCACGATTGAGAGCGCGAACCGGCTTGCCTGGACCGGAACGTCCAAATCCATCACAGAGAAGCCGCGCCCGATCAACTCCAACAAGGGAAAGTTCGGCCATGTACTGGTTGTGGGTGGGAGCTACGGCACCTTCGGCGCACCGAGCATGGCTTCGCTGGCCTGCATGCGGGCTGGCGCTGGCCTGGTCACGGCTGCCGTCCCGCGCAGCATCGTGGTGCCTGTCGGCGGCATTGCGCCGGAGCTGATGGTCCGTGGCCTGGACGAAGGCCCGGAGGGCAGTGCTACGGCCGCCAACCTGGAACGTCTCGAAGATCTGCTGAGCGGCATCAAGGTCCTGGCGATCGGCCCCGGGCTCTCGACGCGCGGCGAGGCCTCTGCGTTTGCCCGCGGCCTGGTTGCGCAGACAACGTTGCCCATTGTGATTGACGCCGACGGCCTGAACGCTTTCGACGCAGAGCGGGCCAAGACGCTCGACGGCCACGGCCGGACGATGGTCCTGACGCCGCACCCGGGCGAGATGGCTCGGCTGCTCGGCAAGACGGTCAAGGAGGTGGAGGCTGACCGGGTGGAGCTGGCACGCAGCTTTGCGACCGCTCACCAGGTGACTCTCGTGCTCAAGGGCTGGCGTACGCTCGTCGCGCACCCGGATGGACGCATCTCGGTTAACACCAACGGAAACCCGGCGCTGGCCAAAGGCGGCAGCGGAGACATCCTCACCGGCATCGTCGCGGCCATGCTCGCGCAGTTTCCCGACCAGGTGGCCGAGGCCGTCGAGGCCGCCGTGTACCTCCATGGATTGGCTGCCGACCTCGTCGCGCAAACCGTGGACGAGAAAGCCGTGCTGGCGACCGACGTGATCGACCACCTGAGCGCAGCCTTTCGCTACCGGAACCATGACCAGGACGGCCTGACCTGGCTTTGCGGCATCCTCAAGGAGACAAGCGGCGCATGAGGCCTTATACCCGGGAAAAGCGGTTCAAAACGCGATCGGTTGCCGGCACGCTGGCCATCGCCGAGACGATCGCCGAGATGCTTGCCGCCCCACGCGTTGTGGTGCTGCGCGGAGAACTCGGCGCGGGCAAAACGACGCTCGTCAAAGGCTGGGTGGCGGCGCTTGGGGCCGGAGCCGAAGAGGAGGTGACCAGCCCAACCTTTACGCTTGTGCACGAATACGCCAGCCCGCGCGTGAAGATGTACCACCTCGACCTCTACCGGCTGGAGACTGAGCGCGAGCTGGCCACGCTGGGATTTGAAGAGCTGGCGGCCGAGCCTGCGACCCTGCTGCTGGTGGAGTGGGGAGACAAGTTTCCAAGCGTGCTCGAACGCGCCGACGCTGAAATCTGGATGACCGCTTTGCAAGCGGAAGAACGCAGCCTGGAGGTGCGCTGGCGCTAGATACGAAACCTTGTGCGCCCCGGAGTGGAGACGTTTAAGACTTTTGCGTGAGGGCAACTTTTTCTCGCAAACGCATCTGCGGGGGATGCGTTCAACGGGAAAATGATCTAGCTTTGTAGATATGGATACAGCCGCGCGTATTTTGCTGATTGGAAACGACGAGGCGCACCTGGATGCCCGCGCAGCCGTCCTTCGCAGCTTTTGGCAAGTCGCGACGCTTTCTGTGGACGCAATCGAGTTGCCTCTGATTGACACGGATCTGGTCGTTGTCTGCGAGACGCTGCCAGAACCGGAGCGGCAGCAATGGGTCGAGCGCGTGCGAACCGAATCTTCGGCGATGCTGGTCGTCAAGCTCAACGGCTATGACGCTGGACCACACGCCAGCGCAGATGCCACAGTAGACGTGGAACATGGCCCGGGAGCCTTGGTCGCAACCCTTTACGAGTTGCTGACCGAACGTGGACTGGAGAGCCGCGGCTGGCCCGCCTCCCTTCGTGATGTGCCTGTGCATTAGATCCCGTATTCGCCCGCCCAATTCAAGTTCCAAGTCCTTCAAAGCGGAAGATGGTACAAAACTCATCGCCGGTCGAGCCGTACTCCTTCTGCTCGGCGATCTCGGCCATATCCGCAAGGTGATCCTTGGCGCTCATCGGAATCATGCCGTTGAATAAACGGACAAACGCCGGATTGCGATCGAGCACGGCTGCGTGTTCAGCATTGACGTAGAGCAGATCGAAGCTGCCGGGCCGCTGCTCGAAGTGGCGTTCGATGCGTGCCAGAAAGCGGCGCAGGACCGGTGCCTCAAATGGATGGAAGAGGAATCCCACTGTCGGCGTTGAAGGCAAAGGCGCTTCCAGCGCATCGCCCTCGATCAGCGTGGCAGAGGCCAAGGGATGGGCGTCGGGGTGATCTGCAAAGCGGCGCAGGTTTTCCCGCGCAATGGCGGCGAGCATCGGATTGATCTCAATGCCAACCACCTCCCGAAACGGGTGCAGCGAGGCAGTGAGCAGCGCACGGCCTTTGCCCGCGCCTACATCGAGAAAGGTATATGCGTCGATGGGGTAGGGAGGCGAGGTCTGCTGCCACAGGTCGACGATCCCGTCGAGGATCGAGGGCGCAATCGCATAGTAAGCCGTGATGTGCGCATCGTTTGGATGCCCGGTGACGAGGCTGCTGCGCCGGATCAGTCCACCTGTATCGGTGCCATACTGCCGGTCGAATGGGTGGACGGGAGGAATCTTCGGCGTCCCGGCGCGCGGCCTCCGGATCCGGCGCTCGGTAGAGGCCATGTTTGCATCTTAGCCGAGCGCGCCCGGCCGCGTCTTCTCGGCACCCGCCGGAGATTCTGTGGCTGCGCCGAGCTGGGTGAGCAGGAAGGCGTAGTCGAAGGCGATCTCCTTCAGATAGTCGTAGCGTCCGGAAGCGCCGCCGTGGCCGGCTTCCATGTTGATGTGGAGCAGCAGAGGCAGGTCGTTTTGTTTGAGTGTGCGGAGCTTGGCGACGTACTTGGCCGGCTCCCAGTACATGACCTGCGAGTCGTTGAGGCTGGTCTTGACGAGCATGGCAGGGACTTTGGCGGGAGCGAGCCGGTCGAGATTTTCGTACGGCGAGTAGCTGAGCATATAGGCAAAGTCCCCGGGCTCATTCGGATTTCCCCACTCTTCATACTCACCTACCGTGAGGGGGAGCGAGGCGTCGAGCATCGTGTTCATCACATCGACGAACGGCACGTGCGAGAGGACGGCGCGAAAGAGCTCAGGCCGCAGGTTGACCACTGCGCCCATGAGCAGGCCGCCGGCGCTTCCGCCTTCGATCGCGACGCGGTCAGGCGCCCCGTAGCCTTGCTGAACCAGCGCCTCGACCACGGCGATGAAGTCGGTGAAGGTGTTCTTTTTGAAGCGCATCTTGCCGGCATCATGCCACGTGTCGCCGAGATCGCCGCCGCCGCGAATGTGAGCATAGGCCAACGTGACGCCGCGATCGAGCAGGGCCAGGCGCGCAGGACTGAAACCAACCGGAAGCGCGTAGCCGTAGGAGCCATAGCCGTAGACGTAGAGCGGGCCAGCGGCAGAGTTCGCGCGGAACTCTCGGCGATAGACCAGCGAGACGGGAATGTGGGTGCCGTCTTCGGCCGCAATCCAAAGCCGCTCGGAGGCGTAGCGAGCAGGGTCGAAGCCACCCGGAATCTCCTGCTGCTTCAGCAGCGTGGATTGGCCGGTGCGGGTGTCGAAGTCGTAGACCGACGGCGGCGAGACGAGCGAGGTGTAGCTGTAGCGAAAGAGCGGACTGGCAAACTCGCGGTTTTGGTGCGCGCCCGCGGTATAGGTGGGTTCGGGGAACTCGATCAGGTGGGGCGTGGCGCGGAAGGTGAGCAGGGGAACGTCGGCATCCTGCGATCCCACCTCAGACGGTAAGGCTGTCTGAGATGGTGCACCCGCATTTTGATCGGTGGAGAAGCGGTAGACCGCGAGCGTGGGCAGGCCGGCGCGCCGCTCGGAGAGCACACAGAAGTTCGCAAAGAGATCGAAGTCCTCCAGCGGGATCTCCGGGCCGCCGACGTAGACCTCGCGCCAGAACTCGCGGCCCGGAGTGGCGACCGGCGCGGTCACCAGGCGAAAGTTGCGGGATGTGTCGTTGGTGCGGAGATAGAAGAGGCCGTCGCGGTGGTCGGGGTAGTACTGCTGGTCGTCGATGCGTGGGGCGATCAGCCGCAGCGGCGCGCCGGGGTCGTCGGCCGGCAGGAAGCGGCACTCGCTTGTGGTGTGGCTGCCGGATTCGATCAGCAGGTACTTGCGATCACGCGTGCGGCCCACACCCAGGTTGAAGCGTTCATCCGGCTCATGGTGGATCAGCGCGGCCGGTTCTGCGGAGCCAAGCGTATGGCGAAAGAGCCTGTCGTGGCGCTTGGTCTGCTCGTCCTCGGTGGTGTAGAGGAGCGTGATGGAGTCGGCAGCCCAAACCAGCGAGCCGACGCGTTCGGCGGTGTCTGGAAGCTCCTGCCCTGTGGCGAGATCGCGCAGATGCAGCGTGTACTGGCGGAAGCCGGTGTTGTCGGTCGAGTAGGCGAGCAGGCGTCCGTCGGGACTGACGGCCACGGCGCCGACGGCCATGTAGGGCTGACCTTCGGCAAGCTGGTTTACGTCGAGCAGGATCTGTTCGGGAAGGCTGGGGTCGAAGCGGGCGTCCGGGCCAACCATCGTTGCGGGCCGGCGGCAGTGGATGGGGTATTGCCGGCCTTCGACGGTGCGGGTCGAGTAGAAGAAGCCGCTATCGAGGAACGGCACCGACTCATCCGTCTCCCGGATGTGCGAGAGCATCTCGGCGTAGAGCGTGTCCTGCAGCTCCGCGGTCGGCGTCATGACGGCGGCGGTATAGGCATTTTCCGCGTGAAGATGCGCCAGCAACTCGGGGCTGGTCTTGTCCCGCATCCAGGCGTAATCGTCTTTGAGCGTCTGGCCGTGCAGGACGGTGGGTTGAGGCTGGCGGCGAGCGACGGGAGGCTGCGGTACCGGGAAAGTGTTGGTCATGTCGGGGATCAAGTCGCCTATCAGGATTGCAGAGACAGAATACAGCGCGGCGGCAGGTGAATTGTTCGACAGGCGCACGGGAAGGGTGTCCCATCGACGTCCCGATAGCTACTCCCGCGGAGACACGGCGTAGACTTGGAAGCGATGACCTGCTGGCTTCGACGCTCGCTGACCGCTCTTTTGTTGTTCTGTTCCGTGCTCGTTATGCACGCGCAGAAGGTGGCGGATCTTCCTGCGCCGACGCGCTATGTCGAAGACTTTGCGCAGGTGCTGACGCCCACCGGGCAAGAGCAGATCGAGGATCTGTGTCGAGAGGTGCACACCCAGGCAAACGCGGACCTGGAGGTGGTCACCGTCAAGTCGCTCGACGATGGCGAGAGTGTCGAGGACTTCACCTCGGAGCTTGAAGAGAAGTGGAAGATTGGCAAGAAAGGCGTGGATCGCAGCGCATTGATCGTGCTGGTGTTGAATCCGCATCGTCTGCGGGTGGAGACGGGCTACGGGTTGGAGGGGATTCTTCCCGACGCCAAGGTGGGCCGTATCCTGGACCAGGCGACACCTTTTGCCGCGCAGGGCGACTACGATCGCGCGCTGCTAACGACGACCGAAGACCTGTCCAGCGTAATTGCCGCGGACGCCCACGTGTCCTTGACACCGATCGTGCACCAGTACCGGCAGACGCAGGCGGGCGCGCAACGTTCCGGGCCGGGGCAACTGGTGATCGGCATTGTCTTTGTCGTCATCATCGTCATTCTGGCGATGACCGGCAATCTCGGCTGGGCCTTCTACCTGGTGATGAGCTTGATGG
>CALMVK010000012.1 GCA_937873145.1 uncultured Granulicella sp. | reverse complement strand
AGGAGATCGAATACATCCACACCATGCTCGAGCGCGGCACCGGAGCCGACCGCCAACTCAAAGTCTTCCGCGAAACCGGCAGCCTCCAGGCCGTAGTCGACTACATGGCCGCCGAAACCCGCGAAGGTTTGTAATAATGGTCAGCTCACGTATCCCAAACCCCATTGTCGGAAGACTATCCGCGTAGACCAAACTGTCGTCATTCTGGCAAAGTCAGACCTTAGTATTTGTACTTTGATCTTGAGAACTTGAACCCATCACTCAGCATGATTTTTTTTGGCATCGAAGGTCATCCATGCCCGTTACCCGAACGACTGGTAATCATCTTAAGTCATCTTTGCTGGAGAACCATCCTCTTCGGTCATCCCAAAATCTTTCATGAGCCCGTTGCAAGCATTCGTTAGGATTTCCATGTGTTTAGGCAGACTCCGTGCCGTTCCTTTGTGAACGTACTTACTCGACGCCTCGAAGGGACGATCCAATTGCCGGTTCGTGGTGATGCGATTTTCGAGAATAGTACTAAAGGCCATTTTTGCCAGCGGCTTCATCGCTCGTTCCACCGATCCGGCGCTCATTGTAATTAGAGGCGTAATGACTAACGCCTTGTAGGCTTTTCTGTTAACCTGCGCTTCGAAACGTTCGTTTAAGTATGTGTTAATGACAAAACTTGATCCAATCTCATCTTTTGTAACGATGAGGGGAATGATTTTGTTTACACCCGCTATGCACTGCGGCAACGAGGTTGATTTGTCCCTGATGTTCTCTATGGCTTTGGTCAGTTGCAGAACTCCTTTTCTGTCTTTTTCTGTCCCAACGAGTTTTGATTCCAGATACTTCTTCATCAACACATAATCACCCGAATATTTGGTCTCAACCCGACATGTTGCAACTTTGGCTTCGATCATGATTGCCGTACTACCGCAAACCACTATGGCGTCACACATTTGCGTGCCGTCTGCGTATTTCGGCGATGGATGATAAGCATTGTATTTAGTGGAAGCATAGGACTCGAAGAGCCACGCCAGGTAATCTTCAAAGACAGGACCCCAAAATGAGAGGTAGGGCTCCTTGAGGCTATCGTCCAGATTCTTAAGAATCCGCATATGGTTCCGCTTTCCAGCTTTCCAAGCGCAAATTCATAGTCCAGACAAAATTAGTGCTCTCCGTCTCGCAGGTACGGCTGGTCGCGTAAGAATGTGAAATCGGCGAAGCCATACGATTCCTTCTGCTTCATTTGATCCAGCGAGAACGACACGGTTGCGAGAACCTTGTGAATTGTTTCTTCTGATAACGTCGTTGTCTTGAGCCAGTATGGACCGACCGGACTAGGGGGATCAATATTCGCCTTTCGATTGTTTCGCTCCACCATGGCATGCATAAGAAGGGCAAACATAAAGCTCTCATAGTTCTCAAGTGTGAAGCCGAATACCTTCTCAAATTCAGCCGGCACGTCAAATTTAAGAGGACCTTTGCTGGCAAGACGGGGAATATTAACCGTAAGCATGATGTAGAACCGCATGAATTGATCAAGCGGATCAGTTGGAGGATCAATCTCATAAAATGGTACGAGTTTAACAATCCTGTTGGCGAGCACATCCATCGGGTTGGCTGGCCTTGGAGCCTCAAACATCATGAGTTCAGCCGCCCTCAGGAGCAGCTCGCCTATTTTATGGTTCTCAATCTCGGGAAGGTTCTCATCATTTGGAAGTCGCGTCACAGCTGCGGCGATGTATCGGAGCTGGCCTTGAAAAAATATAACGCGATCATCCTCAAATGCTCTCTTTACTCTCATCGCAACGTCAGAAGGAAATAAGCGAGGAATCAGTTCCTTTGTGATCTCATCTTCCGCAACAGTCTTGCCTTCGGGACCGTAGCTGAATTCAACGGTGAGCCGCCCGCAAGCAATCAATAGGCCCTTACGGGTATACTTAGCCAGTAGTGCAATCAACTCTTCTGGCGTGCTTGCTTTCCCGCTTATTTCTCTCCAGTTAAGCCAGTACTTCATGACTAACTTCATACTCATAAAGTTCACCGCTCGCGGGGAATTGTACATCTGAATATTACACTTCGCGCTTTGACGTTTGCCGATCTCTGCTCTAGCAGATCAACTAGCGCCAGTGCGGGGATGCAATCAGTAGACCCTCTGGTGGTTTGCAGCAGTAGAGTTCTACTGATATTTGCTACTACTCAAGCTAAAGCACACCGCGAAACTGCTACAGAATATCTTGCCATCGCGGACCCCGTTCTTCCCAAACCCCAGGCATATCCTCAGCACATGCCCCGCCGCCCTCTGCCGATCTCACCCTCCTAGCCACCGCAACCAAGGATGCCCTCAAAACAGCCGTTCACACGATCCATGTCAGACGTAAGCGTCCATGGCCTCGATCAATACCTACAGATGCGTGTACGCCAGCCCGCAAGGCACAGTGTGTAACGAGGAGATTTTCTGACGAAGCAAAGTTCTTATGGTCCGACTAAGAAGCAAAATTCCAGCTCAAGCCATTGCGGCATTTTTCCATCTAGGAACCAGCCGAGGCGCGAAGTGGAGTACCTCCGCTGAGCGATATACGTTCTGATCTTCTCGTTGTCGCGGGTACTTGATCATTGATGTTGCCGGTGCTCGAGTTGAGCCACGAGCACCGGCATCTTGTTACGCTCCGGCTTGCAGTTCTTCCGAAATCCGGTGCGTTATGATCACATGCTCTTTAAAGGTTGCGAGTGCAACGGTCCCGAGATGCCGTCCTTGGCTTTCTGTCATGTCGCTCTTAGGAGGCGTTGGCTGACCAAGGTAGCTCTCCGTTAGATCCCGAAGTTCTACATGGTTCTCGTACTGAGCCTGGATGTAAGCCTTGTCGAACTCCGGACCCGTTGGAGCGTTCTTAATCTTCTCCAGGGTAGCTTTTGCTTTCGGAGTCATCGTTGGCACCGGCGTACCCAGTTCTTTGAGTACGGTCGTGATGGCGATTGCCTCGGTCAGTTCGAATCCGGCGAACTCTTTAGCGTCGGCCTTGGATGCACGGTCGACCGCTATCTTGCTTGTTGCCAGCGAAAGCTCAGCGCGGCTGATGACCGCCATAGAGAATTCCTTTGCGTTCCGGGGATTCATGATATTGGCACCAGGGTCAGTGCCAATCGTCGGAGTATCCTGCGCAAAGCTGTTGGTAGCGGTCGAAAGAGTTACAGCGGCCAATCCAAGGCTGGCGGCAGTTGCACCACGGAGAAAACTGCGGCGACTTTCGCTCATGTCATTTACTGCGTTGCTGATTTGCTTCATAAAGCTCCTGGGGGGTGAAGCGCGATTTGATTCATTGATAGGAGAGGGACGGAGATCCGCCAAGACAAGGTTTGTATCCTGATCGACTAGGATGCACGCCAGCCTTCGCGCGCAATCTATGCCTGACAAACGCACTTCAGTCAGTCAACGAGCCGGCTCAAGCAGGACCCGGCCGGAGCTGAACAGGCAAATTCCGGCACTGGCCTGCGCAGGTCCTAGAAAACGCCGTTCTGTTTACCTGGCACAGCCAAAGCACTCGTTAGCGGAAATCTTCCGTCAACCCGCATCCCTTTCGCTGCGCCACCACAGGCGTATCCTCGCACCATGCCCCGCCTCCTCCTGCCACTCACCCTCCCGGCCGCAGCCCTACCAGCCCTGAGCCAATCC
>CALMVK010000011.1:47368-48780 GCA_937873145.1 uncultured Granulicella sp. | reverse complement strand
CCTTACCCCTTACCCCTTACCCCTGCCTTTATGAACCACATCCTCATCGTCGACGACGAAGCCGAGATCCGCGAGTCGCTTGAAAGCATCCTCACGGAAGAAGGCTACCTCGTCACCTCCACCGGAACCGCCGCCGAAGCCCTCACCCTGCTCCGCGACGCCGCCTACGACGTCGTGCTGCTCGACATCTGGCTGCCTGATCGCGACGGCCTCGAAGCTCTCGGCGAGATCCGCCGGATGGACTCCGCCAACGTCCCGGAGGTCGTCATCATCAGCGGCCACGGCACCATCGAGTCCGCCGTCCGCGCCACCAAACTCGGCGCCTACGACTTCCTCGAAAAGCCGCTCTCGCTTGCCCGCACCCTCATCGTCCTCAAAAACGCGATGCAGGCGCGGCAGATGCGCGAGGACAACCAGGAGTTCGCGCGACAGCTCGCCGTCAAAGGCCCCTTGAGCGGCACCAGCGTCCCCATGAAAGCCCTTCGCCAGCAGATCAAGCTCATGGCTCCCACCAATGGCCGCGTGCTCATCTTCGGCGAAAGCGGCACCGGCAAAGAGCTCATCGCGCGCTCCATGCATGCCGAAAGCCTGCGCAAAGACCGCGTGTTCGTTGAGCTCAACTGCGCCGCCATCCCCGAGGACTACATCGAAACCGAGCTCTTCGGCTATCGTCACGGAGCCGCCCCGTCCGGAGGAGGCGTCGGCATCCCCGCCGAAAAGCGCGGCACCTTCGAGCGCGCCGACGGAGGCACCCTCTTCCTCGACGAGGTCGGCGACATGAGCCTAAAAACCCAGGCCAAGGTCCTCCGTGCCCTCGACGAACAACGCTTCCTTCCCGTCGGCGCCAGCCACGCCGTGCACGTCGACGTACGCGTCATCGCCGCCACCAACAAAGACCTTGAAGAAGAGATCGCCCGCGGCAACTTCCGCGAAGACCTCTTCTATCGCCTCAACGTCATCCCCTTCTTCGTCCCGCCGCTGCGCGATCGCAAGGAGGATATCCCGCTGCTCGTCAAAGAGTTTCTCGCCGAGTTTGGTGCCCAATACGGGCGGCCCCGCGTCGAGATGAACGAAGACGCCCTCGCCGCGCTCAAGCAATATCATTGGCCCGGCAACGTCCGCGAGCTGCGCAATCTCGTCGAGCGCGTCCTCATCCTCAACCCCAAGGCCGGACGCATCGAGCGCAAACATCTTCCCAAGCTCGTGCAACGAGACTCTCGCGACGCCGCCAAGCCCGCCCGCGGCGAAGAGTTCGCCACCCTCCTCGAAGCCCGCGAAGCCTACGAGCGCGACTACATCCTCAAGAAAATCGACGAGTGTCACGGCAACGTAAGCCGCGCCGCCGAAGGCCTCGGCCTCGAACGCAGCCATCTCTACCGCAAGATGAAGGCGCTCGGCGTCAGCATCAAGGA
>CALMVK010000011.1:30992-47268 GCA_937873145.1 uncultured Granulicella sp. | reverse complement strand
ATCTCCAAGGCCATCGCACAGGAAGCGGCCAACGTTCCCGGCCTCTACGGCTCAGGAGACCCAGGGGACTGTTTCCTGATCGCCACCGCTCACCTGCAAAATCTCACCCTCATCACCCGCGACACGAAAATCCTCGATCTCGCACACCTCCGCCCCGACTACCTGACCACGATCGCGTGTTGATTCCTGCCCGCTCCCTAGCCCCGTGTAAACTCTGGAAACAAACCTATTCCTTGAGGGTTCTCATGACTAAAGGTTTCGCCCTGGCTCTGTTCAGCCTGTCCCTAACCCCCGCCCTCGCGCAGGATGTCTCCACGTTTGAAAAGCAGGAGCTCCCCGGCCTCGTCGACACCTACAAGCAGATCCACGCGCACCCCGAGCTCTCGCACTTTGAAGCCAACACCTCCGCTCTGGTCGCCTCCGAGCTGCGCAAAGCCGGCTACACCGTCACCGATCACGTCGGCGTCTACCCCGACGGCTCCCGCGCCTTCGGCGTTGTCGGCCTGCTCAAAAACGGCGCCGGCCCCACGCTGCTGGTACGCGGCGACATGGACGCTCTGCCCATCATCGAAGAAACCGGCGTGCCCTACGCCAGCCACGTCATGGTCAAGAACAAGTCCGGCCAGAACGTCGGCGTCATGGAAGCCTGCGGCCATGACGTCCATACCACCGTCCTCATCGGCACGGCCCGCGCGCTCGCCTCCGCCAAATCTCAATGGCATGGCACCCTCATGATCATCGGCCAGCCGAGCGAGGAGAGCATCGACGGCGCCAAGGCCATGCTCGCCGACCACCTCTACGAGCGCTTCGGCAGGCCCGACATGATCATCGGCCTCCACGACACCAACGGCGCACCCGCCGGCAAGGTCATCCTCACCAGCGGTCCCGCTCTCGCCAGCTCCACCTCCGTCGACGTTACCCTGCACGGCATCGGCGGACATGGTGCGTTCCCCGAGGCAGGCAAGGACCCCATCGTCATGGCCGCCATGCTCATCGTCCAAATGCAGACCATTGTCAGCCGCGAAGAGAACCCCCTCGCTCCCGCGGTCGTAACCGTCGGGGACATCCAGGGTGGCACCCGGCGCAACGTCATTCCCAACGAAGTAAAGCTAGAGCTCACCACCCGCGCCTTCACCGATAAGAGCCGCCAGGTCATCCTCGATGGCATCCGTCAGATGGCCGTCGGCGTCGCCACCTCCGCCGGCATGGCCGCGGACAAGATGCCCACCGTCACCGTGCTCGAGGACGAGTCAACGCCGTCGCTCTACAACAACCCGGAGCTCTCCGCCCGGGTCAAAGCCATCCTCATCAAGACGATCGGCGCAAACAATGTCATGGACGGGCAGCCCACCATGGGCAGTGAAGATGTCGGCGTCTTCGGGCTTCCAGGCAACAAAATCCCGACCACCTACTACTTCCTCGGCGCCATGTATCCGGATCGCTTCGCCGCAGCCCAGGCCGCCGGCAAAGAGTTGCCTGGCCTCCACACCAGCAAGTTCGAGCCAGATCCAGAGCCCACCCTCGAGACCGGAGTCAAAACCCTGACCGCGGTATCGATGTCTTTGCTCCAGTAACCTTGCTTGCCGGTCGGCTACTCATCTTCGGACGATGAACTGCCGGTGAGCACTTTCGGTGCGGAGGCCTGCTTCTCCGCAATCTGCTCCAGCTGCCGCCGCCAATCCAGGTCCTCAATAAACCCCGGCTTTGACCGCCAATCTTCCTGCACCTTCACAAATAACTCCAGAAACACCCGCATCCCCAGCAAGCTCTCGATCTCCTTCCGCGCCGCCGAGCCGATCTCCTTCAGCATGCTCCCCTGTTTGCCGATCAGGATCGCCTTCTGCCCCGTGCGCTCACAAAAAATCGCCGCCGCAATCTTCGTCACCGGCAGCCGCCCGTCCGCAAGCTTCTTCATCGACGCCGGCTCCTCAAACTTCTCCACCACCACCGCCGTCGCATACGGCACCTCCTCGCCCGTCAGCAGCAGAATCTTCTCGCGCACCAACTCCGCCACCAGAAAACGCTCCGGCTGATCCGTCAACTGATCCTTCGGAAAATACCGCTGTCCCTCCGGCAAATGCCCCACCACTTTATCCAGCAGCAAATCCAGATTGATCTTCTTGCGCGCCGAGATCGGAAGGATCTCCGCAAACGGATACAGCGCCGCCCAGTGCGCAATCAACGGCATAATCTCCGCCTGCGCAATCTGGTCGATCTTGTTCAGCAACAGGATCACCGGGCACTCCAACTTCTTGATCAGCTCAAGCGAAAACGCATCCTCCGCCACCGAAAGCGTCATCCGTCCCGTCACCTTGCCCGAATCCTCCTTGGGCAGCTTGTGCGTCACGTCCACCAGAAACAGCACCGCATCCCGCGTCTCAAGCGCATCGTGCACCTCCTGCATCATGCGCCGATCCAGTTGCGTGTCCGGTTTATGGATGCCCGGCGTATCCACCAGCACCATCTGCGCCGCCGGATGGCCTGTCTCGGCCGCGGTCTTTTTCTTGAGCGGAATCTCCAGCACCCCATGAATCCGCGTCCGCGTCGTCTGCGGCTTATGCGTGACGATCGCGATCTTCTGCCCTAGCAGCGCATTTAACAGCGTAGACTTGCCCGCGTTGGGCCTGCCGATAATCGAAACGAATCCGGAGCGAAACGCCATCTTCCCAGCATACGTCGCTTCCGGACCCATGTCCGCTCGCTAAATCAAAGGCCGGCCCACCCTGCCATCCATCTGCCCGGTCCGGTCCAGCCGATGCACCTGCGCAGCCTGCGGACCCAGCACACCTTGCGTGATGTCGAAGCTCACCGGCTCCCCTTCCTGGATCGACCGGAAATCCTTATCCTGGATGGCCGTATAGTGTACGAAGACATCCGCACCGTCCTCCCTACCCAGAAATCCATATCCCTTTGAAGGATTGAACCACCGTACCGTGCCCGTAAACTGAGACATCCTTCGATCTCCCATAAATTGATTGAGGAACCCCGGCAGGCCGTACAGCCGCTGAAGCAATTCTAGACCAGCTCCGCCGCCGGGCATCTTTTCTTTCAATCTCAACTCACCGCAAGTGAAAGCAGGCTTACCCGGATCGACTCAATCCGCCGGTCGGTACTGGCCAGCACCTCCAGTCGCAGCCCCGCATCCTCCACCACCTCGCCCGGAAGAGGAATGTGCCCGGCCAACTCCGAGACCAGGCCGCCCACCGTCGTCGATTCATAGTGCTCCGGAAGCCGAAGCTCGGAGGCCTCTTCACGATCCATCGTGGCCGTCCGCTCAGCGCCTGTCTCTGCTGCCTGGCGTGCTGCCTGGCGAGTCTCCTCCCCCCCACCTCGGCCTGCCGTAGTCTGGTCCGCAAACAACTCCCGCAAACGCGAAAGCTCAAACGTTCCAGACACCACATACGCGCCATTCTGCTCGCGCACCGGAGCATCGTCGGCCTGCGGCTCATCGTGCTCATCGGCAATGTTGCCCACAATCGCTTCGAGCAGATCCTCAATCGTCACCACGCCCGCCACCGAGCCATACTCATCGATCACAATGCGCATATGCTGCTTCTCTGACTGCATCTCCCGCAGCAGCTCCGCCACCATCTTCGTCTCCGGAACGAACGCCGCCGAACGCTGAATCCGCTCCAGCGTCAACGTCTCCGCATCCTCATCGCTCACCTGCAGCAGATCGTGCGCAAACGCAATCCCGGTCACGGTATCGAGCGATTCATGAAACACCGGAACCCGCGAAAACACATGCTTTTCCAGCTCCGCCGTAAACTCCTTCAACGTCAGCGTGTCCGGAACCGCAAAAACCTCCGGCCGCGGCGTCATCACCTCCCGCGTCACCTTATCGCCAAACTCGACGACCGACCGCACCAGCTCGCGGTCCGACTCCTCGAGAATGCCCTCTTCTTCGCCCGCCTCGAGCAAGGCATCCATCGCCTCCGACGGATGCTCGTCTTCTTCCTTGTCCTCCGCCTCGGCCAGCGCAACAATCGACAGCAGCAGCCCCAGCAGCAGCGTCACCGGCAAAATCACATAAAACAGCGCCTGCAGCAGATACCGAATCCGCGACACCCAGGTGCCCTCCGTGCGCACAAACAGCACCTGCGGAATCAGCCGGTCGAAGATCAGAATCAGGAAAATCAGCTCAAAGACCGCGACGGCAACCTCACTCCACGCCGGCGTTCCCGTCCGGTAAAGCCGCATTCCTGAAAGCAGCGCCAGCCCCGCCAGCGTCAACTGCCGCAGCACAGACGCCGACTGCGCGGTCGACTCGCGCCCCAGCCGCAACTGCGGCTCCACCAGCTCCTCCCAGCTATCGATGTTGTCCTGATACTCACGCGACAGAAACTTGCCCATCTCGGAATAAATCCGGTCCACATACGCAGCCAGTGTCAAAATCGCCAGCAGCACCAGCAGCAGCACCACCTCCAGAGCGGTCATAAATCCTTTCCTGTCTTTCGTTTGCTCCCGTGCGTTCGCTCAATCAGGCCGGAGCGCAGCTTCAACTGTGCGCGCAGCTCACTTTCACGCGCGGCCATCTCACCCGCGTCGTTCTCATGGTCTTCGCCGGCCAGGTGCAGCAGTCCATGCAGCAGCAAAATGCGCAGCTCATCGCGCAGCGTATGCCCTTGCTCCTCGGCCTGGCGCGCCGCCGTGTCGAGCGAAATCGCCAGATCGCCGGCAATTCCCTCCGCTTCCTGGGCTGCCGGAAAGCTAAGCACATCGGTTGTTTTGTTTTTGCCGCGGAAGGTACGATTCAGCCGTCGCATCTCTCCATCCGACGTCAGCAGCACCTCTACCGAGCCATCCAAAGCAACAGCCGCACAAGCACGATTGACAAACCGCGAGAGGCCGGACCGGCTAAGGGTGGAGACAGCTTCGAGTGCCAGCGGACTACTTGGAGGTTCGATGGTAATCATCGGAGGGAACAGACGCGCATACAGCCTCTGTTCCCTCCAATCATAGCGCAAGCCGGCAAGCTCATTGCGGTTTGGCGACCGTATGCGGAGCATTCATCGAAGTTTCCGGCGTACCCGGCAAGCTCGCATCGATAGACATCGGCAAGGGCTGTTGCGAGCGCCCATAGGTGTCATACGCCCGCACAATCCGCTGCACCAGTTGGTGCCGTACCACGTCCACATCCTCAAAGTGGCAGAATCGGATGCCCTCTACCCCGTTCAGCACATGCAGCGCCTCGAGCAGCCCGGACTTCTTCGGATTGGGAAGATCGGTCTGCGTCAGGTCGCCGGTAATCACCGCCTTCGAGTTG
Source organism: uncultured Granulicella sp. (assembly GCA_937873145.1). Taxonomy (GTDB): domain Bacteria; phylum Acidobacteriota; class Terriglobia; order Terriglobales; family Acidobacteriaceae; genus Edaphobacter. The sequence continues at coordinate 42,002 of CALMVK010000011.1, read as the reverse complement.
TTCCCCAGGCGCGTCACGAACATCTTCATCTGCTCGGTCGTCGTATTCTGCGCCTCATCCATAATGATGAAAGCGTCCGACAAAGTCCTTCCACGCATGAACGCCAGGGGAGCAACCTCGATCACGTTGCGCTCGATCAGCTTGTCCACCTTCTCCTGGTCCAGCAGATCGTAGAGCGCGTCGTAGAGCGGCCGCATGTACGGATCGACCTTTTCCTGCAGAGATCCCGGCAAAAAGCCAAGCCGCTCCCCAGCCTCAACCGCCGGCCGCACCAAAATAATCCGCGAAACTTTCTTGGCCAGCAGCGCCGCAACTCCCATCGCCACCGCCAGGTACGTCTTACCCGTTCCCGCCGGCCCAATGCCGAACGTCATGTCGTTGGCTTCGATCGCCTCGACATACTTCTTCTGGTTGGGCGAGCGCGGCTGCACCATACGCTTTACCCCGGCCGACCGCTGCTTGCCCTGGTCGACCAACTGCCGCAGCGTCGCATATGGGTCGGCCACCACCAGTTTCAAGAGCCCATGCAACTCGCCATTCTGCAGCGTAACTCCCGAGCGCCGCAGCGAATCGAAATCGGCAAAGACCTGGGCTGCGCGAGCCACCGGCGCGTCTTCACCGCAAATATGAATGGCGTCGGAGCGGAGGTCGATCGTAACGTGCAATCCATCTTCGAGCAGGCGAAGATTCTCATCGCGAGTTCCGTACAAAGGCTCGATTCCGGGGGTGATGTCGAGAGTTTTTTTCGTCAAGCGGGGGTCTGACCTCCGTCAGTAGAAAACAGGTTGGCGCCCGGCAAGGCACGCTGTAAGTTGGATGTTTGCAGAAGAGGGGCGATGCAGGGCGGGAGGAATACGACACCGGGGAAGTGTCTTATGGCTGCGACCGGATTGGTAAGCCGTACCGAACGGGTGCCGATAATGGTTGGAGAGTAGAACTTCCACGCGCCTTCGTCAAGAGTGGATTTCAGGTCACCAAATCCGTCCGGCAGCAGATCTGCATTGACCGAACCCGGGCACATCCGTAAACTTGGAAGTGGCAGGGAGTACCGCGGGCTATGTTCCTGGCTGGCCTGATCTTTGCCTCCACCTCACTGCGCGAGCCTTTGTCTCCCGGCCGCCGGTCTATAGAGAAGAGAGTCCCCATGGCAAATCATGTTTCCTCGCTGAAGCGCGCACGTCAGACCGTCACCAAAACCGCCCACAATCGCTCTAACCGCTCCAAACTCCGCGGCACTCTGCGCACCCTGCGCGAGGCCATCCTCAAGGGCGATACGCAAAACCTGATGGCGGTCTATAGCTCCACCGCCTCGCTGCTCGATAAAAGCGTCCAAAAAGGCGTGCTGCACAAAAACACTGCCAGCCGCTACAAGAGCCGCCTGAACGCCCGCGTCAAGGCAGCCATTCAAGGCAAAAAAGCCGCCTAAGCCTACTTCGATGGAGAGGCAACTCCTGCTTTTCGTTGTCATTCCCGAAGGAATCTGCAGCTGCCTTTGCCGTTGTTGCTCTCGATACCATCAGGCAAGCCGCCAGGTTCAGCAACTCAAGCAGTGACAGAGTGCATACGCTCGTCAGCTTCTGCTATCTCAAGAACCGGTAGCAACTTCCCGAGCCGGTTCAATTCAACCGACTCTCTACGTAAACTCAGGGCTGCTTCTCGTCCTTTGGGTGCTCCGGACTGTAAAGCGTAGGCGGAGTCTTCCGCTCCGGCTCAGCAGCTTCCGGCGCACTCGCCGCTGCCGCTGGCGCAGGCACCTCAATCATGCTTCCCGCAGGCCGCACCGCCATCGCCGGCAAATCCTCCTCTCGCCGTCCTGCAGCAATCGGCGTCGATTTCAACTTCACCTGCGCGTCGTTCCGCTCCGGAGCATCCTTCTGCGCGGTCTCGACCGCACGCTTATCCTGGCCCGTCAGCGGTCCCAGCCGATACACCTCAATGTTGCCCGCGCGCAACACCGCCACAGCCATCCCATCCGCGGAGAGATCGAAGTTCTGCCCGGCCCGCTGAATCGGCGAGGCCTGCACCTTCAGCAGCAATCGCCCGTCATGGTGCTGCAGCACGCTCACCTCCTGCGCATTCATTGCCTCCGGAACCATGTTGTCTGGATCGTAGTAGCTGCCGGAAACCAGCACGCGGCTAAACGCAAAGCGCCCCGCCGCCGGTGCCGCAATCAGGTAGGGCGCAATATATTGGCCGGAGAGCGCCTGCACCCACGGCTCCTCGCCGCGCAGATTGAATCCACTCAACATCATCCGGTCCGACCCGCCATGGCAGCCAAGCGCGACAAACTCGCTCGCACTTACAAAATATGGCCGTGGCGCACACGTCGTATCGTACGGAGACAGCTCAAGCTTCTTGCCCGTATGCGAAAAATAGTCGAAGTCATACACCCCGGGCGACTCTTTCATCGCATCCAAAAAACCATCCGCCGTCGCCGGAACACTAATCAGGCCGCGTGCGCCGAGCACTCCCGCCGACCGCGCCGCCAGGCGCTCCGTCCCACCTGCCCCAGCCTCCACACCCAGCCGATAAAAATGCAGATCGACCGGAGGCAAACCTGCGCGCTCCGAGGAAAACTCCACCGCCGGCGGCGCACTTGGCCCCGGCGAACCCCCAGCCTGTGCCCCAGCCTGTCCCGGAGCCTGTGTCCGCATCTGAAGCTGCTGCGCCCCGCGTGCCTGGCCTCCGCCGCCGTCATCGATCTGGTGACGCGGAGGCACCGTCTCGATCGTCAGCAGCTCTCCGCCCGGGGAGACCGAAATGTACCCAATCCGCCGCTTGAAATCCAACAGCGGCTGCTCGCGAAACGCCTCCTCCTTGGCCAGGTTCGCCAGCGGCTCGATCACCGTCAGGTGCATCCGCACCCGCAGCAAAAAGCGCCCATGCGCCAGCGGCCACAGGTACTGCTCGCGGTCCCGCGTACGCCACTCCGTGCGCGCCAGCACCTTGCCGCTGGGCAACTCCAGCAGCAGCGCGGTCACGTTGCGATCGTCGTCCTCAGGCGTCGCATCCGGCATACGCTTCAGCAGGCCGCGATTGTTGAACGTAAACAGCAGATGCGTGCTGTCCACAAAGTGCAGCGTAAACATCGATCCGCCCGCCGCCAGCAGGCGCGGCTGCAGGGCCTGAAATCCCAGCGGCGCAATCGGCAAGGAGATCGCCGGCGTATTCGCGCGCGGCCCCAGCGCCATGCTCGAAGCCACACTGGAACCCACAATCAGACAGAGCGTGCGCCTCGCAAAGGCAGAAACCAGGATGGATGTCATCTCAAAGTCCGGAACGTCCGTAGAAAAATCTAAAACAGCTTTGCCGGGAGACGTAGCACCGGTGGCGATCTTCATCTACTCTTTCATAGACGAACGCCGGCGACAATTCCGTTCCTCCGCAGGATCTCCGGCGTTTTCGCAACGATACCCGTGAAAACCGAGAGGCTTTTTACCCGCATGAAAGCAAGATCCGTGGCTCTGCCGCTCTCCTTCGCCGTCCTCACGTACGGATCGGCCGTTGCGCAACAAGGCACGGTCGCCCCACAAGTAGCTCCTGCTGTCTCGGCAAAAATGACGTACACGCCGACCCCCAGCCTGGACCTCAGCTCCATCGACCCCAAAGCCGACCCCTGCCAGGACTTCTACCAGTTCGCCTGCGGCAACTACACCGCCAGCCACCCCATCCCGGGCGATCAGGCCGGCACCAACGGCTTCTACAACCTCTACAACGTCAACACCCAGAGGCTCAGCGGCATCCTCGAGAAGTCCGCCGCCGGCGGCACCACCCGCACTCCCAACGAGCAGAAGATCGGCGACTATTACCACGCCTGCATGGACACGGCCGCGATCGAGAGGGACGGTCTCCGCCCCATCGAGCCTCTGCTCAAGCAAATCGACTCCATGAGCCTCCTTTCGCTCGCCGGACTCACCGGCCGCCTGCAACGCGTCGGCGTCGACGTACTCTTCAGCTATGGCGAACAGCAGGACTTCAAGGACGCCTCCAAGCAGATCGCCGTCGTCGACCAGGGCGGCCTCGGCCTGCCTGAAAAGGACTACTACACCCGCACCGGAGCCAAGGACGAGCAGCTCCGCAAGGACTACGTCGCCCACGTCGCCGCCATGCTCACCCTCGCCGGCGAGCACGCCGAGCAGGCCCAGAAAGACGCGCAAGGCATCCTCCGCTTCGAAACTGGACTCGCCCAAGCCAGCCTCGGCGTCACCGAGCGCCGCGACCCCGAAAAGGTCTACCACCTCGTCCCCATCGCCCAGGTCGCCAGCCAGTTCCCCATGGGCCTCTTCGGCCAGTTTGAAGACAACATCCACTCCCCGCGCATCTCCGAGATCAACGACGTCGTCCCCGGCTACGTTCCCGCGCTCATCCGCCTGGTCCGCTCAACCGACATCGAAACCCTGCGCGCCTACTTCCGCTACCATCTGCTCACCACCGTCGCCGGACATCTCCCCAAACGCTTCGACGACGAGAACTTCGACTTCTACAGCCGCAAGCTCAGCGGCACCGAGCAGCAGCCCCCGCAGTGGAAGCGCTGCAGCAGCTCTGTCGATGGTGCGCTCGGCGAAGCGCTCGGCCAGGTCTACGTCCAGCAGTACTTCGCCGGCGACAGCAAAGCCAAAGTCCTCCAGATGGTCGGCGACATCGAGCGCGCCATGGAAGCCGACCTCGACCAGCTCGACTGGATGAGCCCCGCCACCAAAGTGCGCGCCAAGGAGAAGCTGCACGCCGTCGCCAACAAGATCGGCTACCCCGACCATTGGCGCGACTACAGCTCGCTCGCCATCACGCCCGACGATCCCGTCACCAACGCCCTGCGCGCCAACGCCTTTGAGAACGATCGCCAGCTCAACAAGATCGGCAAACCCGTCGACCACACCGAGTGGAGCATGGCGCCACCCACCGTCAACGCCTATTACGACTCCAGCATGAACGACATCAACTTTCCCGCCGGCATCCTGCAGCCCAACTTCTACGACCCCACATCCGACGACGCCCTCAACTACGGCCACATCGGCGCCATCATCGGCCACGAGCTCACCCACGGCTTCGACGACGAAGGCAAGAAGTTCGACGCCAAAGGCAATCTCAGCGACTGGTGGACCCCTGAAGACACCAAGAAGTTTGAAGCCAAGACCGACTGCCTCTCGAACGAATACAGCAAGTTCGTCGCCGTCGACGACGTGCATGTCAACGGCAAGCTCACCCTGGGCGAAAACACCGCCGACAATGGCGGCCTGCTGCTCGCCTACATGGCCTACCTCGACCGCGCCAAGCAGAACCACGAAGACATCACCGCCAAAACCGACGGCTACACCGGCCCGCAGCGCTTCTATCTCGCCTACGCCCAGAACTGGTGCTCGAACACGCGTCCGGCAAGCCTGCGCCTACGCGCCCAAACCGACCCGCACGCCCCCGACCACTTCCGCGTCGACGGCCCGCTCGTCAACCAGCCAGGCTTTGCCGGAGCCTTCTCCTGCAAGCAAGGCTCACCCATGGTGCCCGCGAACAGTTGCCGCGTCTGGTAGCTGTTCGCGCATCCCGCCAAAGTGGTAGAAGTTGCACACAATTTGAACAAGTCAATTCGTCTTCTTCTGGTACGCTTGATGGCGAAGGAAAGACGAATATGCTCCTTGCTCTCCTGCTGGTTCAGTTCGTGATGTTGGCCCTCCTCGCCTTTCTCCTCCTCAGGCGAGCTCCGCTACCGGCTGCGCCCGATGCCCGGGCGCTCCAAATGCCGGACCAACTGGCACGAGTGGATACCCGGGCAGAAGCGCTGGACAGCCATGTGCGGAGCGCCTTGGCGCAGCTGCGGTCCGATCTGCTGGCAGAGACGCATGCCTCCCGCGAGGCAAGCGCGGCTTCCGCTATCGCACTGCGCACCGAGATCACCCACACGGTTGCGGCGCTCGGAACCGCGCTCACCGCCGGCTTCGACAGCTTCCGCATCGATAACAAGACCTCCGCCGAAGCTCTGCGCGCCGCCGTCCATACCCAGCTTGACGGCTTGGCACAGAGACTCAGCGGCTTCGTCGCCGAGAACACCCGTCACCAGCTGGAAGCCCAGGCCGCCCTCCATACCCGGCTCGCCGAACTGGGCCAAGCCAACCTGCAAGATGGTGAGCGGCTACGCAAAGCCGTCCAGGAGCGCCTCGATCATCTGAACGCAGCCAACACCGCCAAGCTCGAAGAGATGCGCGCCACCGTCGACGAGAAGCTGCACGCCACGCTGCATACGCGCCTCTCCGAGAGCTTTGGCCAGGTCACCGATCAGCTCAACAAGGTACACACCGGATTGGGCGAGATGTCTAAACTCTCGGAAGGGGTGGACGATCTCTCGCGCATCTTCACCAACGTCAAGTCGCGCGGAGGCTTTGCAGAGGTCCAGCTCGGCATGTTGCTTGAGCAAATGCTTGCACCCTCGCAGTTCGTCCGCAACGCTCGCATTAAGCCGAACACGCAGGAGGCAGTCGAGTTTGCCGTCCGCTTTCCCGGCCAGCACGGGGAGACGCTGCTGCCGATCGATGCCAAGTTCCCCCGCGAGGCCTGGGAGCGGCTCGAAAACGCCTACACGGCCAACGATCCGGAGCTGCTGGCGGCAGCCGGCAAGGGCTTCGAGGCAGCGATTCGCGTCGAAGGCAAGCGCATCTGCGAGAAGTACATCCATCCGCCGCGCACCACGCCGCACGCCATCATGTTTCTTCCTACCGAAGGCCTGTACGCCGAGGTGATGCGTCGTGATGCTCTACAGGCGGAGATTCAATCCAAGTGCCAGGTCACCATCGCCGGACCATCTACATTGTCGGCCATCCTGACCAGCTTTCAAATGGGCTTTCACATGCTTGCCCTCCAGGAGAAAGGAGACGAGGTCTGGAAGGTACTTGAATCCGCTAAAACAGAGTTCGGTAAATTCGGCACGCTCATGGACAAGGTGGAAGGCGATGTTGGCAAGATTCAGAAGACCCTTGCCGATGTCGGCGTCCGCACCCGAGCCATCAATCGCTCCTTGCGCGAGGTAAGCGACCCTGCAAGTTCACCGGAGCTGGCTAACGGAACCCTGCGGCTGGTCGCCACGGAAGAGAGCTGAAGCCTACTTCTTCAAGCCAAGCTTTATCGCCGCTGCGTCCAGGTCCGCCTGCGTCTTGAAGAACTGCTTGCCCGGATTGCTGTGCGGGTAATAGCGAATCACAATCTCGGCATGATCGACCGAGTCGTCGATCCCGTTCTTGAGCGGATAGCCCAAGGCCCGCACCAGCGCCAGCGACCCCTCCGCCCCGCTCTCATTGCCGGAATCGGCCAAAATCGCATACACACTCTTGCCCGTCCGGCAACTGGTTACCACCGCAAAGTCGCCCATGACGGCACCGGCCTCCCGCGCTACCTTGCCCTGCACCACGTAGTTGACGCGGGTCGCATCCACATAGCGCCGCGGATCCTCCATGCGCGGATTATGTTCGTCTGCAAAGTCGGTCTGCGAGACGTAGTAGCCCGGGTAAGGATCGTTCCTGCCTTGCACGGTGGGTGGCCCTCCCGTGTACTCCGTCATATAGCCGACAATCTCGCCCGGATGCTCGCTGCCCTTCGGCGAGCGTGCGTGCTTCAAAATATCCAGCGCCGGCTTGCCTTTCGGGCCGTAAGCGTTGGGCGCGCCATCGACATCGACGTCCATCTTCACCTGCACCTCGACCGTCGGCCGCCCGCCTTCGCTCCCAGCTCGTGGATGCTTCAGATCCGGGCAGGGAGCCTGTGCCCGCGCACGCTCTGCACCCTCCCCACTCGCCGGCTTCGCTTGGCCGCTTTGCGCGCTGGCCGGCGAATCTGAGAGTAGACTCAAAGAGACCACCACAGCCAGAAGCGCGACGCGGCCAAGCTTTCCTGCAGCCAGTCGCAAAGACAAATCACCCGTGGAACGTTGACTCACGGAGAGTTAGACGTAGCGCGCCACAGATGGAGCACCTGCCCGCTGAATCGAAGAGCCGCCGCGGATTGCCATCGGCGGCGTCCTTCCTGCACATCGCCACGGAGGTTTGATTTACACTCGGCAAGGCACTTTGTTTCCCGTACAGGCCGCCTACGCAGCGGTCCCGAAATCCGTACGGCGTTCCCGAACGATACTTTCACAGGAGAAACCCATGGCAGCAGTAGATGAGAAGGTCAAGCAGATCATTGTCGAACAACTTCAGGTGGATGAAGCCGAGGTAACACCAGGTGCCAGTTTTCAAGAAGATCTGGGGGCAGACTCGCTCGATGTGGTCGAACTGGTCATGCAGTTTGAAGAGGCCTTCGATATTCAAATTCCCGATGAAGACGCCGAAAAAATCAAGACAGTGAAGGACGCGGTCGACTATATCGAGAAGAACCAGAAAGGCAAATAAGCAGCAATGGATGAACCAAACGAGCGGCTGCGCGAAAGTCTCCCTTCGGAGCCACGCTTGCAGCCGGAACAACGCCGGGTGGTAGTCACAGGCATCGGTCTAATCTGTGGTGTCGGCAAGACTGCTCCCGAGGTCTGGCAGGGCTTGTTGGCAGGTCGCAGTGGCATGGCCGCGATCAAGGCGTTTGATCTTACTGGTCACTCGGTGCGATTCGCCGCCGAGGTCAAAGACTTTGATCCTCTCCTCTTTGTCGAAAAGAAGGAGTCCCGCAAGATGGGCCGCTTCATCCACTTCGCCCTGGCTGCTTCTGCGGAGGCCATGCAGCACTCCGGCCTGGTCATCGACCAGGGAAACCGGGATCGCTTCGGGGTGCATATCGGGTCGGGTATCGGCGGATTCGACGTCATTGAGCGCGAACACTCGGCCATGCTAGCCGGCGGTCCCCGCAAAATCTCACCCTTCTTCATTCCAGGATCGATCGTTAACCTCGCGGCCGGTCACGTTTCCATCAAATACAACGCACGCGGACCGAATGAAGCGACCGCTACCGCCTGTACCTCGTCGGCGCACTCGATCGGCGACGCTTTTCGCATCATTCAACGCGGCGATGCGGACGCCATGATCGCCGGCGGCACTGAGGCAGCCATCACCCCCATGGGTGTAGGAGGCTTCGCGGCCATGAAGGCCCTTTCCACCCGCAACGACGACCCAGAGCACGCCTGTCGTCCGTGGGACAAGGATCGTGACGGCTTCGTCGTCGGTGAAGGAGCAGGCATCCTGATCCTTGAAGATCTAGCCTTCGCCCAGGCCCGCGGCGCAAAGATTCTTGCCGAAGTCCTCGGCTACGGCATGTCCGCCGACGCCTTCCACATGACCGGCATGGCACCCGAAGGAGAAGGCTGCTATCGCGCCATGCGGGCCGCCTTGAAGGTTGCGGGAATCTCTCCCGACCGCATCGATTACGTCAACGCACATGCCACGTCGACTCCGCTCGGTGATGCGCTCGAATCCAAGGCAATCGAAAATATCTTCGGTGAACGTGCGCTCAACCACACACTGCTCGTTAGCTCCACAAAATCGATGACGGGTCATCTTCTGGGCGGCGCCGGAGGCCTTGAGGCAGGCATCACCATCATGGCAATGCTCGACGGGATCGCTCCGCCCACCATGAATATTGTGGAGCTCGACCCACAATGCCGGCTGAACTACGTGCCGAACACGCCCATCCACGCCAAAATTGACTATGCCTTGTCGAACTCGTTTGGCTTCGGCGGAACCAATGGATCGCTGGTCTTCCGCCGCTGGACAGAGTAAGACGACCGTGTGCTCGACAGACATCCAATCGAGCGGCGCGCTGCGGCTTTGGCCCACGTAAAGCTGACAACTGCCAACCTCCTTGCATCCGAGTGCGTAAAGCCTGCAAAAGTACGATTTGGCTGAACCTAACTAGGATGCTCTCATGAATCTCCTCCAGTTCGTTCGTTCTAGCTCCACCGTCCTCGCTTCACTCACTCTGGGTCTCGGTTGTCTTCAGACGCAGGCTCAGACAGTCGTTCCCCTAACCCAAGCTCAACTTCTGGCGCAGATGACGCCCGATATGGCCCAGGTTGTCGAGTTCTACGACCTCATCAGAGGTACGCCCCTCATCTATCTTCCGGCCCCGGATGCACGTCAGCAGCTCGCCATTCAGGATGCCAACAAGATCCTGCTTCGCGCCTCGGGAGCCATGTCGCAGCCGACCATTTTAGGAAGTGTGCGTGATGGCATCACCATTCCCGGCAGCGACGGAAATCAGATCCCCATCCGGATCTACACGCCAGCCGGCGCGGGACCCTTCCCGGTTGTGGTGTACTTCCACGGTGGAGGCTTCGTCGTAGGAACGATCGACACCTACGATGAGAGTGCACGCGCTTTGGCGAACATGACTCCTGCCATCGTCGTCTCCGTCGAATATCGCAAAGGTCCCGAAGCTCCCTTTCCTGCGGCGTACAACGATGCCATTGCCTCTTACAAATGGGTTACCGCCAACATCGGCAAGTACAACGGACTCGCCGGCAAGGTCGCCTTGGCGGGTGAAAGCGCCGGAGGAAACCTGGCCACCGAGGTAGCCATCGCCGCGCGCGATCAGGGCCTGCAAGCACCCACGGCACAGATCCTGATCTATCCCATCGCCACTGCCCGTACCAACGACACCTCGGATCAGCTTTACGTCGACCAGTCCCTGCCCCTCTATACCGCAGAGTTGTCCTACTTCAGCCAGGACTATCTCTACTACAGCGTGGCTGGTCCCAACGATCCGCGTGTCTCCCCCATCAACGCAAATCTCCAGGGGCTTGCCCCTGCAACCATTCTCTCCGCCCAGCTCGATCCTTTAGAGAGCGACGGCATCACCTACTACAACGCGCTGCTCGCAGCCAACAACAAGGCGACCTACCGCCTCTTTAACGGAGTAACCCACGAGTTCTTCGGCCTGGGACTCTCCGTGCAAGTAGCTCAGCAGGCAGAGCAGTTTGCCGCCTCGCAACTGGCTGCATCCTTCCAATAACACAATAGGGGGAGCAGCCTCTTAGCCGCTCCCCCCAGTCTCTACAAGCCGTCATTCTGGCAAAGCAAGCCGTCATTCTGGCAAAGCAAGCCG
>CALMVK010000011.1:28816-30892 GCA_937873145.1 uncultured Granulicella sp. | reverse complement strand
CAAGCCGTCATTCTGGCAAAGCAAGCCGTCATTCTGGCAAAGCAAGCCGCCATTCTGGCAAAAGCAAGCCGTCATTCTGGCAAAGCCAGAATCCCCGTATTTGCCTTTTCTTTTGGCTCTACATCATCCATTCGCTTCAAGCTTCCTTCACCCCATCCACAAACGCCTTCAACTTCCGGCTACGGCTGGGATGACGCAGTTTCCGCAGAGCCTTGGCCTCAATCTGCCGGATGCGCTCACGGGTCACCTGAAAGCTCTGCCCTACCTCTTCCAAGGTATGTTCAGAACCATCCTCCAGGCCAAACCGCATCTTGATCACACGCTCCTCTCGCGGCGTCAACGTGCGCAAAACCTGCGACGTATACTCCTTCAGGTTTACCGAAATGACCGCATCGGCCGGCGAAACGGCCATCCGGTCCTCGATAAAGTCTCCCAGGTGCGAGTCCTCTTCTTCGCCGATCGGCGTCTCGAGCGAGATCGGCTCCTGCGCAATCTTCAGCACCTTGCGCACCTTGGCCACGGGAATATCCATGCGCCGCGCAATCTCTTCCGACGACGCCTCGCGGCCAAGCTCCTGCACCAACTGACGGCTGGTGCGGATCAGCTTGTTGATCGTCTCGATCATGTGCACCGGAATACGAATCGTACGCGCCTGGTCCGCGATCGCGCGCGTAATGGCTTGCCGAATCCACCACGTCGCGTAGGTTGAAAACTTATACCCACGCCGATACTCAAACTTGTCGACCGCCTTCATCAGGCCGATGTTGCCTTCCTGAATCAGGTCGAGGAACTGCAATCCGCGGTTGGTGTACTTCTTGGCAATCGAAACCACCAGGCGCAGATTGGCTTCGATCAGCTCACGCTTGGCCTTCTCCGCATCCATATCGCCCTGGATCATCTCGCGCTGCGTCCGCTTGAGGTCGGCAATGGGAATGCCGGCATCCTGCTCTACGCGGTCCAGGTCGAGCCTGCAGTTTTTCTGCTGGCGCTTGTACTCCTTGCGCAGCTCTTCAGACTTCGACGCCTCGAACTTGGCCTCGAGCGATTTCACCTGGCGCTCGAGCGTACGCATCGCGTCCACCGTCTTGTTGACCTTGTCGAGCAGCCGCTTCTTCTCACCGTTGGTGTACTTCAGCTCACGCACCACGCGATTGACATACACATGCTCGCGGCCAATCAGCCAGCGCAGCTTGCGCTGCTCACGCACCTTACTCCGGGCGTCTTTCCCCTCCAGCTGGCCGCACTTTTCGTCGTATCCCGTAATCTTCTTCTGGTGCTTCAGGATGACATCGATGCGGCCAACCGTCTGGCGCACACGCGATTGCAGGATCTCCTCGGTCAGCTCTTCTTCGTCGAAGGTGACCACTTCCTTGATATTGCGGACGCCTCGGCGCAGGTCCTCGCCCAGCCCCACAATCTCGCGAATCACGATCGGCGAACGGGAGATAGCCTTCATCACGCGTAGCTGCCCGCGCTCGATCCGCTTGGCAATCTCCACCTCACCCTCGCGGGTAAGCAGCGGGACCGTTCCCATCTCGCGCAGGTACATGCGAACCGGGTCGTTGGTCTTCTCAAGCGTGCCAGGTGAGAGGTCGAGCTCGACATCGTCGCCCTCTTCGCCTGCCTCAGGCTCATACTTATCGCGGCTGCTGCCTTCGCGCTCCTCGCCTCCCAACTCGATCCCTTGGGTGTTGATGGTCGTGAGCAGGTCATCCAGGTCGTCAGGGGTCGTAATATCCCCTGGAAGAAGATCGTTTACCTCGCCATAGGTGAGATAACCCTTCTCTTTGCCCGTTTCGATTAACTTATCGATATCGTCTTCGTACTTATCCAGTTCTTCGGCCACGTGCGTGCGCGCTCCTGCGAATGATTCTGGGTTATGGGATGCCACCCATGCGGCAGGTGCAAGACGCACCTTCTCCCTTTAGCTGTATTTTCTTGTTTGCAGGAATCTTTGCGGTAAAGACCGCGTCGCCCAACCTTATTTAGCACTCAGCCTTTCGGCAAATAAAGCCTCTACAGGCGCATGTTCCTAGCTCACCATACAATACCACATTGTTTAGACGCAGATGCAAC
>CALMVK010000011.1:26340-28716 GCA_937873145.1 uncultured Granulicella sp. | reverse complement strand
CGTGACCCCCCTTCTCCTCTACCGCCGCATCCTTCATGGCATCGATCACCACGGAGTCCGCGGAGCCTTCCGGCAGGCACTGCGCATCTTCTCGGGCTCCGCCACGCCAAACCCCGTGCGGGAGGAGTTCGCCCCACATCCCTTCGATCAGGCGCACCTCGTCGATACCAGCGGTCTCGTGCCTGGAGAAGAGATCGACTCCGGCTCGCGCTCCGACCTCTACATCACGGCCTACTACGGCATCTCGCCCTCCAGTCTGCGCCAGGCCCTGGCGCTGCTGCCGGAGCCGGTGAACGCCTACACCTTCGTCGACCTGGGATGCGGCAAGGGCCGCGCTTTACTGGTAGCCGCGGAGCAGCCCTTCCGCCGCCTGGTAGGCGTCGAAATCTCGCCGCCTCTGGCCCAAACCGCCCAGGCGAACACCGCACGCGAGCCGCGCATCCAGGTGCAGCAGGGCGATGCCGCCACGTTCCCCTTCCCCGATGAGCCGCTGGTCCTCTTCCTCTATCACCCGTTCCTGCCGCCAGTGCTCAGGAAGGTCCTGCGCAACCTGCAACAGGCACGCGCCGGCTCAGCCCATCCAACCTTTCTGCTCTATGCCAACCCGGCCTATCAGCGGGTGATCGCACGGTTTCACTTCCTGCACCTGGTCTGGCATCGCCGTCTGGCGCTGTCTCCGGAAGATGCAGCCGTCGATCGCCACGGCATCGTAGACGAGCCCTACGCGCTCTACCGCACCTGAGCCCACGCCCCGCATAAGCAAGCGGTGACGGTGCGGGCCCCCGCAAGACAAGCAGAGTCCCGCTCCAGAGAGATTTACCGGCTGCGACGCTCAGCTTCGTGGCGTTCGACCGCCGGTGCCGCACGATGGGACCAGCCACGCGCGTAGGCAGGATGCTGGAACTCGCCACGATTCGACCAGTTCCGGCCCCACACTCCTCCGCCAATCAGAATGCCATGCGACCTCCACGCAAAGCCGGGATTGCCCCACCAACCGAAGGAGATGAACGGGCCGCCGATGAACACGCGCGGGCCAAAGGTAATCGCTCCACCCGCAAAGAAGCCTGGTCTGGACGGTCCAAAGACAACCAGCGGGTTGTATACCGGCACGTAGTAGAAGCCGGGGTTCACCGGCTGAATCTGGATCGAGCCATCGCTGCTGGCCACGTTGTCATACTGGTTCGGCTGCAGATACCCGGACTGCTGCGCCTGGGCACGCTCCCGCTGCACCGCATCCATCAGGTCGCCGCGCTGCGTCAGGACGGCCTGGCCAAGCTGCTGGGTCCAGCCCGGGTCGCGCGCCATCATGTCCAGCACAGAAGGAAATGGAATCAGGCCGAGAATGCTCGGATCGTACGGGAGCTGGTCGGCCTGGATCGCCTGACCCAGGGCGTCGCCGCTTAGGTAGCTGTGCTGGTTCGCCCAGGTAGCGGCCTGCGGAACCTCGTTCCAGTAGGTCGCCGCGGTCAGGGTCTGCGCCAGCAGCGGGTCAGGATAGAGCGCAATGCGGGCCGCCAGCGCATCCAGCTGCTGCGGAGCCATCGCCGGCGGCAACGGCGCACCCGCCGGAGGATACGCAGCCGAGGCCTGCCCCGGGTACTCCGCAGGCGCGCCATACGGCGAGGGAGGATACTGCGGCGGCGGCGCTGGATACTGTTGCGCAGGATACTGCGGTTGTGCGGGATCCTGCGGCGGCTGTGCCGGATACGACGGCTGCTGCTGCGAGTACCCGGGCACAGACGGATACTGCGGCGGTGGAGAGTATCCAGGCTGCGCCGGAGACTGCGGCTGCGGCACTGGATACGAAGGCTGTGCCGGAGACGGCTGCGGCGTAGAGTACCCGGGCTGCGCCGGAATCTGCCCGGCGGGAACCGGCGTCGGAGCCGGGTACGCGGAAGGATCCTGTGCCCAGGCAGAAGCCCCCACCAGCATCAGGCCCAAACCCAAGCCCATACCAAGCCGCAAACGGGCACGCCTGCGCAAGTCAGAAAAGCAAAGCAAATCGTTCATCTTCAAGTTTCTCCCGGACCACACAGCGTCCAGACAATTAGACCCACCTTGCGCTGGAGGAGTTGCGATTGATCGAGAACAGCGGCTAGTCGAAGAGGCTCGGCCCAGCTTCGCGGAGCGGTTCTCCCGGCACGCCGCCCTGGCAGGCCGGACACAGGCGGGCATGAATGTCGCATCCATTGGCCCCATACACCTGGGCACAGTGTTCGCAGCGGAGTTGATAGATACGCTGGCCAGCAAAGGTCCCGGACGGCCAGCCCGTATCGCGGACGACGATCTGCCCATTGCCGTTGCGAAAGCCGGGGCAAGTCGTCGAGGCTTCACGCGGCAGGCGAATCTTGCGCAGCATCCAGCTATCTTCTCATT
>CALMVK010000011.1:22164-26240 GCA_937873145.1 uncultured Granulicella sp. | reverse complement strand
GTAGCAGAATAGACCTATGGCTTCTTCGCAGGCAGAGTTCGTCTCCCAGTCGGTGCGCATCGATAAGTGGCTTTGGGCAGCGCGTTTCTTCAAAACACGGGTGCTCGCAACCGCAGCCTGTGATGCCGGACACGTCACGAGCAACGGGCAGACCGCCAAACCTTCACGGGTGCTCAAGCTGGGAGATCGGCTGGGCATCAAGAACGAAGGCGGCGAATACACCGTTGAGCTGCTCGCGCTCTCCGACCAGCGCGGGTCGGCGACGATCGCGCAGACACTCTTCCGCGAGACCGACGAAAGCCGCGAGCTGCGGGCCAAGGTAGCTGAGGCGCGCAAAATCATGCTGGCCAACGATCCTCTACCGCAAGGCAAGCCGTCGAAGAAAGACCGGCGGCTGATTCACAGCTTCCGAGGGCGGTAGCGCCCGTCAGGTCTCAGAGGCAGGCTCCGCGGACTCGCCCGGAAGCGGGCCGGCTCCCAAGCCGCGGTTGGCTCTCTTCTTCTTGCGAGACGGATAGACCGTCGTCTCAGGCGTGGGTGAAAGGATCTCGCCTACCTGAGCCTCAACGGCGCTCCAGTATTTAACATCGGCCGGCCGAGCGGAGGGCACACGCTGGCGCATGCGGGCATACCACAGACTCCACTCCAGCTCCTTGCGGTTGTGATGGTCGATCGCGGCCTGCACACGCTGCACTTCACTGGGGACGGCCATCGGTCTAAACCAGTCCCGTAGACGCGGCCTGCTCCTGCGCATGGTAGCTGGAGCGAACCAGCGGACCGGCCTCCACATGGCGAAAGCCCAGCGCCAGCGCCTCATGCTTCAGGAAAGCGAACTCCTCCGGAGTATAAAAACGGCTCATAACCAGGTGGTCTTTCGACGGCCGCAGATACTGCCCGATAGTCAGGATGTCGACGCCGCGCGCGGCCAGATCGCGGAACACCGCCAGCAACTCGTGCATCTCCTCGCCCAGCCCGACGAGAATGCCGGTCTTGGTCACCTGCCGCAGTCCAAGCTCGGCGGCCATCTCCTTCGCCTGCTCCAGAAAGCGCAGCGAGCGCACATAGCGTCCGCCGGATTTAGCCACGCGATACAGCCGCGGCACAGTCTCGATATTGTGGTTCAGGATCTCAGGCTGTGCGGCGACCACCATACGCAGCGCAGCTTCATTGCCCTGGAAGTCCGGCGTCAAAATCTCGATCCGGCATCCCGCGGCCTGCAACCGAATCTCGCGCACCACCTCCACAAACGCCCGTGCCGCGCCCAGGTTGTCGTCATCGCGGTTGACGCTCGTAACCACCGCATGGGCCAAACCCAGCCGCGCGACAGCGTACGCAACCCGGCGAGGCTCGTCAAAATCGATCGGCTCCGGCCGGCCCTTGGGCACGGCGCAGAAGCCGCAGCGCCGCGTGCACAGGTTGCCGAGCATCATGAAGGTGGCCGCCTTCTGATTCCAGCACTCGCCGATATTCGGACATTGCGCGCTCTCGCAAACGGTGTGCAGGTGCAGGTCGCGGGCCAGCTTCTTGAGCGCATGAAACGTCTCGCCCCCAGGAGCCTTGGCCTTCAGCCACTCAGGCTTGCGCACGGGAAGTTTCGGCCCCAGGTGGATCTGCACAAGCTCGGAGACTTGAACCGGCGACGCCATGGGATCCATTGTACCCGGACATTCAGGCCCGCAATGCGCACTCAATGAACCGGAACGAAAGCATTTCCATGTGGGTGGAGTGGATGCCACGATCCTGGGGATCCTCTGATTTAGTCCGTCACAACGTTTCTTTGTTGTCATTCCCGCAGGGAATCTGCAGTTTTTAACTGCCGCCACAGAACTTAATCAGAGTCTCCCTAGGTTTCTCTCGAGGAACGGCACCACGTTGATTTTGGAAACCTCAGCAACGGGGAACATGTTCTACAATCCAGCGGAGGTACCCGATGCGCATCGCCTACATCCTTGCTTCTGCTCTCGTTCTGATGTCATCCTTGCTCGCTCCGTTTGGATTTGCGCAAGCGAGGAATGAGGCTTCAAAAGATATGACGCCGCAACAGCAGCAATCTCGCGAGGTCGAAGCTCGGCGGCAGCAGCTTCGATCCCAAGCCAAACAGGCTTTTGACGCGGAGATGGCACGCGAGCAGGAAAAGTGCCCCGATGCCCGAAACACCCAGGAGTTCAATGCCTGCTTCGGCAAAGCAGCGACGTTGGCGGCCACCAACCTGAAGAGCTACACGGATGCCCTGCGAGCCATCCTGGTCCTCCGGTTTCCCGGCAGCCCTTCCACACCCATCACGGGAATTGCCGGCGTGGAGCAAACGCCCGAGCAGGACGGCGCTGAATTCACCCGTCTCGAACAGCTCTGGCAAAGCTATAAAACGACTGCCTCAGCGGCTGCCTTTCATCAGTTCGATGGCGGCACCGGCGGTCCCTCATTTGAACTCGAAACCGAGATTCGGCTCACACGCAATCACATGCGTGAATTAGACAGTATCTATAACGAGATCCTTCACCTGTAGCTTCTCAACGAACTCGCTCGGTCAACCGCGTGGCATGCGCCTCTTGAGTCGCGCAGTACACCAGTCGCTCCACCGTGCAGACTTCTTCTCCGAGCAGATCGCTGAGCCGGTTAGAGCATACGGTCCCGCACCTCTGGCCGCACCAGATAAAGAAAGAACAGCAACATGAAGCAGCCCTGCACCAGCGGCGGCATCGCATGCGAGATACGAAAGAGGTAGAAGTAGCCCGCACTCAGCAGCAGGCAACCGGCCAGCACAATGGCAAAGCCCCACCGCCGCATCTTCAGCAAGCCAAATAAACCGGTGCAGAGCAGCGTCGAAAGCGCAAGCAGCGTATATTTGCCCGCGCCCGCACCGAAGCGCCCGGTAAGCACGGCAAAGACGTTCAGCAAGGTAAAGAAGAGCAGGAAGAGCGCGATGCCGGCAATGCCAGGCAGCATCTTGCCCCGCAGCGCCGGGTTGGGCTGAGCATCCGCAGCGCGGTCCTCGATCTGGCGATGGTCACTCATAAGGTGTGCAGGTACGCCAGCAGCGCGGTAAGGTCGGCGTCGTCCACCCGGTTGGCCATGGCAGGCATATTGTTCCTCCCGTGCAGGACCGTTGCGGAGACGCGCTCGTCCGTCGCGGCGGCTCCGCTCGGCAGCGCAGGCTTTTTGAAGACGCCGGAGAGCGACGGACCGTGCAGCACGCCGTTCTGGCGATCGTAGTGGCACACCGCGCAGTTGGTCTCGTAAACGACGTGGCCGCGAGTCTCCTCCGGGGTAAGCTCGGCCAGCGGCTTGGGATGTGGCGTGGCACCGCAACCGGTCAGAGCCAGCACGCCGCCGATCAGATATAGAGAACCCCTCATCTGCCTATTCTCGCACTCCGTCCCCGCACTCCGTCTCCACGCGCCCTGACTTCAGTTTTGCGCTGCAATCAGCTCCACCATGCGATCCATCACGGCACGGTCTGCGGGCGCTCCAGGCAGGTGATCGTCGACCAGAATCGAGAAGACCAGCGTCTGTCCGCTGGCCGCAACCACATACCCGGAGAGTGCGCGCGTCTCGCTCAGCGTTCCAGTTTTAGCAAAGATCCTACCCTTGAGCGGCGAGTCCGCAGCCGCAAATCGCCCGCCCAGCGAGCCGTCGACCCCAGCCACCGGCAGCGCAGCCTTGTAAGCCGCAAACCAGGGCTGCGCGGCGACATAGGCCAGAAACCTGGCAAGAGCGCGCGGCGCCACCAGGTCGTGCCCGCTCAGTCCGGAGCCGTCGTACAACTTGAAGTCGTGCGGGTCGACCCCGGCGTGCAGCATATACTCCTTCACCACCGCCACCCCGGCGCTCTGCGTGTGCTCGCAGTCGAAAGCGGCACCAAGGTTGCGAAGCATCAGCTCGGCATGTAAATTTTGCGAAACCTTAAAGGTGTAGGTCAAATCATCGGCCAGCCTGGGAGAGGTATGCACGGCAAGCATCCTGCGCTTGGCTTCCGGCTGGCCGTTCGCACTAGCCTGCGCCACGCACTCCAAGCTCTGGCGATCCGGCGCATACGCCCCATTCAAGGCACCTGCCAGCGCGAGCTTGATCCCCGG
>CALMVK010000011.1:10577-22064 GCA_937873145.1 uncultured Granulicella sp. | reverse complement strand
TCGCCGTAAAGACGTTGGCGTCCACCCTGTAATACGGCAGGTCCGGAACCGCCGAGATGGCAGCTCTGCCGCCCGGCCTCGCTCCAGGACGCACACTGTAAACCACCTCATTGTCATGCACGGTCAAAGCGGAGACCGGCGCGCCGTAACCCCACAGCAGGTCGTCGGCAGCCCAGTCCGGCGGGTACGGCTCCCACGCAAAGAAGCCGTCGTTACCCACCACGTCGCCCTCGACCCGCTGAATGCCGCTCGCAACCACCTGGTCCGCAAGCGCTTCGATGTCCGCAATCGTCGGCGGCTCCGGCTGCAGCGTCTTCAGTCTCTGCGCGGGGGCGACGTAAGGCACATCGTGCGCCCCGAAGTTGGCATCGCCGCCACCCACCAGCTCCAGCGATCCATGGAGCACGCCGCCCGCCACCTCCCCGACGGCCTCCACCCGCGTCTCGAAGCGCTTCTCCGCACCCAGCAACGCAAGCGCCGCCGCTCCGGTAAAGAGCTTGTTATTCGACGCTGGCCGAAACATTTGCGCCTCGTTGATCCCGCAGAGCTGGCTGCCATCGAGCGTCGTCACCATCACGCCCCAATGCGCGCTTTGAACGTCCACCCCAGTGGTCAGCGCACGAAGCTGGTCGCAAAACAGAGTCTGCCCAGCCGCAGGCAAAGCGGCACAGAACAGCATCAACGACAACCGCACTCCGAAACCCAACATGTCCGCAGTCTACCCGGCTTACGTCGTGTGATCGACGATGATCTTCCAGCCCTTCTCCGTCTTCTCCATCACCAGCGAAAAAATCCCGTCCGCGGGTCCGCCCACCTTTTTGCTGCGATCCAGGTGATACTTTCCCAGCACCACGACGAAGTGATCGTCAAGCACGTGCGGCTCCAACTCAGAGAAAGACAGCGTACCCATCGCCTCGCGCGTCGGATAGTTACCGTGGTAATCAATGAGCATCTGCTGATAGCCGCGGCTAATCTGGCGACCCACAAAGAGGATGTCAGGCGAGTTCTTGTAACCCTTCGCATAGCCGTCCAGGTCGCCGCGGTTCCAGTCGCGCTCCTGCGCGGTCAGCACCTTCACGGCATCCAGCTCCTCGCGCGAGAGAGTACGGAGCTGGTCCGGTGCCTTGTCCGGATTCTGGGCCGTCAACGCCGTCGGAGGCATCCCCAGGCAAGCCGCCGCAAGGAGCAAAAGAGACAGTCTGCGCATCATCGATCCACCGTACCTTTCTGAATCTTCTGTGAAAGCGATAGGACCAACCGCAGCTTCGCACTCAGTCTCTCTGATGCTGAAGGACGAAACGGAAGACGATTCAGATGCTCGCTAAAATTTGCCGAAAGAGGCTAAAGTTCGCGGCGAACCTGCCGATAAAATAAAGTATGAGCTTGTCTCGCACCGTCCACGCCGTGTGTTCGCTCGACTGCCCCGACTCCTGCGGCGTTCTCGTGACGGTTGAGACCGCGGCCAACGGCGTAGAACGTGCCGTCAAGCTGCAGGGCGACCCTGCGCATCCGGTCACGCGTGGGTTTCTATGCGGCAAGGTGACCAGGTTTCTGGATCGCGTCTACGCGCCCGACCGGCTGCTCTTTCCGATGCGGCGGCGGCCCGGCTTTGCCAAAAGACCCTTGGCGCATGGCCACGAGACCGAAGCCTTCGAGCGCATCTCCTGGGAAGAAGCCCTGGAAGAGATCGCGGCACGCCTGGCCACGATCGCCCGCGAGCATGGGCCGGAATCGATCCTCCCCTACAGCTACGCAGGTACGATCGGCCAGCTCGGCTACGGCTCGATGGATCGGCGCTTCTTTCACCGGCTCGGCGCGTCCCAGTTGGACCGCACCATCTGCGCCTCGGCCGGCGGCGTCGCGCTCTCGAGCGTCTACGGCACCAAGCTGGGTACGCCTCCGCAGGACTTCGCCCACGCCGGGTTGATCGTAGCCTGGGGCGCAAACATTCACGGCAACAATATTCATCTATGGCCCTTCATCGAAGAGGCTCGCAGGCAGGGCGCGCGGCTGGTCGTCATCGACCCCTACCGCACCCGCACGGCAGCGCTCGCGGACGAGCACCTGGCCATCCATCCCGGGACGGACGGGCTACTCGCTTTGGCCATGATGCATGTCCTGTTCCGCGAGGGCTTGGCAGACCGGGAGTACCTGGCCGCATGTACCCACGGTGCGGACGAGCTATGCACCCACGCCTTGCGGCCGGAGCACAGCCCGGAGCAGGCCGCCGGGGTGACCGGGATCGACGC
The DNA here is from genome assembly GCA_937873145.1 of uncultured Granulicella sp. Classification (GTDB taxonomy): domain Bacteria; phylum Acidobacteriota; class Terriglobia; order Terriglobales; family Acidobacteriaceae; genus Edaphobacter. The sequence continues at coordinate 19,815 of CALMVK010000011.1, read as the reverse complement.
GGAGACGATCGTGCGGCTCGCGCGAGCTTACGGAGAGGCAGCACGGTCGAGCCGGCCAGCAGTCATCCGGCTCAACTACGGCGTGCAACGGTCCGAAGGCGGAGGCACCGCGGTCCGCGCCATCGCCATGCTGCCGCTGATTACGGGCTCCTGGAAGCGCCGCGGAGGAGGCCTGCAGCTCTCCACCAGCGGAGCCTTTCCCTTCAACGCCCAGGCGCTGCAAATGCCCGAGCTAATGCAAAAAAGCCAACTGGGCAGGCCGGCGCGGGTGGTCAACATGAGCCTTCTGGGCCAAGCACTGACCGAGCTGGACGCCAACGCAGAGGGCGCAAACGAGCCTCCGGTCAAGGCGTTGTTCGTCTACAACTCCAACCCGGCAGCCATCGCGCCCAACCAGAACGCGGTCTTGACCGGGCTGCGGCGCGCGGACCTCTTCACCGTGGTCCACGATCAGTTCTTCACCGACACCGCCGACTATGCGGACCTGCTGCTGCCCGCGCCCACCTTTCTTGAGACCAAAGACATGCAGGGCGCGTACGGGCACCTGTTCGCGCAGCTCAGCCATCAGGCCATCGCGCCGCTCGGCGAGGCCCGCAGCAACACCTCGCTCTTTCGCGGGCTGGCCCAGGCAATGGGCTTCGAAGAGCCTTGCTTCAACGACACCGACGACGAGCTGATCGACGCGGCCCTTGCCACCGATCACCCCTGGTTCGCCGGAATCACGCGCGAGCGCCTGGAGCGCGAAGGTCACGTACCGCTTTCGCTGCCGGCCGATGCCGATAGACAGGTCCTGCCGTTTGCCACGCCGGAGTGGTTCGGCACGGCAAGCGGCAAAGCCGAGCTGCTTCCTTTGCCAAGCTTCGTCGCGCCTGTAGAATCCCGCGCACACGCCGATGAAGCATATCCACTCGAGTTTCTACCGCGCAAGGCCGACCACTTCATGAACTCCACCTTCTCCAACCAGGGCACGCATCAGCGCATGGAGTCCGCGACAGCCGGAACGCTCGAAATGCACGCAGAAGACGCAGCCGCACGCGGCGTGGCGCACAAGGATGAGGTGGAGGTCTTCAACGCGCGTGGGTCGATCACGCTGCGGGCCAGCCTGAATGCAAAGGTGGGACGCGGCGTGGTAGCGGCGCGGCTCGACTGGTCGAAACTGAACGGCGACCTCTCCGGACACCAGGCGAACGTCAACGCGCTAACCTCCGAGCGGCTGACCGACATGGGCGGCGGTCCCACGTTCTACTCAACCTTGGTGGAGGTGCGGCGAATCCAGCCACGCGACACTTCTCAGCCCATCAGCAGAGGATGCCGTCCAGGAGGGCAATGAAACGCATCCGCCAGCCGTCGCGGAGTCATCACCTCCTCCGGCCGGCCGCTGACCAGCGCGCCTCCCGGCGAAAGCAGATGCACGGCGCTGAAATTCCCTTGCACTAGGTGCAAGTCGTGGATAGAGGCGAAGACCGTCAGGCCCTCGTGCCGCAGATGATCGAGCAGGTCCAGCAGCTCGACCTGGCGGCCGATGTCCAGATTCTGCGTAGGCTCGTCGAGCAGCAGCAGCTTCGGCTCCTGCGCCAGCCCCAGCGCAATCTTCACCCGCTGCCGTTCGCCACCGCTCAGTTCATTGAAAATCCGGTGCCGCAGGCCACTTGCATCCGTCAGCGCGAGCGCCCGGTCAACCGCCAGCCGATCCTCGCGCATCATCCCGCGCAGCAGGCCCAGGTACGGGCTGCGTCCCTGCTCGACAATCTGCTCGACCGTAAACTCAAACGGCACATCGAACCCTTGCGGCACCAGCGCAACGTGCCGTGCACGCTCCTTGCGCGGCAAGGTGTGGAGCGGCTCGCCTTCCAGCAGCACCTGGCCTTCACTCGGCTCAAGGCCTCCCGCAAGCACCCGCAGCAACGTAGTCTTCCCCGCGCCGTTCGGCCCGATCAGCGCCGCCGCCTCGCCGCACTCGACCCGCAGGCTGAGGTCTGCGAGCACCGGCCGCGCACCGTAGCCAAAACCCACCCCGCGCAGCTCGAGCATCGGCATCACAGGCTGTACTCCCGTTTGTTCTTGCGCAGCAGATACAGAAAAAACGGGCCGCCCACAAACACCATCACCACGCCGACCGGCACCTCCATCGGCGCGAACAACGTCCGCGCGGCCGTATCCGTCACCACCAGAAAGATGGCCCCGGCCAGCGCCGTCACGGGCAGCAGCCGCACATGATCCGGCCCCAGCCACAGCCGCGTCACATGCGGAACGATCAGCCCGGCAAAGCTGATCAAGCCGCCCAGCGACACTGCCAGCGCCGTCAGCAGCGAGCCGACCAGCACAATCCCAACCCGCGCAAGCTCGACCCGGACGCCCAGCCGCTCGGCATACTCATCCCCCAGCGCCAGCGTGTTCAGCCGCCGCATCAGCGGATACGCCACCACCAGCGCAGCCGCCAGCATGGCCGCCGCGACCGCCAGCTGCCGCCACTCCGGAACGCCGACGACCCCGCGCAGCCACGCCGACACGATCCTCCCGCCCGTAGCCGGATTGGGATCGAAGATCTCAAAAAGATAGGTGGAATTGCTCAGCATCATTCCAACGGCGAATCCTGCCAGCAGCAGCGTGACACCGCTGCTGCGCCCACGCGTACGCGCCAGCCCATACACCACAAACATCGTCAGCACGGCACCCGCGAAAGCCAGCAACGCCGTCGCACTAAAACCCAGCAGCGACCACTGCGCCAGAAAAACAATGCCGATGCAAGCTCCCACAGCCGCGCCGCCCGAAGCCCCAATAATGTACGGATCGGCCATCGGATTGCGAAACAGCCCTTGAAACATCAATCCCGAAACCGACAGCGCCGCGCCCACCAGAGCCGACGCCAGCACGCGCGGCAACCGCACCTGAAACAAAATCGCATGTTGCATCGGGCTCAGCGTTCGTCCGCGGAAGAGCGCCGCCAGCATCTCCCGGACCGCCAACCGGTACGCTCCCAACGACACAGACACGAGCACCGCTACACCCAGCACCAGCGTAAGCAGGACGACCACGGCAGCCAGACGAACCTTGCCAGCCGCGACCGGCGCGAGCGCGGACCCCGAGCCCGCGCCCACTCCTGGCAGGCCAGGAGTGGGCGAAGCGATCGGGGGAACACCCGCGTTACTTACTTCAGCCGCCATGACTCCCCGCCGAAGTTCACCTTCAGCCCGGTGCGAAACGTCAGCGGAAGCACCGGGTACCCAAACGCCTCGAAATAGTGCTCGCTGAGCAGGTTCTCAAGGTTCGCGTAGACGTTCAGTCGCGGCGTGGCCTGGTAGCCGCCGCCAAGCTCTAGCCGCTGGTACGCGCCATCCAGATTGCGGTTCGGCAGCAACAGATTAGAGCCGTAGTTTGCCGGCGTCGACGTAAAAGGGACCAGGAAATCGTCGGCGCTAAGAAAATCGCTGTCATCCCGACGCCCCACCAGCGTTCCCGTCAGCGAGCCGTACAGCTTGGACCGCGTGTACGTCAGCCCGAAATAACCGGTGTGCGGCGCGATGCGAAACGGCCGTGCCCCCACCAGCGGCGAATACTGCCCAATCGGAACCGTGCTGAAATTCGACGACGTATTTAAACTGGGCGAGAGATTGTCGCTCGAAAAAGAATGCTGCACGACCGGGTCTGTATAGGTGTACCCGGCACGCGCAAACAGGTGACTCCCAATCTTCAACTCAGACTCAAACTCGATGCCTTGCGAACGAAACGCCATGGAGTTCAAGTACGCGCCAAACAAGAAGGCGGGCAGGTTCGCTGCAGGAACTCCAAGCTCAAGCAGACCTTGCTGCGGAACATACTCAACGCCGTTGGTGAACTGGTTGTGAAAATACGTGACGCCCACCCTGGCTCGGCCGTCCAGGATCTCCTGGTCGACGCCGGCGTCGAAAGTTCTGGAATTTTCCGCTCCCACGGGAGTCACGTGATACTGACTGATCAGTTGTGCGCCATTTGGCAGAGAGGCCAACGTACCGTAAAGGGAATCTGCCTGATCGAAGATCGCTGGCTCCTTGATCCCTTTGCCGAAGGTCCCATGCAGCTTGGTGCCGCTCAAAAGCCTTGCCGCCGAAGGACGCACCAGGTAGTAGGCCACCGAAGCCCGCGGCGTCGCCGCAAACCCGAACAGCCCGTTATCCTCAAGCCCACTGCCCACCTGATAAAACAGCCGGTTGCGCACATCGCCCGCCAGTTGCACGGTATAGCTGTAGTTGCCGCGCGCGATCGCCGTCGGCGTGCTCCCCACCTCTCCCGACGATCCCCGTTCCGCCTCATACTTGAAACCGCCCAGCGCCAGCAAATGCGGGGTCACGCGAAAATCGGTCTGCGCGTACACAAAGTCGCGGCTCGACGGCGAGAGATCCGTCGAAGGCGTATTGCTGTACTGAAACGCCGCCTGCCCCGTCACGGAGTAGCCATTCGCGCCGGCAATCGTCACCGGTGCGCCATCGTAGACAAAGTTGACCGGATCGTAGATTCCGGTCGCACCAAAACTATGAAACGCGGAGTGCTCGCGCAAGCCGCCGTAATGAATCTGGTTGTGCCACCTCGCCGTCGTCTGCTGGTTCCACGCACCGTTGTAAAAGTCGTCCTGCTCGCTTTGTTTGGCGTCGTCGGCGATGCCGTAGAAGGCCAGCGCATTCGGCTGTCCTTCGGCCTGCGCCAGATGCCGCACGGTAAAGCGAAACTCGTTGGTCGCATTCGGCTTCCAGCCGAAGTTCCCGGCGTACGTCGCGTTGTGATACACGCTGTTGGGCAGGTTGTTGCGCGTCTCCGCCACGCCGAAAGCGCTGTACAGATCGAAGTGCCGGTACGCCGTGCTCGCCTCCACGTTGTTGCGATAGGTGCCGAAGTTTCCGGCGTCGCCCGCATACGTAAACAGCGGCAAAGGCGTCGTCCCCCGCGCAGTCGTCACACTCACCACACCAGCCAGCGCGTCCGAGCCATACAACGCGCTATTCGGCTCACGCAGCACCTCGATCGAGCTCACCCCGACCGTGGTGAAGTTGGCAAAGTTCACCGCGCCGCCGATCGTATTCGCCGGCACGCCATCGATCAGCACCTTGTTCGCGTCGGAGCTTCCGCCGCGGATAAACAAGCTTGTCGCTCCGCCCGCCTCGCCGCTCTGCGTCAGTTGCAGCCCCGGAACCAGCCGCAGCGGCTCCTGCACCTGCGTACTCAGCGCGAACTGCTCGCTCGGCAACACCGTAACCGCCGCGCCGATCTGCGCCTCAGGCAGCGGCGTGCCGGTCGCCGTCACCGTCACCTCCTGCGTCAGCGTCTCCGTGGCCAGCGTCACTTCTACCGCATTGTCCTCGCCGCTAAAGTAGTTGGACGCGGTCGTCGCCGTCTGGAACTCCGCAGCACTGACCCGCACCGCATACCGGCCGGAAGCAGGCAGCGCCAGCCGAAACTCCCCATCCGGCCCGCTCGTCGTCGTGGTCACCACTCGATCCTTCTCGACCAGCTCCACCTTCGCCCCGGCAACCAGCGCGCCCAGCGGATCGCGCACCTCACCATGCAGGCTGCGTCCAGCCTGCGCCCAAACCGGCGTAGTTCCTAAGAAACATGCCAGCGCCGCTCGTCTGCGCCACGATGACGTTCTTCTGCGTGTACCAAAAGCCATGGATCTCCCCCTCGGGTCTTGCCTGCAGCCGGGCCGGTCTCCTGACTTGCGCTTCATCGAACCGAGGCTGCCTTCCCAAAGAGCTTGCGCTCCGGTGGCGTTGCTACTCCCTGCTTCGGTTCTCCACGCTTACAGTTACGGGGTAGTGGCGGATTTGCACCGCGCTTCCCGAACACCCTGCTGGTTGTTGTGATCGTCATAGAACCGGCAGCAATCGCCAGCCCCCCTTGGTTCAGAGATCGTTATGGATGGAACTCCCGGGCCAGATCCTCTAGGGCATCGACCACTTCCGGACTTGGAAAGTCGACGCGCTCATCCACGTAGAAAACTTTGCCCTCGCGCACGGCCCGGAGCGACTCCCAGCCCGGCCGGCTGCGCAGCGAGGCCAGCGTCGTATGCCCGCCGCGAATCAGCAGCAGTGTCTCCGGCTGCCGCGCAAGCACCACCTCCAGGCTGATCTGCGGCCACTCCTGCTGCATGTCCGCCGTCACCGACGCGCCGCCCGCATCGGCGATCATCTCCGTAATAAATGCGCCCCGGCCGATCGTGAACACCGGGTCGACCGAGATCGGCAGAAACACCCGCACCACCGGCTTGCCTTGCACCCGCGCCTTCACCGCGTCGATCCGCAGCGTGAGCCGATGCACCTCGGCATCCGCCTCCGCACGTCGATTGATCGCATCGCCTACGCTCTCCACCGTATGCAGCACGCCCGCCATCCCGTGTGGATCGGTGAGGTACACCGGCACGCCCAGCTGCCGCAGCTTGTCCAGAATCGCCGGGTCATTGCCATGCGCCATGCCCAGCACCAGGTCCGGGTTGAAGGCGAGAATACGCTCAAGCGACGGGTGGATCGGCTCGCCGACGCTTGGCTTCTTCAAAGCCTCCGGAGGATAGCGCGTGAAATCCGTAATGGCCGCCACCTGCCCGCCGCCGCCGATCGAAAACACATCGTCCACCAGGCTGGGAGCCAGACACACGACGCGCTCGGGATGGTCCGGCACGGTGACGGCTCGGCCAGTCTCGTCGCGTACCGTGCGGCTGGCCTGGCAGGGCATCGCCCCGCACAGCAGCGTCGCGCAGACCGTCAAGACACACAGCATCCACGCCGGCCAGTCGTTCCGTTCAAGCTGACAATCTCTCAACCGCACTTGCAACGCTCCTGCTCGCCAAAGGCAAGCCCATCCGCACGAACCCGTGCGAACGCATAGAGCGGGATCTTCAGGTAGGCAGCAGGTTGCGCCCGCATCACAGCCAGCAGCCGCAGACACCTCGGCCAACCGCCCTGCATCGGCGCAAAATTGCTCTTCAACTCTCCCAGCGAAGTCGAATCAAGCCCAAACGTGTCTGACCGGTCTCCTGACTTTGCGCTTCAACAAGTTCAGCCTGCCTTCCCAGAATCAGCAACCGACTCCAGTGGCTTCCACTTGACTTGGCCGAACTCTCCACGCTCACAGTTACGGGGTAGCGACGGATTCGCACCGTCTTCCCGAACACCAGACAGGTTGAACTATACCTTCGGCCCTTGGTTTCATCAACGATCAAGACTGCAATGTTGATTTCACTGCAAAGCACACAAACCGAAGTATGCTGCCAAGAGTGAAGCAGTAACCAAGATTCGTACTCAATCTCTGGTTACGAATTGCTTCCAGATGCATCCAAACCACGGCATCCGAGGAGAAGCATGGCGCAAACTGAACGGTTCAGACAGCAGCAGCGAGTTCCCCTGGCAGGCAGTGAGCGAAGAGCTCTCGAGCGCGCACCGGCTGAAACAGCCACCCAGACCAAAGACGAGCAGGCCACCGTCACCGTCGTCCTGCGCCCCAGGACCGCACTCGATCCTGGCTCGCTTGCCACCGGAAACCGCCTCAGCCGGGAGCAGTTTGCCGCGCAGTATGGCGCAGACCCCAAAGCGCTTGAGCTGGTACAGGCCTTCGCCGCAGAGTTCGGCCTGACCCTCGATCAAGCCGCCCCCGGACCCTCCACCGTCTATCTCAAAGGCACCCTCGGCGCGCTTGAAGAAGCCTTCGGCGTCACCCTCGACCGCCATCGCATCGGCGAACAAACCTACCGCGTCCGGTCCGGGTCCATCCTCCTTCCCGAGCAGCTCTCCGGGCAGGTCCTGGCAGTCCTAGGGCTGGATAATCGCCCGCAGGCCGCGCCCCACTTTCGCCGCGCGCGCACCCACGCCGCCAGCGTCTCCTACACGCCCGTGCAGGTCGCTGAGCTCTACGGCTTCCCCGCCGGAGCGACCGCCGCCGGCCAGACCATCGGCCTCATCGAGCTCGGCGGAGGCTTCCAGCAGGACGACATCACTGCCTACTTCACCGGCCTCGGACTTCCCGTGCCCAACGTAATCGCCACCTCCGTCGACGGAGGCACAAACACACCCGGGTCCGCCGACGGTGCCGATGGCGAGGTAATGCTCGACATCGAGGTCAGCGCGTCTGTCGCCCCCGGCGCAAAAATCGTCGTCTACTTCGCTCCCAACACCGACCAGGGCTTCATCGACGCCGTCTCCGCCGCGGTCCACGACACCACCAACCGGCCCAGCGTCGTCTCGATCAGTTGGGGAGGCCCGGAATCCACCTGGACCGCACAGGCCACAACCTCGCTCGACGCCGCCTGCCAGGCCGCCGCAGCCGTCGGCGTCACCATCACCGTCGCAGCCGGAGACAACGGCTCGACCGACGGGGTGACTGGCACCGCCAACCACGTCGACTTCCCTGCCTCCAGTCCGCACGTGCTCGCCTGCGGAGGAACCAAGCTCGAAGGGTCGGGCTCCACCATCAAAAGCGAAGTCGTCTGGAACGAGCTAACCGCCCAAGAAGGCGCAACCGGCGGCGGCGTCAGCGCGCTCTTCCCGTTGCCTACCTGGCAGGCCAACGCCAACGTACCCGGCAGCGGACGCGGCGTGCCGGACGTAGCAGGCGACGCCGATCCCGCCACCGGCTACCAGGTACGCGTGGATGGACAAAATCAGGTGATCGGAGGAACCAGCGCCGTGGCTCCCTTGTGGGCCGGCCTGATCGCTCTCGCCAACCAAGCCAACGGGCGAGATGCAGGCTTCGTCAACCCCACCCTCTACGGCGCACCTTCGGCCTTCCGCGACATCACCAAAGGCAACAACGGCGGCTTCTCAGCCAAGCCGGGTTGGGACGCCTGCACAGGTCTTGGCAGCCCTCACGGAACGGCCATCATCGCAGCCCTGGCCTCCTAAAAGCTTCATGGGAAGCACTTACTTACTACGCAGCTCTTCAAACGCCGTCATTCTGGCAAAGCCATGCAACTCTTCACGACGCCGTCATTCTGGCGAAGCCAGAATCCCCGTATTTGTTCTCCTCTCCAACCCCACGAAATCCAAGAGTTCCCCCCGCCTGCTCCTGTAGTCGCCCGTCACACCACTCACTCCTGCCCTGAAAGGAAAAACAATGCGCCTAGAACCAATCGCCCCAGACAAACTAACCGAAGCACAACGCGAACTAAACCAAAAGATGGTGGAAGGAATCCACAAAAATCTCCAGGGTTTTACCAGCGAACGAGAGGATGGCGCGCTCATCGGACCCTTCCCCGCCATGCTGCACTTCCCGCAGTTTG
>CALMVK010000011.1:7680-10477 GCA_937873145.1 uncultured Granulicella sp. | reverse complement strand
GAGGATGGCGCGCTCATCGGACCCTTCCCCGCCATGCTGCACTTCCCGCAGTTTGGCGCAGCAGCCTGGGAGGTGTTCACTGCCTTGGCAAAGAACAGCACCTTGCCCAAGTCCTCGCACGAAGTAGCCATCCTGGTGACGGGAGCCCAACTCAACTCACGCTATGAGCTCTACTCGCACGAGCGTGTCGCCGCCCACGCAGGACTCTCCGAAAGCAAAATCGCAGCCATCTCCGCAGGACAGCGGCCGCCCGACCTAAGCAACGAAGAAGCCATCGCCTACGACGTCGCCTCGCGCCTGACCAAAGGCGGCCAACTAGGAGACACCACCTACAAAGCAGCCATCCGCGCCTTCGGAGATCAGGGAACGGCCGAGTTGTTCTACCTCATCGGCTGTTACTGCCTCATCTCCGTCCTGCTCAACGGCTACGACGTTCCCGTCCCCGAGTAACTCATCCCGCGCAGTAGACCGATCCTATGACCAGTTCGTCATTCTGGCGAAGCCAGAATCCCCGTATTTGCCTTCTCCAACCCGCCACCAAAGCACCCGCAGCCAACCCTCACCGGCTGATCCGCAAAGCCACCTGCAGCACCCGCTGCTCGGTCGTCGTCCCCGTAATCGACCCGAACGCCGCCGCGCCAAAGCTGCCGTTCGGCTGCGCAAACGCAGGCGTGTTCGTCGTATTGAACAGCTCTGCACGCAACTCCGCATCGGTCCTTTCAGAGAGCCGCGTATGCTTCACCAGCGCCGCGTCGAGATCGCGATAGGCCGGCCCCCGCACAGGATTCCGGGAGGCATCGCCGAACGTAAACTGCCCCGCGGTCGCAAAGGCCGCCGTGTTGAAGTATCGCGCAGGCGTGCGCAGAGCGGGAGCAAGCGAAGGATTCGCAACCCGGTTCGGCCGCTGCAGCGCAACGCCCGCAAACGAGTTGTTGTTGGTCGCCTGCGTCACCGGAACCGGCATACCGGACTGCATCAACCCAATCACGTTGACCGCCCAGCCCCCAACAATCAGGTCGGCGAAGTGGTTAGAGCCAAAGCGATACCCACGGCCCACCGGCAGATTGTAGATGCCGGCCGCGCTCAGCACATTCGGCGTATCGCCCGCCGAGGAATCGCGCTCCAGGTACGGGCGATAGGTGTCTGCCGCAATCAGCGACGACGAGTTCGGCGATGACAGCACCGTCGTCGAAAACACCGCGCTCGCATCGTCGATCAGCTTCGAGTGCGTATACGCAAACAGCAGATACGCGCCATGGCTCAGACGCTGCTCCACCTTGGCCTCGATCGCGTTGTAGTTCGCCGTGCCGCTGTTATTGCGATAGATCGAGACGTTCTGGAAGCGCGGATACGGCTTCAGCAGTTGCGCAGCCGCCACCGTCTTGCCGCCAATGGTACTCGACGCAGGAACCTGTCCATAAAAGGGATTCGCCACCTGCGCCGTCAGCGACGTCGGATTGGTGAGCCCCTGCGCCAGTTGCGCGGCGGTCAGCTGGTTGAAGTTCGAGTCCGGAATGCCCACATGCACCACGTGCGTGCCGACATACGCCACATCGAACGATAGATTGCTCGTCACCTGCCGCTGAAACGCGAGATTCCACTGCTGCACATAGCCTGAGCCCGCGGTGCGATTCGAGGTATACACGCTCTGCCCCAGACCCGCGTTCGGGGTCAGCGCAATCGGCGCCACCGTCGGTCCGGCCGAGAGCGCAAACGCCGAGTTGATCGAATCCTGCGTCTTCTGCTGTACGTTTTGAATAAAGGGAAACTGCGGCAGCGTAAACGGCGTCGTAATGCCCGACTGGTCGAAGAAGACAATCCCAAAGCCCGAACGAACCACCGTCTTCGGCGTCACCAGATAGGTAAAACCGACGCGCGGCGCAACGTTACCCCAGTGCAGTTGCCGCGCACTGCGCGAGTTGCCATTCACGCCGGCATAGTCCAGCACCTGCGTCGACGTGTTGAACACCGCGCCTTGATTGTTCTTCTCGGTCGAAGGCGAAGCCAGCGTCCAGCGCGCGCCCAGGTTCAGCGTCAAGCGATCCGACGCCCGCCAGTCATCCTGCAGGAAGTACTCCTGGATATGGTCGCGCGGGCGCAAAATGCTGGTCTGCAGATCGATCGAAAACGTATCCACCTGCCCCAGCAAAAAGCTGGCAATGGAGTTGCCGCCCGTCGTAGTCGTTCCAGCCGCCGTCTGCGTATCCGTGCCGGTCGTCGTAAACGCAAACGAGCCCGTCGGATTTGGCGGAGACACAGCATTGAGTTGATAAAAGCGGAAGTCCCCGCCCGCCTTCACCGCATGGCGGCCGCGCGTGTAGATGAGCGTTTCCTCTGCCTGCCACACGCCCGTCTGGTACTGCGAAAACGTACTCGCCGAAGGCCCAAGCTGCTGGAACCCGGTAAACGTAAACAGTGGCAGTGCATTGTTGAACGATGCGTTGGTCGGAATGCCCGGAATCCCCAGCGCACTCGACGCCGTAGAGCCCAGCGCCGGCCCCAGAATGTTGTTGCTGCGCCGCGTGTAGCCTACGTGCACATCGTTGATCAACGTCGGGCGAAACGTGTGTACCTCGTCGAAGACCGCCTGCTGCCCCAGCACATGCGACAAACCTGCAACGCCGCCCGTCCCAATCACCGTGCCCGTCACCAGGCCCGATCCATCCGGTAGCGGCGTCACCGGCTGCTCCACCTCGGAGAAGTAGGAGTAGCGCGCAAAGGCCCGGTCGCGCGTGCGAAACGCTCCATCCACACGGAAGTCGAACTGGTTCTGGTGGTCCGCATCGTTCGCCGTACG
>CALMVK010000011.1:0-7580 GCA_937873145.1 uncultured Granulicella sp. | reverse complement strand
CTCGATCGTGAACTCGGCGATGCCATCGACAATGGGGAAAAAAGCAACCTGCCCCGGCTCCGGCTGCAGCGCGGAGATGCCGTCGTACAAATACTCATTCGTACGCGGACGCCCGCCATTGATGCGCGGAAGCACCGTGGCCGGAGGCAGGCTAACTCCCGGCGCAAGCTGCGTAAGATTGATAAAGTTGCGGCTGTTGAGCGGAAGCGCAATTACCGTCGTGCCAGGAATGTGCGTCTCAATGTCGCTCTCGCCGGCCTGCAGCAGCGGAGCATCTGCGTTGATCGTCACCGTCTGCGCATCGTTGCCAACCGGCAAAACAAGGTTCGTTGAGACCGTCTGGCCCACGCTCGCCGTAACGCCCTGGCGGTTCAAATGCTCGAAGCCCAGCGCCGTAACGTCGATCGAATACACACCGGGAACCAGTTGCGGAAACAAAAAATCTCCCGCGGCAGACGACGTCGTCTTCTGGTGCACCCCCGTCGAAGTCTCCGTTAGAACCACCTCCGCATGAGCAATCACGGCTCCCGACGAATCGTGGATCGTACCCTCTACGCTCGCGGAGATCTGCGCAACAGCAGGCACAGAGGCAAGCAAGGCCGAGACAGCTAGGCGGCTGAGCTTCAAGACAGAGTCCTCCCGCGGGCTCCTCGATAGAAGCAGCCCGAATGACGGTTTACATGGATAGGAAACCGTAGACTGAACGCCAGACGTACATCGGCCAGCCAGTCGAACGGCACTTCAAAATTGTATGATTCGAATCGTATCATCAATCGGCGCGGAGAAGCGTCCGATCGCAACGGATCCCACCATCGGGTCTATGGTTAGACCTCTACGGCTCCAGACGCTCGATCATGACATCCGTCGACTTGATGAGCGCAGCGACCGACTCGCCCTTCTTCAGTCCCAGCTCGCGCGCCGCGGTCGCAGTAATAATCGCTGTAATCCGCTCGTTGTCGGTCGTGACGATCACCTCCGCCATCAAGCCCTCGATGCGCACACCGGCCACCTTGCCCGCAATCTGGTTGCGCCCGCTTACCTGCCGGTACCGCTCGCGCGATTGCTCCGGAGCCTTCGCCTTATCCGCAGCTAAATACGGCTTTAGCGCAGAGGACGCAATGCGGTGATGCCCACCCGGCGTCTGCGTGGTCTTCAGCTTGCCCGTAAGAATCCACTGCTTGATCGTCGGATAGCTGATAGCGAGATGGCGAGCTGCTTCCCGTGGCGTGAGCAGAATCTGTTCCGGCATGCTCCTATGCTAAACGCAAATGCAGCTCCGCACACAGCCAGTCGCAGTCCAGCGCCGACAGCTCCCCTTCGCCAAACAGTTGTAGTCCCCCTGGCACAGAGGTGGGATTGGCGTCCAGAACGACACTTCTTACCCTTGAGGCAGAGGTCGTGCCTTGTTCTACCGAGCATGCGTCAACCAGACAATCCGTGCCCGTCTTCAGGCTCTGCAAAAAGAGCTCCAGGGACAATCCATCGTTGAGTTTGCCCTGACGCTGCCTATCCTCTTGCTCGTAGTCACCGGAATCACCACCTTCGGCGTTGCCATCACCAACTACATCCAGCTTACGGAAGCCACCAACGTCGGGGGACGAGCACTTGCAATTAGCCGCAACCAGGTCGTAGACCCGTGTGCCACGGCGGCTTCAGCAGTACAGAACTCCGCGCCCTCTCTTAAGTCCGCTAGCCTCACCTACAGCTTCGTCCTCAACGGCGCTTCCTTCAACGGCTCTACATGTAATAGTCCCAACGTCAACTCCGGGGCAGCCGGCGATCTGGTGCAAGGTCAATCCGCCACGATCACCGTCACCTATCCTTGCGTTCTCAATGTCTACGGTGTCAACTACGCGCCCAACTGTATCTTGACCGCCAAAACCACTGAGCTTGTGCAGTGAGAGGACGATGATCGAACGCGACCCACGCCGCCGCTTTCTGCGCCTCTGGCACGACGACCGCGCCCAGGCCCTCCCAGTCATCGCCCTCATGATGACCATGCTGCTCTGCATCACCGCCTTGGCACTGGATGGCGGCCGGGCCATCTATAGCTCCCGGGAGCTCCAGGCCACCAGCGATGCCGCGGCGCTGGCAGCGGCGCACTCCATTCCCACTGCCACCACGGTCGCGCAGATCACCGGACCCAGCGGCGTGGCTGCCACATACAGCTCCGTGCAGGGCGGTCTCAATGCGCGCAGCACTCTTCCCTCCGTCACCGTCACCAGCACTCTCAAATGCCTGACCACGCTGCAAAATCAAGGCATCGCCTGCGTAGGAACACTTCCCTATAACGCCGTCCAGGTGACCCAGTCCTCGGTGCTGCCCATGTACTTTGCCGGAATCCTCGGGCATCCGACGATGACCATCTCGACCACCTCCACCGCCTCCAAACGCGGAGGCTCGCCCCGCCCCTCCAACATCGCGGTCATCCTCGACACAACCCTCTCGATGAACATCACAGACGTCAACTGCGGAACAACGCAGATGCAGTGCGCGCTCAACGGATTTCAGATCCTGCTACAAAGCCTGTCACCCTGTTCGTCCTATCAGTCCATCTGCCCCAGCACCGGGAACAACCCCTTCGACGAGGTAAGCCTGTTTACCTTTGTCAACGTAAGCGTGGGTACCGTCGGTTTGGACACCAGTTGTACAGGACCCATGCCCGGGCCATCCTATGGCAGCAACTACTACAACGCGGCACCCTACGGCAACTTCGACCTGCAAACCTCTCCGGCCGCCACTCCGTATGCCCAACTCCCCACAGGACTGGCCTACTCCTTCCCCACCCCTGGTGCCGCTTACTCGCCTACCGGATCGACGAACCCCACGTATCAGGTCACTAACTTTCTCGTCGATTACAAAACCTCCGACTCGGCGACCTCGCTCAATCCAAATTCTGCCCTGGTCAAGGCAGCCGGCGGGGTTAGCGGCTGTGGCAGCATGGCCCCGCCTAACTTCGAAGCTGACTATGGCACCTATTACGCCGGGGTTCTGTATGCGGCACAATCTGCGCTGACTGCACAGAAGCAGGCCAATGGAGCCGATAACGTCATCATCATCCTGAGCGACGGCGATTCCAACGCCCTCCAGTCCGGAAACACCGTCATCAATCAGGCCTTCGGAGGTCCACCACCGAACTCCACAAACATGTCCGCCCCCGCGCCCACCGGCAGCGGAAGTTACATGACGGCAACCGCAAATGGCTCGTATCCCTCTTGGAACGGGGAGTGCGGTCAGGCTGTCGATGCAGCGACGTACGCCACAAACAAAGGAACCCTCATCTTCTCCGTCGCTTACGGAGCCCCGTCCACTGGCTGTTCCACCGATGCCAATGCCGGCAGCCACCCAAACATCACGCCTTGTAACACAATGGCCGGCATGGCCTCAGCGCCCCAGTACTTCTACTCAGACAACCAGCAAAGTGGCCAGACAAGCTCGTGTCCTTCTGGCCAACCCTACACCTCACTCAACAGCATCTTCCAGTCGATTGCAGCGGAGCTTTCTCAATCTCGCCTAATTCCCAACAACACGACCTAAATAGTGCGCTTTCCATCTCCGGGTCTCCCATCTCAGACAATCCTTCGTCTGAGATGGGGAATAAAGAGCTACTTCAATTCAAGCCCCGCAAAAAAATACCCGATCTCAAACGCCGCCGTATCCTCCGCATCCGAACCGTGCACGGCGTTCTCGCCGATGCTTGACGCAAACATCTTCCGCAAGGTTCCTTCTTCCGCCTTCGCCGGATCGGTCGCGCCCATCAGCTTGCGCAAATCCGCGATCGCATTCTCTTTCTCAAGCACCATCGGAAAGATCGGACCCGAACTCATAAAAGTCGTCAGCTCATCGAAGAACCCGCGCTCCGCGTGCACATAATAAAAGCCCTCCGCTTGCGCCTTCGATAAGCTCATCCGCTTGATCGATACAAGCTTGAAGCCGGCCTTCTCCACCTCGGCCAAAATCGCCGCCGTAAACCCTTTACGAACCGCGTCTGGCTTCACAATGCTGAATGTACGCTGTACCAACGTTTCTTCTCCTTATTTCATTTCCAACCTAGAGCTACTTCTATGTTGGTGTAAAGGCTTCCGCTTTTTGTTGTCATTCCCGAAGGGAATCTGCGGCTGCTCTTGCTGTTGTTTGTTTTAATAGCACCAGCAAATCCGCTCTAAGTGTACCGGAGCATGCGCCGCGAAGGTCTAGATTCCAGACCAGCGAACAAAACCGGCTTCTCCCGCGTCTTATCCGAATGCGTCGAACTGCCTGGATCTGGCTCGCGGGCTGCATCGCCTGGACTGCCGACTGCCTCGTCAGCATCCGCCTCCACTCCCCTCAGCACGCCGAACTGGCCCTGATGATGGCGCTGCTTTTCCTTGTCGCCTGGCTCTTCTACCGCTCGCAACCACGCTAAGCCCTGCCCAGAAGACGAGCCATCGTCTCCCCAATCTCCGCCGGCGACTTCACCACGTGGATTCCCGCATCCGTCATCGCCTGCATCTTGCTCGCCGCCGTACCCTCGCCGCCCGAGATGATCGCCCCCGCATGCCCCATCCGCCGCCCCGGAGGAGCCGTCTGTCCCGCAATAAACCCCACCACCGGCTTCTTCACCTTCTCCTGAATGAACTTCGCCGCAGCCTCTTCCGCCGAACCGCCAATCTCCCCGATCATAATGATCGCCTCGGTCTCCGGATCGTCGTTCAGCAGCCGCAGCGCATCGATATGTGTCGTCCCAATAATCGGATCGCCGCCAATCCCGATCGCCGTCGACTGCCCGACTCCCCGCTGCGTCAGCTGGTACACCGCCTCATACGTCAGTGTGCCGGACTTCGACACAATCCCCACCGAGCCCTCTTTATGAATCCGCCCCGGCATAATCCCCACCTTTGCCCTGCCCGGCGAGATCACCCCCGGACAATTTGGCCCAATCAGCCGCGTCTTACTCGTCTTCACAACCTCCCACACCTTCACCATATCGAGCGTAGGAATCCCCTCCGTAATGCAGATCACCAGCGGCATCCCCGCCGCCGTAGCTTCCAGAATCCCATCCGCGGCAAACGGAGGAGGCACAAAGATCACCGACACATTCGCGCCAGTCTCCTTCATCGCCTCCTCAACAGTGTTGAACACCGGGAATCCATCCACGGTCGTCCCACCCTTACCCGGCGTCACTCCACCAACCACATTGGTCCCGTAGTCGCGGCATCCCTGCGCATGAAACAAACCCTCACGCCCCGTAAT
Organism: uncultured Granulicella sp.; assembly: GCA_937873145.1. Lineage (GTDB taxonomy): Bacteria > Acidobacteriota > Terriglobia > Terriglobales > Acidobacteriaceae > Edaphobacter. The sequence continues at coordinate 2,348 of CALMVK010000011.1, read as the reverse complement.
CCCTTGAACAATCAACCGCGTATTCTTATTTACCAAAACTGCCATTTAGATTTCCTCTCGAGACAGCTAAGTTCCCAGTAGTTCTGCGAGTTTTTGAGCTGCCGGAAATGCTCGCTCAGCCCCACCCTTGTCAATGAATCCAGGAACGTGGATTTGGCTCGGGGACCATTTCTTCTTGTTCAGAAGATCCTTGTTGCGGCGGATGCACTGATCAATGAGCTGCTGCTCTAGCTGCTCAATGATGAGGTACTGCCGTTCAGTGACCTCGCCGCCGTGAAGAACTCGGCCATGTTCCACTAACGCGATTAGATGGACGTACAGCGGCCCTTTCTCTGACAGATCAACAAACTTCTTACCCTTAAAGTGCTCAAACAAACGTCGGCCAAATTCACGTGAAGTCATACCCACGTACCACGGTAAAGGCAATACTCCGTCGTTCGAGTTTGCCGCGATGATGTAGATTCCGACCGCATGTTGAAGTTTGCCATCTGCGTTTGCCTGAATCTGCTTGTAGAGATCGTCAATGCTGTCACCATTATGTTTTTCGAGTACAAACGGTCCATAAGTATCAAACATAAGTTTCCGTTATCCCTTCACCGCGACAACCGCAAGATCCTCTACTTCCTTCATCGGCAATCCCATCAAAAACTTTAGCCCCAACTCGTTGCCTTGTATTTGAAAGAACGCCCAACGATCGTGCCAAATCCTCAAAATCCTCCACAACAAAGTCGTATTTGGCCGTCGCTTCCGCATCTTCGGTCGCGCGTTTCACAAAGCAGGTCTTCATTCCATTCTTTCGCGCATGCTCCAAATCTTCGTTATGCGCCGCCACCATCAACACCTCGTCCGGCTTCAACCCAAGCCACGCTGCCGCTCCCAGGTACATCTGCTTCGCCGGCTTATACGTCCGAAACAGGTCCGCACCGAACACCACATCCCAAGGTAGCCCAGCCCCCTTCGCCAGATCCACCATCTGCCGCGTCGTCCCATTCGAAAGCGGCCCGAGGATGAAGTGCTGCTTAAGCCGCCCAAGCGCCGAAACTACCTCCGGCCAGGCTGCCAGATCATGCCAACCCTGCGTCAGCCGATCTCGATCCGCGTCGGTCAACTTCGCCGCGCCGAACTTCCGCACAATCTTGTCCAATTGCTCGCGGTGCAGCTCGTCAAAGCCGATCCACTTGCGCTTACCCTCCCGCACCGGCTTGATCGCCGGTTGGTAGCGCGCGCGCCACGCAAGCACCAGGCCAGCCCAATCCGCATCGATGCCCCGCTCCGCTCCCAGCCGCCGCGCATGCTCCGTCATGCTTCCGCGCCAGTCCACCGTCGTCCCGAACGTATCGAACAACAACGCCTGTACCTTCGAGGCCACCGGCTTCTTCTTGCGAAAAAAGAACACTGCTTATCCTCTCGCCGCAGCAACCGCCAAATCCGCTGCTTCCTTCATCGTCGATCCCACCGAAAACTTTAGCCCCGACTCCGCCAAAATCTTTCGCCCCTCCTCAACATTGGTTCCTTCAAGCCGCAAAATGATCGGCAGTGTCACTCCCAGCTTCTTCGCCGCCGCCACCACCGCCGTCGCCAGCACATCCACCCGCAAAATCCCGCCAAAGATATTGATAAAAATCGCCTTCACATTCGGGTCGCTTAGCAGAATCCCAAACGCATTCTCAATCTGCTCCTGGTTCGCCCCGCCACCCACATCCAGAAAATTAGCTGCCTTGCCCCCGGCATACTCGATGATATCCATCGTCGCCATCGCCAGCCCCGCGCCATTCACCATGCAAGCGATATTCCCATCCAGCTTGATATAGTTCAGCGCGAACTTACTCGCCTCCACCTCGAGCGGATCCTCCTCCGCCAGATCGCGCAGCTCCTTCAAATCCTTGTGCCGAAACATCGCGTTATCGTCGAAGTTGATCTTGCAGTCAAGCGCGACCAGCTTGTCGTCCTTCGTCGTAATAAACGGGTTGATCTCCATCAGCGTCGAATCCGTGTCCACAAACGCCTTATACAGCCCCGTCATAAATCCCACCGCCGGGTTGATCTGCGTCGGCTTCAGCCCCAGCTTGAACGCCAGCGCCCGCGCCTGGTACGCCTGAAACCCCACCGCCGGATCGATGTATTCCTTATAGATCAGTTCCGGAGTCGCGTGCGCCACCTCTTCAATCTCCATCCCGCCCGACTGAGAAGCCATGAACACAATCTTGGCCGACGCCCGGTCCAGCACCAGTCCCAGGTAAAGCTCGCGCTCGATCGCCGAACCCTCTTCGACCAGCAACCGCTGTACCTTCTGCCCCGCCGGCCCCGTCTGATGCGTCACCAGCTGCATCCCTAGAATCGCCTTCGAC
>CALMVK010000010.1 GCA_937873145.1 uncultured Granulicella sp. | reverse complement strand
GCCTTCAACACTCGCTGTCCGCAAGAAATCACTTTCCTACGCAGAGGTTCCCTAGAGCGTTTTCCTGTTGTTGTGAAATCCGAAGGTGCTATGCAATGGCATTTTATTGGAGAAATGCCCCATAGCCGTCAAGGCCTTGCTCTACACCTTAAAGCGAAGTTTGCGCGCACACGTGTCAACCTCATCGCACCCTCCATCGAGAGGCCCTTGCAATCTCCGATCCTGACGGCCCTGCTCTGTGGACGTTATCTGAGATTCAAGGCTGGACCACGGATGAGGAGAGGTTATACTTGGCCGCGATGACAGGTTTAGTCCGCATGAGTGACGTCGCCAAGCTGGCGGGCGTAAGCACCATGACCGTGTCGCGTGTCCTGAACAAAAACTCCAACGTCACGGAAAGTATGCGGCAGCGCGTCATGGCTGCTATCGGACAATTGCGCTATCAACCCAATGAGCTGGCCCGCTCACTCCGCGAGCAGCGCACCCGCCAGATCGGCATGATCGTTCCGTACCTCTTCGATCCCTTCTTTGCCATCTGCGCCCACGCTGTAAACACCGTAGCCAAGCAGCATAGCTATTCGGTTGTGCTGTCCACATCGAATGAAAATCCAGAGGATGAGTTTGAAGAAGCTAACCGGATGCTGCGCCGCAACGTGGAAGGATTGATCCTGATTCCGGCGCAGCCCACCGAGGCTGCTTCTCTGCTTCTGGGGCACGAATTCAAGCACATGCCGATCGTCACGCTCGACCGTCCTGTGCGTGGCAGCCGGTTCGACAGCGTGCTGGTGGAAAACAGGAGCGGCGCCCAAGCGGGCACTGAGCATCTCCTTGCACTGGGGCACAAACGCATTGCCTACATAGGTCTCACCGGCGACCTGTACACCATGGCTATGCGGCATCGCGGTTACAACGCTGCAATGCAAGCCGCAGGCTTGAAAACTCAGACGGCTCTGCTTTCCGGCGCGCTGAACGATTCGTTTGCCGCCGTACGAAGGCTGCTTTCTGCAAAAAAGCCGCCCACGGCCCTCTTCAGCGCTAACAACCTCATCACGCTCCATGTGCTGGAGGCGCTGCAGTCGATGGGCCACCATCCACCGCACCCCATTGCACTGGTTGGCTTCGATGATTTCGAAACCGCCTGCCTTTTGCGCCCCGGCATCACCGTAGTCAGGCAGCCCATCGAGCAACTAGGCCGGACTGCGGCGGAAATTCTTTTTAAACGACTTTCCGGCACAGACAAACCAGCTGCAACTAGACGAAAGATTCTGCCCGTCAAGCTGATCGTCCGCGGCTCCTGCGGCGCCGTTGCGCATCGGTCAAGCGCCAAGACACTGCTTCAGTAGACAAAGCAGCGAACATTGCAATGCAGAGCAGGATACCGACGCTAAATGAAGTTAAGCCAAGCTATCGCTATCTTCAATGAGGACCTGAAGCTTCATTGATGTAGAAATAGGTTTCGCGTTTACCCTTTTAGCACCTGGAAGTAGCTAGGCCGACACTCGATCTTGTCGCGATGATCAAAAATGCTTTGAAAGCGTATCTGTGTTCCGCAGCTTCTCACGAAAAGAGTAAGAACCTCCGGCTGTGTTGACAAGTGCCGACTTGCTCCCTATAGTCTGGCCAATACATCGATAACAACAATCATTTCTTTTATAAAATCGTTCCCACGGCACCTCCGCTCCGGCTCTTTCGGTTCTCCGCCGTCCTAACTTAGGATTGTTTATGTTTCGAGCTTTTGTCTCTCTGTGCCTCTTTTTACTGTCGGGTTTGTGGCATTCCGCCTGCGCACGCGAGCATTCCTTGCCCGCCATACCCCAGGCGATTGCGTCGACGCATTTCATGGTCACGATCAACGGACAGTCCACACCCGTCTTTCACGCAGCGAACAACCTCTACTTTCTAAACTTCGTCGCCTCCAGGCGCACCAGCATTTCGGTCACGGCGCCCTCGCACGACTTCTGGGCGAGCGGCGTGGAGGTGCAGCCCTGGCGCCTGGGCATCCGTCCCGTGCGCCATGGCCGTACCATCAGCTTCGTGCTGGATGGCCCCGCCAAGATCACTCTTTCGCGGCCGGGTGACTTTCTTCAGAACGCTGAAATGCTCTATCTCTTTGCCAACGCACCCGAAACAAATGCGCCGACCCGCTCGCGGCGCGGGCTGCGCTACTTTGGGCCTGGGGTGCATACACAAAACATTGACGCACAGACTGGCGAGTCCATCTATCTCGCGCCAGGGGCGGTCGTATTCGGTGCGCTGAACGTCTGGGAAGTCGATCACGTTCGCATCTTCGGCCGTGGCGTCATCGTCTACGACGGCCCGCAGGATGCCACAAGCGATGCGGGATGGCAGCACCGGCGTAACTGGCATTGCATCGTCATGGACAACGCCCATGAGATCTCGGTCGAGGGTATCACCTGTGTCGTGCGTAGTCGTACCTGGCAGATCCAGATGAAGGATTCCCGCAACGTCGTTTTCGACAACGTCAAGGTGATTGGCGCAAACAGCGGAAATGCAAACGCCGACGGTATGGATTGGCTGGGCGGCGGAGACACTGTGATCCGCAACAGCTTCTTTCGTGCAGCGGATGATGTCTTCGCTATGCAAAGCAGTTGGGAAGGCTACGGCCCCGCCGCGTTTGCGGTTGAAGGTAAGCCCGTAACCAACATTCAAGTGGAGAGCAGCATCGTTTCAACCAGCATTTCCAACATCGTCCGGGCTGCGTGGCCGCAGAAGAATTCCGAGGGTGGCAACTTCCTGATGAGCGACATGGATGTGCTGCATATGGGCCTGGGTGGCTGCGGTATTCCATTCGCACTGATGGAAGTCTGGGCCTATCCCGAGGCGCGCGGGCAAAGCTCCGGTTTTTCCTTCAACGACATACGTCTAGACGACTGGTACTCGCTGGTACAACTGCGGCAGGCGCAGCCCGGCGCGGTGCGCGGCGTCCACTTCACCGATATCTCCTCACTCGGAGTGCCGTCCCTGGTACCGTCCGTGCTGCAAGGCGATGTGAACGATGTGACGCTCGATAACGTTACGCTTGCGGGTCGGACGGTGAGCAGCGCCGCCGATGTGCCTTTGCAGGCGACCGACGGCGCGGAAGCCGTGGCCATCCACAACACAGGACCCCGCGTGGACCTCACGACAACCAAAGGCTGGCTGCGCCCTGGGCATCCGGTGCACTTTGAGGCCACACCGCAGGACCATGTGACAGCGCTCGATTACACGTGGATCTTTGGTGATGGTACCCAGGCGCATGGCCGCAAGGTCGACCATCGCTTTGGCGACGCGGAGGGCACGCTGCTCGATGGTTCGGGTCTATACCGTGTCCTGTTGCACGTCGCGTCGCGGGACGGCCGTAACACCTGGATAGTGGTGCCGACCGTTATTCGCGATACGATTGCTCCCGCTTCCACGCAGCCTGCCGGACTGCCGGGCGTAACGTACCGCTATCAGGGAAGCGATGGGGTTAGTCCAATGGTGGGTAATTCTCTAGTGCTCAGCCTTGCCGACCTCCCCAAACGCGCGGCACCATACACCGTCGATTTCGACACATCGGTCGATATTTCCGACGATGGCGGATATGTCTTCACACTGTTTGCAAACGATGGCGCCTCCCTCACGATCGATGGGCGCTTAGCAGGAAAGACGCCAGCTCCTTTTGCGCAGGTCTGCGGGCTTGCAGGCAATGCCGCCCAGCAGGTTACGGTCGCGGTGGAGCTGGCCAAAGGGCTGCACAGACTCCAAATCTCTGAGCGCCACAACGCGGGTAAGGATGACTTTCAGCTGCTATGGCAGGGTCCAGGAACTCCGCAAGACACGATCCCCGCTTCCAGGTTGTTTCTTCCCGGTGCCGAGGCGCCCTGAAGCCTCGAACGTGAAAGGCCAGCATGCCCCACTAACGGCCCGGAGATTGGGCAGCCCGGGCACGCCACGCTTCTGTGAGTTGGTGATCTGAGAGGGCCTTGATGAAGATACCGCCGACAACCGAGCGTGCCTGAAAGGCCTCCTGTTTGCCGGTCTTGGTGTCGTACCAGTCGGTCAGGGGCACGCGGCTTGGACCTTGGTTGATCCAGAGCGCGATCGGGATCCATGATGGCGTTGAAATCGGCAGGGGTCGAGGCCAGGGTCGCGGTCCAAACAGACCAATCGAGTTTGGTGTAGTCGCGGCGACTGTCAAGTGGGAGCCCATACGTGTTCAGCTTTGTCTTGTAATACGCGATCTCTGCGTCGCGCACGGATGGAGGGAAAAGGTTGTAATTCAGAAGCTGGTCCCAGACAAGGTTGTACTTCTGGCTCCAGGTGTTGGGTGAGTCGTAAGCCAGCTTGTAATGATCGCCCTCTTTGTCCATGACCATCCAACGGGCGGCGTATGCGTGAGCCGTTTCTGAATAGTCTCGCGCAACAGCCTGCTTGCCTAGAAGGCCGGCCAGATCCGCATAGGCCTGCAATGCATCGATAGCCTTGAGCGCGAGATTGCCGTTATGCGTGACGTGGCCGGCGAAGTCGTCGGTGGTGAGCTGGTTTGCCGGATCCAGGCCGTTCGTTCTCAGGAACTCAGCCCACTCGGTGAGCTTGGGCCAGAACTCGGCGGCCAGGGCGAGATTGGGCTTACCGCCGATCGAGGCGCGGGCAACCGCATCGACCATGAGCAGCATGTTGCCGGATTCTTCTACCGGCATCTGGTTCTCTTCGCTGCGCTCACCACCGCCGTAGGTCTGCCCGTTGGCCAGGGGATAGGTGCCCAGGTCGTGGGGAGCAAAAGGGAAACGCCAGCGGTTGGGCAGGGCGGTGTACTCCATCAAGGGGCGGAGTTCGGCTTCGAGCAGCGCGGGGTTGAAGAAGAGAAAGAGCGGCGAAGCGGGATACAGAACGTCCACGGTGGCGATGGAACCGTTAGAAAAATTTTCCTTGCCAAAGACCAGGGGCTTGCCGTCCACGTCCGCGACTAGGGCATGCGCGGCCCAGGCCTGCCGGTAGGCTAAGATGCAGAGCTCGGCGTAGTGAGCGCCGGCGGTGCGGGTTAGGTCGGCAGCGAGGGTGGAGTCCAGTTCGATGCCGCGGGCTTCAAGCGCCGGCAATTCGCGCTCAGCGGCGTCCAGCATGGCGGGGACGCTTTGGCCGTTGCGCTGCCACCAGGGCCGCAGGTTCCGCTGAAGGTATTGGATGGCATAGCTTTCGGTATAGGAGACTAGGAGATGGCGGCTCACCGGCTGCGTGGAGACAGTGTGGAAGAGCAGCTGCGTGGCCAGGTGGGGTGCACCATGACCGACATAGGGCGAAGCTTCCATGTCGTCCGATCTCTGCAAAGAGCCGGTCTTCACGAAGGAGCCCCAGATCTGCACCGAGGAGTAGGCGACGATGGCGGACAGGGACTCCTCATCGTTAGGAACGGAGAGATGGAAGTAGCCCCAGTCGATGCGAACATCGTCGCCGGCACGGTTGAGCACGCGCTGATCGCGGGATCCGACGGAAAGAACAGTCTGCGTCTCCGTCTGGTTGCGGGAGCAGGTGACCGCTTCGCCTGGAGCATCGACCCCAATCAGAGGGTCGACATCGGTGAGGATTGAGGCGTCGGCATGGCTCTTCCCGTCGATGGCGTGGAGAGTGTAGGTGAGGTACGTGACCGGACGCGAAAGGATGTCGAGGTCGGAAAGGATGGTCGGGGTAAAAAAGGTGAGGTCTAGCTGCACACCGCTCCCGGTAAAGCTATAACGAGTATGCGTGGGCGCGACGGTGTGCGCGATCTGCTGCATGGCCGGCAGTTCCCGAGGCTGCGTGCCCATGAAGCGCATGATCTTGCCGTCTACGCGGAGCAGCCCGGCGATGGGCTGGGGCTTGTTGGTCCAGTGCACGGTGTCCGAGGCGGTAAGTTCATCGGTCTCCGACCAGATGGAAAAGTAAGGATTGTGGGTAATCAGAGGCGTGGCCGGGTAACGTACGGGTTGCGGGGAGGCCTGGGCGAAGAGCAGATCAGGCATGAGCAGGAAGAGAGGTAGCAGAAGTCGGAAACGAAGAAGCATGGGACGAAACCTCAAAGAAGTGTCGCGAGGAAGAGCGATGTCGGCGAGCAGGAAAGGACGTGAAGCAACGGGAGATAAAAGGCGCCTTCCACTTAGACAACCCGCTTCAACCGATGCCATGGTATCGATATCATCACTGCGCAAACAGAACTCTAGGTTTCTGTCCTCGACGTTGTCAAGCTATGGTTTACATCGAGGCGCTGGGTCGGCTGCGTGACCCCGGAGCGAGCTCAAGGACAGGTTCTACCCGAGCGACCTCTAGTTCACTGGATCGGCTTCAGAGGTGAAAGTAGAGGCCGGGAGGCCGGCGTGGTTGAAGATGGGATCCGGCACCACGCTGGTCCAAGCGTAGCGAACGTAAACAGGCCGGGGGCAAGCGGCGGAGGTAACCACGACGGATGCCCCCTGAATGACTCCTTGTGCGGGAACAAAACGATGGTCGGGTCCGGCGAGCTCGAAGGAGGTGCCGGCGGGGGTACGGTAGGTAAGACCTTCCGCATGATCGAACCAGACGCGCAGCGCGTTGCGACCATCGGGGAGGACCTCGGATGTGGCTTCGCGGTAGGTGGGACCCTGGTCTGCAACCGGTTCACCATAGGCCAGGGCGCGGGCGGCGAGTGAAAGGCGTTCGCCGATGGTCTGCTTATCGGGTGGATGGACGTTGGCGGGATCACCTACATCGAGGGAGACGACCATGGCGGTGTTGGCAACGGCAAGGGTGCGGCGTTGTTCTTCGCGAACGCGGCCCCAGTGTTCATTGGGAGAGGAGAAGCTCGAGATCTGGACAAAAAGGAAGGGAAGTAAGCCCTGATTGAAGTGTGCACGCCAATCCGCGATCAGAGCGGTGAAGAGCGTGCCGTAGAAGGGAGCACGGTCGGGCGCGGAGTTGGTCTCGCCCTGATACCAGAGGAACCCTTTGAGGGTATACGGTGTGACGGGAGCAACCATGCCGTTGAAAAGCCCCGCAGGCCGCCATGAGGTCTCGTCGGGGTGCCAGGAGTGAGCAGGAATGGGTTTGCCGGCGAAAGCCGCCGCAGTGTCCTCACGTTCTTCTGCGGCCAGCGTGGCTTGGAGATGTGTCTGCTCTGCCGCGAAGCGGGCGCGGCTATTGAAGGCGGGCAGCAGACCGGGCTGCGAGCCGAGCGTATCGAGCGAGATCCAGGAATCGGCGGGTGTGCCGCCCCAGGTAGCCTCTATGAGGCCGATGGGCACAGCCTCCTTGCGGGCAAGGACACGGCCGAAGAAGTAGGCCACAGCGGAGAAGCGGCGCGCGGTCTCAGAGGTACAGAGCTGCCATCCCCCATGGAAATCGTCCAGGGGGATGTCGGAGCTGCGATGCTCCAAGACGAGCAGTCGGAGCGAGGGGTTGGCGGCGGTGGCGATCTCGTGCTCGGCGTCCTTAACGACAGCCGTGGGAGGAAAACCGTTGAGCGGCATCTCCATGTTGCTTTGGCCGGCGGCGAACCAAATGTCACCGAGGAGCAGGTCGGTGCGCTGAACGGACAGCCCATCACCGCTAATGGATAGGGTGTAGGGACCACCGGCAGGTTCGGGTGCCAGCCATGCGCTCCATTGTCCCAGCTGGTCGGCCTCGGCCGTGAGCTGTTGGATATGAAAACGGAGCAGCAGATGCGCGCCGGGTGTGGCCGAGCCCCACAAATGAATGGGGCGGTCACGCTGGAGTACGGCGTGGTCGGAAAGCAATGCGGGTAGCCGCACTTGAGCCGGCACAAGAGTGGCAGAGAACAGTACAGCGATCAGCAGGGGTAACACGGTTTGAAACAAAATAAGTCCTCCGTTGCACGCTACTCAGCATAGAAGCATTTCCGCGAGGTTTATGCGCATCGCCATGCCTGCACTCGGATGTATTCTCGATGCGAGCCCCGCTGAGCCATACTTTAGTTTGATACGCTTCTGCCTCTATAATCCAACGCCCGGCTTTTCTCCGTCGACTGGGACAAATAAGAGAAAGGCAAGCGGCTTTAATTTACGTTGGCGTTCCGGGCGGCTATGCTCGACCGGAATCTCAGTACCTCCACCATAAGCGTCCATTTCGCGGCCGTCCGCAAGCTGGTAGGGCAAGCAAAGCGTGCTGGTGTCATCACAGCGGAAGGGTTCCTCTCCGAAAACACCGAATGTTCGTCAGAACGACATTCATTCAGGGAGCTTGGGAGAAGTAAAGGTATCGTTCTCAGCGCATCGGGCCACCTCTTTGTAGGCTCTCGGTAGACATGGCGAGTTGGCCCTGTGCCGAAGGTGCGCTCTAGCTCCATGATTGCAGCGGGAACGTATGGCCTCAGCAAAGCCGTGGGAGTCGGCTGGAGCTTGGGGGTCTTTGCCTGAGGCCTTATCGGCGGCATGCGGATGACACCAAGCTTCTCTGGATCCCACAAGGTGGAAGAAACATAGAGCAGGTACGAGGACGATCTTGGTTGTGGTGCACTCCAAATTACGACCGGTCCGGACGACAGAGGACAAGCCATCATAGACATCTTCGGAATTAGCGACGGCAAAATTGCCGAGCACTGGATGTCATCCAGCAAATCACTGATCACACTGCCGATGGGAACACCATGTTCTCAGGGTCGAAAGCAAACTAGGCATCCCTCCAACACAAAACGCTTCAACAAGGTCCGCAACATGTTGCTGAGGCAATCTGACGCTTCAGGCCGCTTTGGCCGACGCGCCGATCAGAAGCATGTCATGCTGAGCAACGAGGAGCTCGAACCATGCCACAAGATGTCTACAACTCACCCCACCTTTCACCCCAAACCCCTTCGACGGTGGTAACACTCCGGAACGACACCGCTGGAGGCACTCACCTGAACAAGGTGCAAAGTCGTCACTTTCTCCGCGGGAACAGACTGGAGGCGTGTACTCCATGAGCGAAATTATATTTCAGCCAAGCGCGGAAGGTACGCCATTGCATCGGCATCATCGGGAAGAGAAGATGTACTACGTCATTGAAGGCCAACTCGAGGTGCATGTGGGGGACCAGATTACAACCTTGAAACCTGGGGGGAGTGTGCTGTTGCCACGTAGAATTCCGCACAAGGTGCGTCCAATAGGCGACGCAGTGACGCGGGCGCTTATGGTGATCAGCCCGCCCAATCTGGTAAATATGCTCATCGAACTCGACAGGCTTAACGATCGTGTGGGGAAGCGAACGCCGATACCCTGGGCTGCCTTGCCGCCGAGTATGACGTCGATTTCGTTTCGGAAGAGTAAACAACGACTAGGTTTATGAATCACAACAGGCTTCTATAAGCCTTGGGCGAGTAACCGGTGCGGCGACGGAAGGCAAAGGCAAAGTGCTGTTGTGATTTAAAACCCGTTGCTCGCGCAATCTTTGCAATGGATGCGTCCTTTGCTCTTAGAACCTGTTCACGATCTTCTGAGCAGGAGGACGAGGAATGCGAGATGGATCATTTGAAGACTGGTATTCAGTTTTCGTTCGCAGTTTTTCCAGAGTCTTCGGCACTTTGTCGAGCCAGGCGAAGGATCGTTCGACGACCCATCGTTTGGCATGATGGCGAAGGTGTGGAGTTCACTTCGTTTGTCGATCTCGACTGCCGCTCCGATCGTTTGCTGGACTGCTTCGGTGAATGGCTTGCCCGAATAGCCTCCGTCGACCAGCACGCTTGTGACATGCTGCAGGTGGCCGGTGCAGCGGTCGAATGCGGCCAGAGCGCCATTGCGGTCGGTCACTTCCGCTGTTGTGACGGGGATGGCATGCGGCAATCCCGGCGTATCCACTGCGATATGGCGCTTGATGCCGGAAATCTTCTTGCCCGCGTCGTAGCCCTTCTGACCGGCGGTGTCGGTGTTCTTCACGCTCTGTGCATCAACGATCAGGAAGCTGGTCGTGCAACTGCGTCCCTGTTTGGCGCGGTCCTCGCCAACCGATTTTTTTTAGCGCCCGCTCCAGGACGCTGATGCCGTCCGGACCGGGCTCCGACCACTTCTGAAAGTACGAATGCACCGTGCGCCACTTCGGAAATCCTTCCGGCAACATCCGCCACTGGCATCCGCTCTTCAGCACGTACAGCAAGCCGCAGAACACCTCATGAAGATCCACCGTGCGCGGCTTGGTACGCCGCCGAACCCCTTCCAACAAAGACCGAACACGTTCAAACTGCTCCCGGCTTACATCGCTTCCGTATACCTTCTGTCGCATACAGAAAGTCTCGAACCAATCACAACTCAACGCTAGTCACTAGATCGTGAACAGGTTCTTAGAACCTGTTCACGATCTTCTGAGTATCAGGACGAGGAAGGCGAGGTGAA
>CALMVK010000009.1 GCA_937873145.1 uncultured Granulicella sp. | reverse complement strand
AAGTTCAACAAATATCAGCACACAGGCAAAGACTATATGTAGATACGCCCTAGAGCCTTCAACTTGTTTGAGGGGGTATTCGGTCTGCTGCTCGGAGTCGATGTGGAGTTTGATGAGGCGCTTGCCGGCCTGGGCGAAGGCGTAAATGCTTGACCACAGAGTACGTGGTACTTGTAGTCTGCATACTGAGATTACGTGGATAAGCAAGATTCATTCCATGAAATTACGAACGCTTTAGGAACACCGGACTACCAAAACGATGGCGTGGCCATTTACAACCGCGACTGCATCGTTGGCATGAACGCGATTGCCCCGGACTGATAGACCTTACAATCACGTCACCTCCGTACAATATAGGCAAAGAGTATGAGTCATCGTTGGCGCTTCAGGAATACCTGGACTGGTCGGAAAGATTCGTACTCGTTCAACCTGGATGAGATCAGAGATCCTGAAGTGAAGTATCCAAACCAGAAGAAGAATGGGAAGCTGAAGTGCAATCCACTTGGCAAGAATCCTTCAGACGTATGGATTTGCCGAAGGTTACTTCTGGGGCGAATCGATCCTCAAAGGAGAGAACGGCGCATCCTGCTCAACTTCCTGTGGCGGTGATCGAGCGGATTATCCGGGCGAGCAGCGATCCAGGCGATGTAATTCTCGATCTTTTCATGGGATTAGGAACTACTGCATTCGTGGCCTCGACTCTAGGTGTGAAGGCTCAAAAGGTTGTTCGGATTGAAGCCTGATCGGCTTGCGGGCGTGTTGAGGTTGAGGCTAGCATGTGGCCGGTGGAGGTTGTAGTCATGGATTCAGAAGTCGAGTTCGGTTCTCGTTCGGCTGAGTTCTGGTAGGTGCGGGCGTAGGCCCATTCTCGGAGCGCCGTCTGGATGAAGCGTTCGGCTTTTCCTTTGGTTTGTGGGCGGTAGGCACAGGTAAAGTGTTGCCGGACGTGCTGCCGGTTGCTCTCGACCAAGACGGTCAATCAGGCATTCTGGTGATAGTCCATTCGATCTCCTGAATCTGCTTGGTCTTTGCAAACTCAGCTTTTCAGTTCTCGATCGAATGGACAACCTCTTGAAACTTCACAGCTAGGGAGACGAACTCTATTTTGAACTTTCGTCTCTGAACTGACGTACCAACAGCTAAGTTCGTGTAAATGCATTCAAGGAGATTTTGATGTCGTTTGCTCTTCGGATGAGCCTTCTTGCGGCCATTCTTCTCTTGAAAGCCGTTCATGCGCAACAAGCGGCGGCACCGTCGTTTGTGGAGGTCCCCTTTTCCTATGAGACGCCTGGGCTCGGTAGTACGAAATTGTCTCTGGACTACGCGGCTCCATTCAACCGAGCCAAACCGACGGTGCTGGTCATCGCGGACGGGCAACAATTCTATGTCCGTGCCGGAGCCATGAAGGACTTGCAAGAAAACACCTTCGGCGAAGGCGTGAACGTCGTCGGCATCGTCACACGGGGTACCACTCCGGCCTTTATTGACGCGGCCCTCGATCACAGTGACAAACCTGATTGGCTTCAGGCCTGGAAGGTCTTCAACAGTGAGGAATGGATCGGAGATATCGACTCCGTGCGCAAGGCTCTGGTCGGGGCGCAGGGCCACATCTCCTTATATGGCCGCTCTGGTGGTGCCTATCTAGTTCACCAGTACCTTTCAGAGCACGCGGCTTATGTTGACCGAGCCTTCATGCAGTCGGCTGTGAACCCTTTCCTCAACTCTGAACTCGGTATCTCGCTCGACACATACTGGAGCGAACTGGGGCGACAGGACCCTGAACTGCAAAAGCAGCTACAGGCTGCTCTGGCGGCGCATCCAGAAGAGCGTATTGGGATCTTGATGACGCTCCAGCGCCAGCACTTTTTTGTACCTGCCGGTAGCATCGCCTCAGCGCGGGCCGAGTTCATCCATGCTCTTGCCAGCGAGGATATGCAGTTTTACCGTGCAGCACGGAAGGCGTACGAAGTGGATGCAATGACAGCGATGTATGCGTCGAACGACATCATCCCGCAGGACGTTCGGGTTCTAGA
>CALMVK010000008.1 GCA_937873145.1 uncultured Granulicella sp. | reverse complement strand
CCTCTGAATAGATATTTCTGAATAGATAGACGCTAAGATCTTTCACTGCGGAGGTGCCTTCTTGGATGGCGTCATCCAAATGGATTGACTCGGCAGATCGTAGACAATGATAAAGTGGCGAAGCAGCGGACCTCCCATCACCCCTCCAACCCGGCTCGAGGCCAAAAGACCGCTAGCTTGGTCTGGCTCGATTGCCGCAATGTTTCGCATAGTTCTGCCTGCAATGCGAATTGCGGACAAGGTTAGCTTTCCGGACAAAGGTTCTTTAGGCAGAGTTGTGGCAAGCGGAGGCCGGCTCGACCAAAATGGTTGACTTAGAAGGAGTGTTGGGCGAGATCCCGTGTCCAGAGAAAAATGTGCAACTACCGCGTGTCCATCTGCACCTTTCACGCCCACAAGGGAAAACGGTACCCCGGAGATGAACGACGCGGCGATTTTGTTGGCTAATGGATCAAGCGGAGTGCCTGGTTGGGATAAGCGGACCTCCATAACATCGGGATCAATTGTGATTTGATACCGCTCAAGAAGTTCGGTTCCGACCACAACGTCTGTGTGGAACTCCTGAGAAACCTCTTTGTCGAGCAATTGAAGGTCAACCGGTGCAATGCTGGTCCGCTTCGCGGTCCAGCTTACGCTTCCGGCATGAAGTACAAGGCTGTCTAGCGCTACGGCAGCGACATCAACCCGAGGAATAGTCGGATCGAGGTGAGTCCTTAAACGCAGACGGTCTGCGACTTGCGGCGAGACGCCCGTCATAGCTGAACCGGTATCCAGAAGGCAATTTAGCGGTCCTGAGTCAGCAATGCTGCAGGTTATATACGTGAGATCTCGCTCTAGCCGCAAAGCAACGGATTGAGGCGGTCGCGTAGAAGCTTTGCTCTGTGAGAACAATGCAAATGAAGCGAGCACCGTCGTCAGTATCAAAGAAATTTTGCTTTTCCAATATTTTAAACAGGTGACATCCGTGAGCTCGCCATCGCCGATTGTGCGCCGGGATTGTACCTTAATGAGAGCTTTAACTAAAATCGTCCACTCCAAGTATGAAAGTCAAGGATGGACTCGATATCCAGTTCTGCGTCACCACTGTAACGAAGCGCACGATCGTCCCAATAAACTGTCGCTACGGGTTTACAGCCATGATTGGTGTAATCCAGGTTGCGATTGATGTCGTCGAAGGGCACGTTCGACTGCAAAAGGTGCTGTCTGATGGATTCCGGTGATCTAGTCGTGTGAACGATGATTTTCCATCCCTCGTACCTTAGTCTGCGAAGCACGCGTACTACGTCCGGACGAATGGTGCCCAACGTGTTTTCGCCGGTCCAGCCATCATAGTTTGCCAATGTTCCGTCAAAGTCTACGGCGATGCATCTGCGGCGTTGGCATTCCACTGGCTCTCGAAGGGGGTTGTAGCCCGGCATGAGAACGTCAGTAATCTTCGTCGTGCTTTCTTCGACCGTCTCTAGATCAGTACGACAAATCACATCAGGCGACTGAGGACGTTCGTACGGAGAGTCGATCCCGGTGAAGGCCTTGATCATACCGCCTCTAGCTTTCTGGTAGAGACCCTTGGGATCTCTTGCCTCACAGACCGCCAGGGGTGCGTCCACAAATACCTCTGTCATCAGAGAAAGAATAGAACGTGCGAACTGCCTACCCTCATGCAAAGGAGAAATCAAAGCTACAAGAACAAGAGGCCCATCCTGTGCAATCAGACCGGCGGCGTGTGCTACACGCCGAACGTTCTCCCTGCGGTCTTCAAGTGTGAAACCGAGATCGGCACACAATCCTGACCGTAGGTCATCGCCGTCTAGGATGCGCGTGCTCACCCCCCGAGCGTGTAGAACCGCTGCAACGGACTTACACAATGTACTCTTCCCTGCGCCGGACATACCTGTGAACCATACAACTCGACTCTCGGGATAGACCATAACAATCTTTACCATAATAGTGTGCAAGGATGCATGCTACTCAATCGGCACACCTCATTTCACCCGGCCCTATATGCCGCAAACCGAAGCAAAGACCAAACGCTTTATCCAGACCGCGCTTCGCGAATGGGCCTAGTGACCTGCCCCTTTTCTCAACCATTCACAGCTGGAGTTTCTCAGTTATGAATGGTTGTGGTGGTCGAGGTCAGTTTGAACTCCCTCGGCGTGCGATAGTCGAGCGAAACTCTGGGGCCGCTCGCCGTTGTACTCCTCACGCCAGGTAGAGTACACGGAACGTCGTTCAGCGTCCGGAACCAGCTCGCGTTGAGGCACTCGTCGCGCAGCCTGCCGTGGAGCTCTCCACGTAGTCGTTCTGCATGGGTTGGCCGGGCCGGATGTGCACCAGGCCAACCTCCCAGTCCGCGGCCCAGCCCAGCATCCGCCGCGACGTGAACTCCGGGCCATTGTCCGAGCGCACGTTCTCCGGCCGGCCACGCTCGGCGATCACACGCTCCAGCACTCGCGTCACTCGGCCAGAGCCAACGTGTCCACTTCCAGAGCCAGACACTTCCGCGTGTACGCATCGACCACGCTCAGAATCCGTACCATCCGCCCCGTCGCCAGGCCGTCGACGATGAAGTCCATCGCCTACTCCTGGTTGGTCGCGTCAGTCGCGGCTCGAGCGCTCGATCCCGCACCAGGCGACGGCGCTTCTTCTTTCTCACAGACAAGCCTTCCTCCACATACAGCCAGTACACGCTTCACATTTACCTCCTGACCCTTGCGGGCAAGCAGCGCATGCAGCCGCCGGTAGCCGTACCGGGGCTTCTGCCGCGCCAGCACCAGTAAGTGCGAGCGCAGTCCCGCGTTCCGGTCGGGCCTCGGCTCATAGCGGTAGCTTCCACGTTCCAGGTCCAGCAGCTTGCAGACCGTGCGCTCGCTTAGATCATGTTCGGCTTGAACCAACTCAACATCTTCTCTCAGGCCGGCAAGCGCCACCCCTTTTCGCATGACCGTCTTCAGCGCTTCGCCATGCAGGCTTAACTCCGCCACCAACAGCTTCAGACGACGGTTCTTATCCTCTATCTGCTTCAGCCGCTACGCCAGTTGACATCATGCCGCCATACTTCATCGGTACTCGTCAACTCGTCTGGCAACAAGGCTGAGAGGCCAAGAAAGCTGCAAAGTCACCCTACCGGTCGTTGCTCGAAAGAAGGCCGCAGCTCCGGGGAAAAAGGTGGCGGTGAAGAAAGTAGCGGCACCGGCCAAGCAGGCGTCACCAGTTAAAGAAGCGGCGAAGAAAGCAACGGCTCCAGCCAAGAAAGCTATCAGCCCTGTGAAGACACCGTCAGCTAGCAAAGACCCGGCGTCCCTAGAGTGTAGCTTGGCCGCAATGTGGCGTAAGTCTTTGGGAATTATGTGGCGTAAGAGTCAACTCTGTCCGATGACCAGGCTGTCTCGCGCGGCCTCTACGACCTCTATCGAAACATCGGCGAGATCATTGAGACTGAGGACACGCTCGATCTGGGTGAGCAGTCGGGTCAGCAGGCGAAAGTTTCCTCCGGTCATGCGAATCAGGCGTGCGATGACTTCCGGCGAGAGCGGAGCGCCGGGCAGCGTCACCCCGCTCGGCGTCCAGTGCTGTTCCAGCAGATGCGTCATCTCGGTTGGCTGCAGTGCTCGGAACTCATGAACGAACCCGATCGAGAGTAGAACTGTGTGGAAAGCGCGCCACTCGCTTTTCGATTCCCGGCATGCCGATGAGAACCATTCCTGCCGCGCCTTCATCGAAGATCGACCGCATCTGCTCAAGGCTGTTTCATTTGCAGCCGGTCGGCCTCATCGACGAGGATCAGCGTGATGGGATCACGAAACGCCCTTCGTCTCGCCTCAAACATCTGAACGGTCGACAGATAGACGGGATCGACCGGAGATTGGTCGGCGCCTCAGCGAGCTTTTGTTTGTCGGCAGTCCGGTAGTAGCGTCCGCACACAAT
>CALMVK010000007.1:68015-86349 GCA_937873145.1 uncultured Granulicella sp. | reverse complement strand
CCGTGGGCGGGGGCGACGCGCCAGAGGTCTACTGCCGCATTGGCCGGGACGTGGGCGAGGGGCAGGTCGAAGATACGGGGCGGGCCTGCGGGGCCGGTAGGAGCGGTGTAGGTGGGGCCGGTGCCGGTGGGCGGGGCGTAGTTCCAAAGGGCGAGGACGAGTTTGCCGTCCGGGGTGAGGGTGGCGAGGGCGGAGTCGGAGCTGAGCGGGAGGCGCTCGGTGCCGAGCTTGTGCAGGATGCGGAAGACGTTGAGCGAGGGCTTGGGGATGTTGTCTGCGGCAACGAGGCCGAAGCCGCCGTAGAAGGGAGAGCGGACGACGCCTTGTTCTTCAAAAACATCCGAGAAGGCCCAGTAGTCCATGGAGTCGGTGAGGCCATCGCAGAGGCGGATGGTGTTGGCGAGCCAAGGGCCGATGTAGGTGGAGTCGGTGACGTTGGGCTCATTCGAGTAGCTGGCGTTGTACTCGGAGAAGAGGAGCGGGATGCGCGGGGAGGCGGAGGCGGCGATCTCGTCGTGCACTTTTTTGACGGCGCGGAAGACCATGGTGTCGCGGGGGATGGCCTCTTCGGTCCCGAAGACATCGTGCGCGGTGTCGTTGGCGTAGACGTGGGTGGAGACGAAGTCGACGGGGACGTTGGCGGCTTTGGTGTGAGCGAGGAAGGGAGTGACCCAGGCGGCCTGTGCGGTCGACGGGCCGCCGACCTGGAGGCGGGGCGAGACACCTTTGAGGGCGCGGGCGGTGTGGTCGTAGAGCTCGAAGTAGGTGGACTGGCGGGGGTTGCCGCCCCAGAAGTCGAGGTTGGGTTCGTTCCAGACTTCGAACTTCCAGTGGGCTACTTCGTCGAGGCCGTAGCGGGCGATGAGATGGGAGGCAAAGGCGCGCATCATGTCGTCCCAAAGCTTGTAGTCCTTGGGCGGGGAGACGACGGGCTTGTAGAAGAAGGACTGGGTCAGGCTGGGGTCGGCGGCCATCTTGCTGGGCATGAAGCTGAGCTCGACGAAGGGGCGAACGTGCGCGGCGAGCAGGCCGTCGTAGATCTGGTCGATGTAGGAGAAGTTATAGGTGGAGGCGTCGTGCGCGGCCTCTGCGGCGAGGCCGGGGTTCTTGACGATGCGGTCCGGGTCGTAGAGTCCGACCTCGTCCATGAGGATGCCGTGGAAGCGGAGGGACTGGAAGTCGGTGGCTTGCTTGACGGTGCGGAGGTCGTCGCGGAAGCTCTCGCGCAGGGAGAGGATGGCGCGGCCGGAGCCGAAGGTCTGCTCCCAGAAATGCGGGAAGGGCGTAGCGGCGGCGGTGGCGTCGATGCGGATGGGTTCGGGCTGCTGGGCTTGAGCTAGGAGAGCGGGGGCAAGCAGGATCAGCGCGGCGATTCCGAGGAAGGCACGATGGGGACTCATAAAACCTCAGTGATTTCGGAGATAGGCGCTGCTTACAGTGAGAGTAAAGCAAAAGGGATGCTCCAGAAGAGCAACCCTCTGCTTGTTGCAATTAGAAGCTGAAGCGTACCTGCAGGTTGACGATACGGGCGGCAAGTCCAGCCTGCTGGTTGTTCGTACCGCTGACGACCTGGCCGAAGTTCGGGTTGGCAATGTTGGTCACCAGCGCGCCTGCGTTGAGGTTGGTTTCGTTGAAGAGGTTGAAGGCGTCGGCGCGGATCTCAAGACCAGAGCTCTCGCCTAGTCCCTTGACGTGAGGCAGGGCAAAGTTTTTGCTGACGGTTGCGTCGACATCCATATATCCCGGGCCGGTGAACGTGTTACGGCTCACCCCTGGTGTCTGCGGCAGAGTGTAGTTGGCGCCTGTAGTGGGGATCCCGGTAGCGGCCAGGGCGAAGTACGGCTGTGCCCCGGTGGTTGGGTTGATCTGGGGGAAGTTGAGGTTTGCCCTTCCGCTCTCGTAGGCGTTGTTGGCGCGGACCTTGCCGGCGTTATTGTTGTACGCCGCGGGCCGCAGGCTGCTGTAGTTGCTTTGCGCGTAGTAGAGATTGCTTCCCAGGTTTTGGGTCGCGGTGAAGGGAAAGCCCGTGTGCACGTTGTAGATGCCGCTGATGGCCCAACCATTGGCCACCAGACGCTCCAGGTAGTTTCCTGTGTGAAAGGTGGGCTGCCACAGGCCATAGAGCTTGAAGGCCTTGCCGAAGTCATAGTCGGAACGACCGTAGGCGAGTCGCGGAGCGTAAGGATATGGATCCTCGTAGAACGGTCCGGATCCGGTGTCCATGGAGCGGGAGTAGTTGAACTCTGCGTCGAACATGAAGCCATGCGCCATCTGGTGCTTGAGGCCTACCAGCAGAGCATTGTTGCTCGAGTTTCCTGTGTTGCCGTAGTAGTCGACGCCGGTGACCAGAGGATTTTGCGCCTCGCCAAGCGCGAAGCCGTTGACGTAGAGCTGCGACTGCACGATGAGGTGGCGTCCGAGTGAGCCGGTATAGCCAACTGTGGCGACGAGCCTGTGGCCAAGATCAAGCTCCGTATCAAACGAAAAGTGCTGCGTGTAGATAGTCGGTTGCTTGGCCTGGTAGGCGGTGATGCCGACGCCACCAGCTCCCGTGGGCAGATTTGCGGAGTTGATGCCGCCGATGGTGTTTGGATTGACCGGGTAGCCGAACAAGGTGAAGGAGTTCCCTGGGACGGCGTAAACGATGTTGGCATTGATCGCGCTGGCAGACGCACTGGAGTAGGTTACGTTGTTGACAAAGGGAGGATTTCCTCCGGAGTTGCCGGTGATGGAGATCTCCGTCTGGTTGTAGTTCAGGCCGTACCCGCCGCGTACTACGACCTTGCCTCTAAACTGATCCGGGCTAAAGGCGAAGCCGAACTGCGGACCGAAGTTTCCCTTTTGAGCCTGCGTGAGATTGCCTCCTGCGCGGATGGACAAGCCGGTAAAGGTGCTGGGGCCGGTGCCGAGTTGAACGACGCCGAGGTTGTTTTCCTTGGATGACAGCGGTCCAAAGTAGGAGTAGCGGAGTCCGGCATTGAAGGTCAGGTTGGGACGAGCTTTCCAGGCATCCTGGACGAAGAAGCCGTAGAGGTCTTCCCGCTCGTCCTGGCGATTGGTGGTTGGAGTACCTGTGGTGGAGCTGAACGATCCTGCCTCTTTGTACGGCGCGTCGTTGAGGAAGTCCCAGATGTTGTAGAAGTTATAGGCTGGGCGGGCCGAGTAGGTGGGGTTATTAAGGTAATAAAGCCGCGTGAGCTGGCCACCGAACTTGATGGTGTGATTGCCGGCGACCTTGGTGGCGACATCCTTGTAGTCATAGCTGTGCTGGTTGAAGTTTGAAGGCCCGGGCGCGCCGAAGTTGGTAAGCGTGATGTTGCCGATTTGCTGTCCGTTGCTTTGATTGGCGTCCACCTGATCGGTCGGCAAGCCGAAGGGCTCCTGCGGGTTGGTGGCAACTTCATTCCAACGCCAGCCGGCATCGTTGGCGCGCGCCTCGTTGAGCAAGGTCGGGGAGAAGATGTGGTTGTAGATGACGGTATAGGCGTCGTTGGTCTGCTGGTGATGGTAGAGGTTGTACGACCGGACAGAGCCGGAATACGTGGTGGAGCTATACGGTACCCAATAGATGCTGAACGCGAGGTGATCGCGCTTGGTGACGTCGCCGTCCAAGCGGCCGTTGAACTGGCGGCCCAGGGTCTGGGTGGGATTGAGGGTGTTGTAGTCTGCGATGGTCGGCGTGTTGGTGAGGCCGCCGCCGATGCCCGGATTCGTATTGTTGACGAAGCTGAGGTCCTGCTTGCCTACGCCAGTGGTGAGAGGAGAGCCAAGGTTCAGCGAGCCGTTCGAGAGCGTACGGCAGTTGACGTTTTCCTGCAGGCCGATACTGGCGCAGGTCTGGCTGACGATGCCTGAAGCAACGACGCCGGCACCGGGGAAGGTGAGAAACTTCTGCGCGATGGGGCCGCCCTGCGAGGAGAGCGCATCGAACTGCGGGGTTTCGTACCAGCCGGTGCTGGTGATCTTCGTATTGTCGGGGGTCGTCTCGTAAGCGAAGAAGGCGAACAGCCTGTTTTTGAGGATGGGACCGCCCAGTGAGCCGCCATACTGATTGGAGTCGGTGGTATCCCGCAGCAGACCACGGGTGGCGGGCGTGAACGGCTGGCCGGCGATCGGGGCGGCCAGGGTTCCGGACCCGTTATAGCGCTGATAGGCATTGAGACCGGGGCGGTTAGCGCGGAAGAAGAGGCTGCCGTGAAGCTGGTTGGTGCCGGTCTTGGACGTGATCTGAATCTGTGCTCCGGAGAATCGACCATCCTCCGCGTCGTACTGGTTGGACGCGATCTTGACGTTGCCTACGGAGTCTTCCGTTGGGGTGATGATGGAGGTGCCGCCCCATACTGCGGAGGAGGTGCTGATGCCGTCGATCTCAATGCTATTGCTCTCATACTGGCCGCCGTTCGAGTTGGCTTGCGGACCGTTTTCAGTCTGGAAGATGCCGGTGCCGCTGCCTCCCGGACCTTGCGTGCCGGGCAGGTTGTTGGTGCCGCCGGCCGCGGCCTGGGAGCCGTCCCCGAAGACGCCAGGCGCAAGCTGGGTAAGGGTGAACACGTCGCGGCCGGCGGAGGGCAAATGCTGAATCTGGTTCGAGTCGACGTTTCCGCTAATCGAGGCCGTTTCTGTATCGAGTGAAGGGGTCTGATCGCCGGAGACGTTGACCGTGGTGCCGGTATCCCCGACCGCAAGCTGGACGTTCACGGCGTTGGCCTGCTCGGGAAGAATGGCGACGGGGTTGATCAACTGCTGGCGAAACCCGGTGGCGCTGGCGGAGAGGGTGTAGCGATCCGGAGCCAGCGAGGAGAAGTTGTAAGTACCGCTGGCGTTCGAAGTGGCGGTCTGGACGCGGCCGGTGTCGGTGTCGGTCAGGGTGAGGCTGGCGTTGGGGATGGCTGCGCCGGTGGTGTCGGTGACGGTGCCCTGGATGGAGGCGCGGAACTGGGCATGGGCGGATACGGCGCAGGCGGTTGCGGCAACGAAGGCGGTGCGCTGCGAGAGGGATCCGAAGCTGCGGTGCCGGGTGGATCGGGAACGGTGCAGGTACGACATGGTGCCTCCTTGGACAAACGTTTGCCTAAAGGCGCAGAGCCGTCCTCGGAACGTGAGTCTTGAGAGGAGAGGAGCACACGGCGGGATGCACTTCTGAAACGCTTGAACCGTTCCAGACTATGCTCTTGGCGAGGAACGGCTGTCAAGACCGGCACTGGACAAGGATGTGCAACACTCGGAGCTAGGAGCGGGACGAAGCCGCTCCAGCACCGGATGAAGGGCACGATGCACAAGACGATGCACAAGACGGGGGAGGACACGATCCGGCAGAAGCAGAGGCGCACCCAGGGTAGAGCGCCGGTCTCGCTGGCGACGCTGGCGGCGCATCTTGGGCTTTCGCAGGCGGCGATCTCGCGTGTGCTGAATCGGGTTCCGGCGGCGCAGTCGATTCCGGCGGCGACCCAGGAGCGCATCTTTGCGGCGGCGAAACAGTTTGACTATCGGCCGAATGGGCTGGCCAGATCGCTGCGGCGGGGGCACTCGCTGACGATCGGGGTGCTGGTTCCGGAGATCTCGGAAGGGTATGCGACGCTGGTGCTGGCGGGGCTGGAACAAGGTTTGCTGCGGGCAGGGTATGTCTTCTTTTTATGCAGCCATCATCACCACGCGGAGGTGGTGGAGCGCGCGCAGAGGCAGATGATGGAACGCGCGGTGGATGGCCTGGTGGCGATCGATACGACGCTGGTGCAGCATGGATTGCTGCCGACGGTCACGGTCTCCTGCCCGGAGAGGCTGGGCGGGACGACCGACATTACGCTCGACCAGCGGCTGGGGGCGCGGCTGGCGATCGAGCATCTGTATCGGCTGGGGCATCGGAGGATTGCGGTGATTCGCGGGCAGACGTTCAGCTCGGACACGGAGCCGCGCTGGCGGGCGATCGAGCAGGCGGCTGAGGAGTTTGGGCTGCGGCTCGATCCGAAGCTGGTGGCGCAGTTGGAGGGCGATGCGCCGACCCATGAGCCGGGCTACCTGGCGACGCAGCGTCTGCTGGGCGCGGGGGCGCGGTTTACGGCGCTGTTTGCGTTCAACGATGTCTCGGCGATCGGCGCGGTGCGGGCGCTGCGGGAGGCGGGTCTGCAGGTGCCGGCGGAGGTTTCGGTGGTTGGCTTCGATGATGTGCAGTCGGCGGCGTTTCAGAATCCGGCGCTGACAACGGTGCGGCAGCCGCTGTATGCGATGGGGATGCTGGCGGCGGAGACGATCGTGAGGACGATCACGATGCCGGGAGCTACGACGGAGGCGCTGATGGTTGAGCCAGAGCTGATTGTGCGGGAGTCGACAGCGCGGTTCACTGCTCCTTTGCCGGAGTGAGGGGCGAAGGGTCGGGCTGAAGGCCGATGGCTTGCTGCATGGGGCGGATCTCCGGGTTGGCCATGAACATACGCCAGATCAGGCCGGTGCGGCCGTTCTCGATCATGACGGTTTGCGGGGCCTGGTTGAGACCCATGGTGATGCCGGAGTACCAGTTCTTTTCCTCGTTGAAGCTGTCGCGGAAGCCGTAGATGTCCCAAAGTTGCGCGCCGAGATCGCGATACCAGTGTTTGAGCGCGGCGAGCGAAGCTGCGGGCGTGTAGGCGTAGGCGCTGATGGCTCCGGTGGGCGCGAGGGTGCCGTCGTCTTCGACGAAGGGCTTGTACTCGTGGTAGCGGTCGTCGGGGCCGTCGACGGCGGTGAGTCCCCAGCTTTGGGCGCTGTAGCCTTTGAACTTGCCGGGGTTGGCGACGGAGTAGGCCTGGCTGACGAGCGACTCGTTGCGATTGTTGCCGAAGTAGTTGGTGTATGTATCCCGGAAGCCGCGGGGATCGTAGCCGAGGAAGGAGTATTGGGTGAAGAAGAGAGGGCCGGGGGAGCCGGGTACGTAGCCTTGCTCAAGCGGAATGCCGAAGTAGGTGTGGTGGATGCCGTAGCCGATGCCGTCGCGGGTGTAGCCGGTCCAGTAGAGGCTGGGCGGCACGGCGTGGGTGGGCGAGGCGATGGCGAGCAGGTAGGTGATCATGACTTCGTTCCAGCCTTCGAGCCGGTTGGCGATGTGGAAGGCGTAGTCCGGCGACCAGTGCCAGAAGAGCGCATCGCGCCTGGGCGTGGCGCGGAACCAATCCCAATCGACCTGTTGCCAAAGCGCGGTGATGCGGGTGCGGAGCTCGCGCTCAGGGGCAGTGTCGGCGTTGAAGTACTGCCGCGCGGTGAGCAGACCCTGCATGAGGAAGGAGGTTTCGACGAGGTCGGCGCCGTCATCGAAGATGCCGAAGAGCGCGACGGCATGGCCGGTCGTGCCATCGATGAAGTGCGGCCAGACGCCGTGGAAGTGGTCGGCGTGCTCGAGGAAGCGTGCGATGCGGAGCATGCGCTCGACGGCTTGCTCGCGGGAGATAAAGTGGCGGTCGACGGCGACGACCGAGGCCAGGATGCCGAAGCCGCTGGCGCCGGTGGCGATGAGGTGGTCGGGGCCGGGCTGCGACTCGAGTGCCATGCCGGAGTTCGACTCGGCGGCGTCCCAGTAGAAGCGGAAGCTGGCTTCCTCGACCATGGTGAGCAGCTCGTCGTCGGTCATGGGATGGGTTTTTGCGGTGACGGCCGGGGTGCGGGGGGATTCGGCGAGCGACGAGGTGCGCGCGGAGACCTGGTAGCTGGCCGTGGCGTGCGGGTCGCCGAGGAAGTCCGAGTAGCGATGGACGCCGAAGCGCTGCACGCCGACCGGCTGGTAGGGGCCGCCGTTGAGCGAGCGGTAGACGACGTATTGGGCGATCAAGGGATCGTTTGCTCCGGTCCAGGAGAGGTCGATGTGGCGCTCGAAGGCGTGGGCCTGGAGGGCCGTGGGTGGAGCGGACGGCATGCGTCTTGTTTGAACTGCCGGCTGGTCTGCTTCGACGCGGAGGTCGTCCAGGTAGAGGGTGTGCGGATGTGCGTCGGCGGCTCCTTGCAGGAAGAGGATGGTGCCGAGCCGGCGCGGCGCGAAAGGATTCTGCGAGGTGCTCTGCAGGCCGCTGAGGGGGACTCTGACCCGCGTCCAGTGCCGAGCCGGAAGGGCCGCGGTGAAGGAGCCGAGCGGTACCGGCGCGGTGTGTCCGTTGTCGAGATCGCTGAAGGCGAGCTGCGGGAGCTCGGCCGGGCTGATGGCGTGTGGACTCCAGAGCCAGAGGTAAAGGGAGTCGCCGTCCCAGGCGATGGTGCGATTGCGGAATTGGTAGACGCTGAGCTCGGCGTCCCAGCCGCCGTTTGGGGCGGAGTTCCAGGTTAGCTCGAGCGCGTTCGGTCCGCTGATGAACTCGGAGGTCTCGACGGGAAGTTTTTGGTCGACGAGCTTCAGGCTGCTGGGCGCGGAGGCGGAGCCGTGGCTGTAGGGATAGGAGTCGGCGGAGAGGCTGTTTTCAAAGAAGACTTCCTGGGAGTAATGCTGGTCGGCGCGGGCGGCAGAGGCCAGCCAGAGGAGCAGAACCAGCAGGCGTGCTGCGTGGTTGCATCGAGCAGAAGGGACAGAGTTCTGCGGCACAGGGACTCCTTGCGGGATAGTTTAGCGGAACGGTTCAGCCTTAGGTGAGCCGTAGCGGAACGGCGCCTGGAAGCAGACCGCTTTGCGGCAAACGCCTCGCCGAGCGTGTGGATGACAGGGAAGACCATGCGCGGACGCCGCTTGCTGAAACAACTTGCCGGGAGCCTCGTCTATAGAGCATCTCGCCTTCGTCTGCCTGAACGATGTTCTCTACAACATGACTTCCTAGGCCTCAGGACTCGAGCTTCGCATGTTTCAGCTTTTGTTCAAGTATCCGATCCCGGCCTTCAGCAAAGGCAAGCTTGTGTTGCTGGGGACGGCTCCGGCGTGGCTGCTGGTCGTGCTGATGGTGGTGTGTGCGGCGGGGTTGGGAGGGCTGATCTGGGCGCGGCTGCCAAAGCAGGAGTCGCACAGGCAGGACGCGGCGCAGAGCCAGATGCGGAACAAAATGCGATCATGGCGGGCAGGCGTAGTGTGGGCGCTGCAGGCCACGCTGGTGGCGCTGGTGCTGCTGCTGCTGTGGCGTCCGGCGCTCTCGGTGGCGGAGCTTAAGGCGCAGCAAAATATCATTGCCGTGCTGGTCGATGACTCGCACAGCATGGCCACTCCGGATAGCGGCGCGGACAGGAGGTCTCCGCGGGAGTCCGAGGCTGTGAACGCACTGACCGGCGGCATTCTGGCGGGGCTGAGCAAGCGTTTCCAGACGCGCATCTACCGGCTGGATGGCGGGCTGGCGCGCGCGGCGAACGTGACCGGGATTGAGCCTACGGCCAAGGCAACTCACATCAACGATGGCTTGAAGCAACTGGCCGCGGACACAGCGGATCTTCCGGTTGGCGCTGTGGTGCTGTTGAGCGATGGTGCGGAGAACAGTGGAGGGATCGAGCTCGATACGTTGAATGCGTTGCGCAATCGCCGCTTGCCGGTGCATACGATCGGCTTCGGCAGAGAGCATCCGGCGCAGGATGTTGAGCTTGAGGATGTGAGCGTCGCGGCGCAGGCCACGGCCAACTCCCGCCTGGGCGCTACGGTCAGCTTTGCCCAGCACGGATATGCAGGGACGAAGACGATGCTTAGCGTGCGCGACGGAGCGCATTCCTTGGCGGAACGCGAGGTGACGCTTGGGCCGGACGGCGTGACGCAGGCGGAGACGATCTTTTTCAGCGCGGGCTCTGCGGGAGTTAAGCAAGTTACCTTCAGCGTGGCACCGGTGGCCGGCGAGGAGAGCGCGGCCAACAATGCGATGGAGCGCTTGGTGACGGTGAGCGGGCAGCAGCGCCGCATTCTTTATGTGGAAGGTGAGCCGCGCTGGGAGTACAAATTTCTGCGCCGCGCGGCGGAGGACGACCACCAGTTGCAGGTGGTCTCCATGCTGCGGACGACCGAGAACAAGCTCTACCGGCAAGGGATTCAGGATCCCGGTGAGCTGGCCAATGGCTTCCCGGTGCGGCCGGAAGATCTTTTTGCCTACGATGCGATCATCGTCGGGTCGGTGGAGGCGAACTACTTTACGCCCGGGCAACTGGAGCTGCTGCGGGAGTTTGTGGATCGGCGCGGCGGTGGCTTGCTGTTCCTCGGCGGACGGTTCGCGCTGGCCAATGGGGGCTGGGGCGCATCGAGCGTCGCGGAGCTGGTGCCGACGGTTCTTCCGCCGGGAAACAATACGTTTCATCGCGATCCGGCGACTGTGCAGCTCACCGCGGCCGGTGTGCAAAGTGCTATGCTGCGCCTGATCGACGACCCGGTCAAAAACGCCGAGCGCTGGCGCAAGCTGCCCTACCTGATGGACTACCAGGATGCGGGTTCGCCGAAGCCCGGCGCGACGGTGCTGGCGCAGGCCTTGAGTGGCGGCCGCACTCTGCCTTTGCTGGTGACGGAGATGTATGGGCGCGGACGCACGGCGGTGCTTGCTACCTCCGGCACCTGGCGCTGGCAGATGCTTTCTCCCCTGGGCGATCCGGCGCACGATCTCTTCTGGCAGCAACTGCTTCGCTGGCTCTCCACTTCTTCTCCCGGCCCGGTGGATGCTTCGACCGATGCGTCCATGCTGATGGATCAGGGGCAGGTAAAGCTCTCGGCGACGGTGCGCGACAAGCAGTTCCTTCCCGTGCCGGATGCGCATGTGGTGGCACGGATGAGCGGACCCCAAGGTGCTTCGGAGCAAGTGGATCTTGTGCCGGTCGCGGAGGCTCCCGGCAGCTTTCAGGCGGAGTGGACCGCCGAGCGTCCGGGCGCGTATCTTGCCGAGGTAAACGCAAGCCGCGGCCAGGACAACCTGGGCCAGGACAACCTAGGCCAGGATGTCGTCTCTTTTGAGCGCGTCGATGGAGTTGCGGAGAACTTTCATACCAGCCAGAATCGCGACTTGCTGGAGAAGCTTGCTGCCGATACCGGAGGAAGATATTGGAAGCAATCGGAACTTAACCGTCTGCCCAACGAGATCGCTTACTCGGAGGCCGGCATCGCAGTGCATGACACTCAGGAGCTGTGGAACATGCCGATCGTGTTTATGCTGCTGCTCTGCTTGTTGGGAGGCGAGTGGCTGTTGCGCCGCAAGTGGGGTGCGGTTTGAGACGTGTGCAGCAGGCCGCGTGGGGCGGTGCGTTGCTGCTTGCAGCGTCTTCTCTGCATGCTGCGACGTACTTTGTCACGGTGGCCGGGCTGGGCGGCGAACCGGATTATGAACAGCGCTTTACCGCGACCGCCACGGACCTGGACAGGGTTTTGAAGAGCTCTGCAGGCGCACATGTCTTTACCTTGACAGGCAAGAATGCCACCAAAGCGCAACTCGCGGAGACCATGGCTGCCGTGGCTGGGCAGGCCAGGCCGGAGGATGACTTTGTCCTGACGCTCATTGGCCATGGAAGCTTTGACGGCGTTGAGTACAAGTTCAACCTGCCTGGACCGGATGTCTCCGCCGCCGACCTGGCAGTGCTGTGCGACCGTGTTCCGGCACGGCGTCAATTGATCGTGAACACGACCAGCGCCAGTGGAGGCTCGATCGCGGCGCTTGAACGGCCGGGCCGCGCCGTCATTGCCGCGACCAAGACGGGCACGGAAAAGAATGCGACGGTCTTTGCGCGCTACTGGGCGGAGGCGCTTGAAGATCCGACCACCGACATCGATAAGAGTAACGCTCTTAGCGCCATGGAAGCGTTTACCTACGCGGACCGCAAGACGGCAGCGTTTTATGACACGCAGAAGCGCCTGGCCACGGAACATGCGGTCTTTGAAGATACGGGCCATGGGGAAGCGGTGCGGCTGGGAAAGACAAGTGGGAAGGAAGGCCTGCTGCTTGCAAACTTTACTGTAGAACGCATCGGATCCGGCCAGGCCGCGATGAACGATCCTGGCAAGCGTGCTCTGTTGGCGAAGAAGGAAGAGCTGGAACAGAAGATCGATGCGTTGAAGTACGGCAAGGCAGCCATGGATGCGGAGGAGTACAAGCGGCAGTTGACGGCGGTGCTGGTGCAGTTGGCGACCGTGCAAGGGGAGCTCGAAAAGTGAGACGCGGGATGGCCTCCGGGTTGGCGGTTCTCCTGGCGTTGGCCGGGGTTGAGGTTTGCCGCGCGGCTCCTGTTTTGAATGCATGCACGAGCCTTCGGCTGCATGGAAAAAGCACGGAAGCCGCGCGATGTTTCACGGGTCTTAGCACCAGCGCCAGCGCCTACCTTCGCGCGGAGGGTCTCTGGGGTTTGCAGCAATACGAGGCTGCGAACGAGGCGTTCCGCCAGGCTGCGGAACAGACCAGCGGTGTGACCGCCAGCGAGCAGGCCCACCTTCGCGTGCGCTGGGGACTGCTGCTGCACGAGCGATTCAACAACAAAGACGCCGACGATCTGTTTGCGGAAGCGCTCAAGCTCGATCCTTCGAGCGCTGAGGCGTATCTCGGGCTGGCCACTGTGAGTGCCGACGGATTCGACAGCAAAGCGTCCGAGTACACGGCGAAGGCTCTCACGCTCGATCCGAAGCTGGTGGAAGCCCATGAGTTCGCGGCCAATCTGGCGCTTGAAAACGCGAACACGGAAGGAGCACTGGCCGAGGCAGACCAGGCGCTCGCGCTTTCCAACGAAGCGCTTGAGGCACTGGCTCTTCATGCTGCAGTGGATGTGCTTCAAGACAAGCCGTCGGAGGTCTGGTTTGCAAAAATTGCCAATGTCAATCCACGCTATGGAGAAGGGTATGCCCTGGTCGGCTACCACCTTATCCTTAATCGCCGTTATGACGATGGAATTCGTTACTACCGGAAAGCTATCAAGCTGGAACCTGAGTTATGGCCGGCACACTCCCAGTTAGGAATTAATTTGATGCGGCTGGGCGAGGTCGATGAGCCGCTGCGGCAACTGGAACTGAGTTATAACCATGGACAGAAAGATGCTGCGACCGTGAACAGCTTACGGCTGCTCGATAGCTATAAGAACTTCGACACCTTCCAGACCACCGAGGCAGGAGTGAATCTTAACCTGAAGCTCAGAAAGAGTGAGTCTGAGCTGCTGCGCCCCTACTTTCAGTCCGAGTTACAAAAGATACTGATGACGTATGAGAAGAAGTACAAAATGACCTTGCCCGGCCCGGTGCAGGTGGAGGTCTATCCGGACCACGAGGACTTTGCCGTACGCACGATGGGTATGCCGGGACTGGGTGCGCTGGGAGTTACCTTCGATGAAGTCGTCGCCATGGACAGCCCTTCGGGCCGCAAGCCGGGAGACTTCAACTGGGGAAGCACTTTGTGGCATGAGATGGACCATGTCTTTGTGCTCGCGGCCACCAATCACCGGGTTCCACGCTGGTTTGCCGAAGGCCTGGCCGTGCACGAAGAAGGCCAGGCAAATCCGGAGTGGGCGGTTCGTGCCACCCCGGACGTGCTGCTTGCGATGCGTGACAAGAAGCTACTGCCTGTAAGCGAGATCGATCGCGGCTTTCTATTTCCGGAGTACCCATCCCAGGTGCTGGTTTCTTATTTTGAGGCGGGAGCGATGTGCGACTTCATCCAGGAACGTTGGAGTGCGGATAAGCTGGTCGCCATGGTGCATTCGTTTGCTGAACTCAAGTCGACGCCAGATGTAATCCAGTTGAACTTGCAGGTTACGCCGGCGCAGTTCGATCAAGACTATGGGGCATGGCTTGACCGCAAGTATGGTCGGATGGCAAAGAACTTTGACCAGTGGCGAAGTAACTTGAAGAATCTAGCTGCTGCCTCGGCCTCTGGGCAGAACGATGCCGTCCTTGTGCAGGCTCCCAAGGTGATCGAGCTCTATCCGGAGTATGTTGGTGATGCTAATGCCTACGAGATGCTTTCGCAGGCGCAGTTGGCAAAGAACGATAAAGCCGCTGCGATTGCTACTTTAAGCAGTTACAAAAGCATGGGCGGCATGAGTCCCGCAACGCTTGAGAAGCTGGCTTCGCTCCAGCAGGAGACAGGCGATGCCAGGTCGGCAGCGGCGACACTCCAAGCGGTGAACTACATCTATCCCGAAGCTGAAAGTCTTCACCGTCAACTAGGTGGCTTATGGTTTGAGCAAAGAAACTACGCCGGCGCGGAGCGCGAGTATGAAGCCGTGCTTGCCATGCATCCGCTCGATAAGGCATCTGCTGAGTTCGATCTTGCGCAGTGCTATTGGGCTGCCGGCGATAAGACGAAAGCAGAAGACAGCGTCTTGCTTGCGCTTGAGACTGCACCAGGATTTCGGCCTGCGCAGAAGCTTCTGCTCGAGATCAAGGCCTCTGAAAACAACAAGCCGTAGTCTGAAAAGAAAGGAATGAATCTTGGCTAATACGATCGCTGAGTTGACTCCAGAGGCAGCCCAATTGCAGACGCGCATTGAACGCTTCCACGTTGTGCGCGACGGTATTCTCTCGCAGGTGCGGCAGGTGATCGTAGGCCAGGATGAGGTGCTGGACCAGATCCTGATCGCCTTGTTTGTGGGCGGTCATTGTTTGATCACGGGGATGCCGGGTACTGCGAAGACGCTGATGGTACGCACCTTCAGCGAGGCCTTGGGGCTTACCTTCAAACGTATCCAGTTCACGCCCGATCTGATGCCTTCCGACATCACCGGCACCGACATCATTGAAGAAGACATGACCACCGGGCATCGTAAGTGGACCTTCGTCGAAGGACCGATCTTCGGCAATGTGGTGCTGGCCGATGAGATCAATCGCACACCACCCAAGACGCAGGCGGCGATGCTGGAAGCGATGCAGGAGCGATCGTGCACGGTGCGTGGGCACATCTATAAATTACCTTCGCCTTTCTTTGTGCTTGCCACCCAAAACCCAATTGAGTTGGAAGGAACTTATCCTTTGCCGGAGGCGCAGTTAGACCGATTTCTTTTCAACTCGCTTCTGGACTATCTAAGTGCTGCAGATGAGTTGAAGGTGGTCGACCTGACGACTGCGACACGCGTGCCCAAGATTCAAGCAGTGACTCACACGCAAGAGCTACTCGACTTTCAGCAGTTGGTGCGGATGGTTCCGATAGGAGAGTCGCTTGCTCGCTATGTTGTGAATCTGGTTCGAGCGACACGGCACAAGAGTGAGAATGCTCCGGATTTTGTAAAGAAATATGTGAACTACGGAGGCAGTATTCGTGCGGCGCAGTTCATTGTGCTCGCCGCGAAGGCGCGCGCACTCTCGCGCAAACGCTACCACGTGATGTACGAAGACATCTCGGCGGTTGCAGTGCCGGTGCTGCGTCATCGCATCCTTCTGAACTTCCATGCGGAGTCGGAACGCATTGACTCCGATGAAATTTTGCGTCGTCTGCTGGCATATATGCCTCCTCCGAAGGAGGTTTAGTTCGCGTGCCTGAGCTTGCGCAACGCTTCCTCGATCCGGCGGTCCTGGCCGGCATCTCGAGTCTGGATCTGATTGCGAAGACGGTGGTGGACGGCTTCGTTGCCGGGCTGCATCGCTCCCCGGACTTCGGCTTCAGCCAGGAGTTTGCCGAGTACCGCGCGTATACGCCGGGCGAGGATCTCCGCCATGTGGACTGGAATTTATTCGCGCGCACGGAGCGGACTTACCTGAAACGCTACCAGGGCGAGACGAACAGTCAGCTTACGGTTTTGCTCGACGCAAGTAACTCGATGAAGTACAGCAGTCATTCCGTTGCCAAGATGGATTATGCGAGATACACGGCGGCCTCTCTTTTTTATTTAGCGATTCACCATCAACGGGATCCGGCGGGGCTGCTTGTCTTTGACGACGAGGTGCGCAACTCTATTCGGCCCTCGATGCGTCAGGGCCAGTTACCCCGCTTGCTGAGTGGACTCGAGCAAGCCGAGCCGAAGGCTCGCACCAACTTTCGCAAACCGCTTGAACACTTACAACAGCTGCTTGGCAGGCGCGGTATGGTGATCGTGATTTCTGATTTTTACGAGGCTCCGGAGACGATTGTGGAAACGATCGAACCGCTTCGTTTCCATGGCAGCGAAGTCGTTTTGTTTCACGTGCTTGATCCGCAGGAGATACATCCTGAGCTGCGCGGGCCTGCGGTGCTCATCGATCTTGAGACCGAGCAGCGCATGGAGGTTATCCCTGAGTACGTCAAGGGTGAGTACCGGCGGCGCATGGACGAGCATCTTCAGGGTCTCCGCGATCGCGCTCGTGCGGCAGGCCTCGACTATCATCTGTTGGTGACGGACAAGCCGCTCGATGCCACGTTGGGCGAGTACCTTCGCCTGCGGCCGGGAGGGAAGTGATGGGCTTGTTCTCGCCCTGGTTTTTGGCTGGTCTGGCCGCGCTGGGTCTGCCTGTGTATGTGCATCTGCTGCGCCGGCACACCAGCACGCCGCGTCCTGTAAGTTCGTTGATGTTTTTTGAGCGCGGCACGCAAAGTTCGGTGCGGCATCGGCGTCTGCGCTATCTCCTGCTGTTTGCGTTGCGCGCCTTGCTGGTGCTGCTGTTGGTGCTGGCGTTTGCGCAGCCTTTTTTGAAGCGCTCGGCCGCTGCAGCCAGTGACCGCCTGATGGTGATCGCTGTCGATGACTCTTTCAGCATGCGCGCCGGTACGCGTCTCGCGGATGCCAAGCAAGAGGCTCTGAAGGTGCTGGGAACGCGGCGGTCTACGCAACGTGCGCAGATCGTTGTGTTGACGGACCAGATGCAGGTGCTTACCCAGCCGATCGCCGACGCTGCCGCGCTTCAGGCGGCGGTTGCCGGCATCGAGCCCAGCGATACGCACGGCAACTTCGGCGGGCTGGGACGCGGCATGCGCGCACTGGCGGAGGCCGCGCCCACTCTGATCGATCTGCACGTGTTCAGCGATATGCAGACGTCCAACATGCCTGGCAACTTTGCGGAGATGGTGCTTCCGGGCAAGGTCTCGCTGCGGCCGCATCCTGTCGTAAGCGCGCCGCTGCCGAACTGGACGGTCGAGAGCGTCAGGACTTCGGCGCAGGTGGTCGATCCCAAGAAGTCGCAGGTGCTGGCTGTGGTGACCGGGTACGGAACGCCGGCTGCGTCAAGAACTGCCTCGCTGGTGATGGAAGGCAAGACTGTGGCGACCAAGCGCGTGGATGTGCCGGCCAACGGACGCGCCAACGTTGTGTTCGATTCGCTTGACGTGCCTTACGGGAGCAGCCGATGTGCCGTGCGCCTCGACTCTGCGGATGGTTTTCCGGCTGACGATGAAAGTCTGTTCGCGGTCCAGCGGGCCGATCCGGAGCGCGTTCTGTTCGTGCATGCGGCGACGGATACACGGTCGCCGCTGTACTTCGGCACGGCGCTGGCTTCGGCGGCGCAAAGATCGTTTGTGCTGCAACCGATCAACGTGGAACAGACTGCGGAGATCGATCCGTCGAGGTACGCCTTTGTCGTGCTGTCGGATGTGGCGACGCTGCCGCAGCTGTTTGAAAACAAATTGCGCCGCTTTGTCGAAGGCGGAGGCAGTGTGCTGATTGCTGCTGGGGCGAGCGACGCCAGCGCGCAGCGGCTTCCCGTGGTTGGGCAGAGGGTAGGCGACGGCCACTTCTTTGCACGCGGGGGAGCAGGCTTTGCCAGCGCAGGCGCCATGGATGCATCGCATCCGGCGGTGGCTTCGACCGATGGTCTGGCCGAGACAAAGTTCTTTTATGCTTCGTCGTTGCAGTTGCCGAGCGATGGCTCGCACACGCGTGTCCTTGCGCGCCTGGCGGACAGCTCGCCGCTGCTGGTCGAGCAGAGCATAGGCCAGGGACACGCTCTGATCTTTGCTTCGGGATTCGATAACGTGACCAACGATCTTCCTCTGCAGCCGGCCTTTGTGCCGTTTGTGGATCGTCTTGCGCAGTACCTGGCGGGCGTCGGCCAGGTGAGCGGCGCCAAGCTGGTGGGCAGCTTTGTGCCGCTGCGCAGTCTGTCCGGCAGTGCCGCCGGCCAGTCGCACGGATCGCCGGTGGAGGTGATGGGGCCGGGGGGTAGCCGTCCGCTGTCGCTTGCGCAGGAGGCGACGGCGCAGTCGTTTTCTTTGACTCGGGCCGGCTTCTATCAGGTGCGTTTCGCCAACGGCCGCGATGCACTGATTGCTGCCAATCCAGACCGGCGCGAGTCGGATTTGCAGCTCATTCCGGCTGAGACCCTGCGACTTTGGAGCGGAAGTGGCGCACCGGATGCAAGCGCAAATGAGGCCGCAGGCGCAACAGCAGATGCTGCACAACCAGGTAGCACATACGGTCTGTGGTGGTGGGTTATGCTGGTCCTGTTGATCGCGGCGCTGGCCGAATCGATCGTTGCCAGCGGCTATCTCGGGACGCCACGGGAGCACGCATGAGCCGGCAGGAACAGCTCAACCTCTACATCGGGCATCTGCAGAACCGC
>CALMVK010000007.1:65624-67915 GCA_937873145.1 uncultured Granulicella sp. | reverse complement strand
ACGCATGAGCCGGCAGGAACAGCTCAACCTCTACATCGGGCATCTGCAGAACCGCTTGCGCGTGTTCGCAACTCTGCGTGGTGCGGCGGTGATCGCGTTCGTGGCGCTCGTAGCCACACTGCTGCTTACGCTGGCGCTCAATCGCGATGCGTTTGCAGAGCGGGAGATTGCTCCGGCCCGCATCGGTTTGTACGCGGCGGTGGGGCTGGCGCTTGGCTTTGGGCTTATGTTGCCATGGTCCCGGATCAATCGCCGACGCTCGATCGTGCGAGCCGAAGGCAAGTTTCCTGCGCTTGAGCAGCGTTTGCTGACGTTCTCGGAGCGCCAGCAAAGCGGCGGTCCTTTTCTTGAGCTTCTGGCCGGAGACACACTCGCCAAGGTGCAGCAGGTTCCGGCGTCCGAGCTTGTGCCGGGTGGAACGCTGCTGGCTTTGCTGGCCGCTACGATCGTCTTTTCCGGCGCGGTCGTCTGGATGGCGACTGCCGCTCCGGGTTTCCTAGGTTACGGTGCGTCGTTGCTTTGGACCGGGCCGAAGAAGAGTGTGACCCCGCTGTATGACATCCACGTCACTCCGGGTGATGCCGCGGTGCGCCGGCATGGCGATGAGGAGATCACCGCACAGTTGGTTGGGCTGGACGCTCGCAGCGTCACGCTGCATGCACGCATCGGCGCGGCCGCTGCCTGGGAGACGGTCGCCATGCAGCCGCAGGCCGATGGGCAAGGCTTCGGCTTTACCCTGGCCGCGCTGCCTGAAAATGTCGAGTACTTTGTTGAGGCAGGTCCGGTCCAGTCGAAGCACTACACCGTTCGGGTGGTTGATCTGCCGGCGGTCAAGGATCTGAAGGTGACCTACCACTACCCGCGCTGGACCGGCCTGCCGGCGGTTTCGGAGGAGCATGGCGGCGACCTGCGTGCGCTCGAAGGTACTGAAGCCGAGCTGACCGTGACCATGGATAGCCCTTTGCGTGACGGCATGCTGGTGCTCGACAACGGCCAGCCGCTGCACCTGACCGGCGGCCCAGGCAATCTCTACTACGGCACGCTCCGCATGCAGAAAGACGGTGCGTACCACGTGGCGGCGACCGACGGCGGGCAGCAGGTCCGGCTCTCTGAGGACTACTTCATCTCTACTGAAAAAGCCAGCCCGCCGCAGGTTGCGATCGAGCGGCCCGGCGCGGACTATCGTGCCAGCCCGATCGAAGAGGTTACGCTTGGCGTCAAGGCCGCGGCGGACTTTGGCCTGCACAATGTGCAACTGCACTACTCCGTCAACGGCGGCCCGGCGCAGACGGTGGATGTGCTGAAGCAGCCCGGCGCGAAGAGTTCAAACGGCACGACTACCCTGAGCCTGGAGAGTTTTAAGGTCGTCCCCGGCGACATCGTCAGCCTGTATGCGACCGCTAAAGATGGTCATGAGGAGGCGAAGACAGACATCCGCTTCATCCAGGTGGACCCGTTTGAGCGCGAGTTCTCGCAGTCGCAAGAGGCTGGCGGAGGCGGCGGCGGTGGAGGTGGGCAAGGTGCCGGCAACCAGACCGACATCTCGCGGCGCGAAAAAGAACTGATCGCCGCCACCTGGAAGCAGCAGAACGATAAGGCGTCGACTGCGTCCCACTCCGCGGACGTAGGCAAGACGCTGTCTGAGGCGCAGGCCACGTTGCGCCAGCAGGTGCTTGCGCTCTCCGCGCGCATGGAGAGCCGCGCTCTGGGTTCGGCCAATGAGGAGTTTACCGGCTTCGAGAAGGATATGCAGGTGGCGGCGGGGGCCATGGTTCCCTCTGCCGAAAAACTCAAGCAGCAGGCCTGGAAGGACGCTTTGCCCAACGAGCAAAAGGCGCTCCAGGCTTTGTTGCGGGCGGAGGCGACCTTCCGCAAGATTCAAGTCGCCTTCGGTCAGCAGAGCGGAGGCGGAGGGGGTGGAGGCAGCGCCGGCCGCGACCTGGCCAGCCTCTTCGATCTCGAGATGGACACCCAGAAGAATCAGTACGAGACCGCGCAGACCGGCTCGCCGGCTGAGCAGCAGGCTAAAAAGGTCGACGATGCGCTTGCCAAGCTGGACGCGCTCGCCAAGCGCCAGGAGGAACTGGCCCAGCAGCAAAGCCAGCAGGCGCAGAACTTCCAACAGCGCTGGCAGCAGGAGATGCTGCGCCGCGAAGCCGAGCAGTTGCAGCGCGAGATGGAGCAGATGCAGGCCCAGCAGCGCGGCCAGAGTGCTTCCGGCCAGCAGGGCAGCTCCGGACAGAACTCCGGCCAAAGTAGCGGGAGTCAGCAAGGGCAGACGCAGCAGGCGC
>CALMVK010000007.1:0-65524 GCA_937873145.1 uncultured Granulicella sp. | reverse complement strand
GGACAGAACTCCGGCCAAAGTAGCGGGAGTCAGCAAGGGCAGACGCAGCAGGCGCTCGGCCGGTCTGGAAGTGAATCCGGCAATCGGCCCGGCTCCGAGCCTAAAGATGGCGGCGTGGACCCGCGGGTGCAGCAGGCGCTCAATCGGCTGCGCGAAGCCGACGAGCAGATGCGCCGCGCCGCTGCCCCCGGCCAGAGCGGGCAGGCTGGTGCCGAACAGGCCAACGCAGCCGCACAACGGCTGCGCGAGGCCACCAACCTGATGGGTGGAGCGCAGAAGCAGGAGGCCCATGGCAAGCTGGACTCGCTTGCCAATGACGCCGGCAAACTGCAGGCCGAAGAGGCGGCCGAGGCCGAGCGTCTGCGGTCGCTGGCCGCGAGCGCGGGTGGGTCGGCGCGCACCCCGGCAAACGCGCAGGAGCTGAACCGGCTGGTCCGCGACCGGCAGCAGCTCTCGGACGACCTCTCTCACCTGCAGCGCAGCATGCGGGAGACGGCCCGGCAACTTGCCCCGACGCAGCCCGCGGCATCGTCCAAGCTGCGCGAAACCCTCGGCGCGATGGACGACTCCGAGCTCGGCAATCGGGTCCAGCGGACGGCCGATGGGCTTCGGCGCGGAATCAATCCCAGCGCCAATGGAAGCGAGGCAGCCGTTGCGTCGGGGCTGAAACAGCTGGAGGAAGGCTTGAAGCAGGCGCAATCGGGCGTGGGTTCCGCGCCCGGTGGGTCGGATGCGCAGAAGCAGGGCCGGGGCAAGGAGGCCGCCGCGCTCGATCAGCTCGACCGTCTGCGTTCCACCCTGCAAAGCCTCTCTCCGGGAGCTTCCGGCCAGCCTGGAAGCCGTGGTTCGCCACGAGGGACGCAGTCTGGCCAAGCCGGTCAAGCTCAGGGGAACGGGGCGCAACAAAGCCGTCCGCCGGGTCCAGCGGGCAGTCAGGCCGGCCAAGCGGGAGGGCAGGCGCCGGGTTCTGGTTCGCAAGCTTCCGGTTCGCAAGCCTCAGGCTCGCAAGGGAAAACTTCGCAGGCCTCCGGAGGTCAGCCCGGACAGACAGGGCAGGGCAGAGGTCCGCAAACGCAAGGTCAGCCGTCCGGCAGCAGATCCTCGCAGCAGCCCGGCACTGAATCCAGCGCCGCCGATTCCGACCGCACCCTTCGCCAGGGCATGCAGGAGTTGAGCCGTCTTCGCCAGCTTACCCATGGCGACCCGGCCGCCTCCCGCGAGGTGGATGCGCTCGCCAGGGAGATGCAGCAGCTTGAGCCGGGACGCCTTCCCGGCAACGGGCAAATGGTCGAGCAATTGCATCAGCAGGTTCTCAACGATGTCGATAAGCTGGAGCTCGAGTTGCGCCGCACTGCGAACGATCCGGCCCTGGCCCAGGTGCATACGGCCAGGCCCGCCGTCGTTCCACAAGGCTACGGAGACTCCGTGGCAGAGTACTATCGGCGGCTCGGCAAAGCGCAGTGACGCGTCCAAGCCTTGCTCCCGGCGATATACTAGAGCTGTGAGCAAAAGCTTTTACATCGAGACCTTTGGCTGCCAGATGAATGCGCACGACTCCGAAAAGGTGGTCGGCACGCTTGAGTCGCAGGGCTATGTGCAAACCCAGGTCGAAGACGAAGCCGGCCTTATCCTCTATAACACCTGCTCGATCCGCGACAAGGCCGAGCAGAAGGTCTTCCATCGGCTGAACGAGTACAAACGCCTGCAGGGCGAGGGCAAAAAGTTTGCCGTCATCGGATGTGTCGCGCAGCAGGAGGGCGAACGCATCTTTGACAAAGCCCCCTACGTGTCGATCGTGGCCGGCTCGGCCAGCTACCGGAATCTGCCGGCGATGCTTGCCCGTCTGGAGCGCGGCGACTCCCGCATCACCGGCCTCGACGACAAGCAGACTACGGAGACCTTTGAAACGCCGTTCGTCGCCCGCACCAACCAGCATCGCGGCTACATCACCATCATTGAGGGCTGCGACAAGTTCTGCGCCTACTGCGTCGTGCCGTACACTCGCGGTAACGAGCGCAGCCGTTCGGCCGCCAGTGTGCTTGAGGAAGCCCGGCGCATGGCGGACGCCGGCTACACCGAGATCCAGTTGCTGGGCCAAAACGTCAACAGCTACCGCGATCCAAGCCGCCAAAAGACCTTTGCTGAACTGTTGCATGCGGTCGCCACTTTGCCCGGCATCCGGCGCGTCCGCTTCACGACCAGCCATCCGCGCGACTTTACCCGCGATATCGTCGACGTGATCGATGCCACACCAAGCCTGTGCGACCACGTTCACCTTCCCGTCCAGTCCGGCTCGAGCGATGTCCTGCGCAAGATGGACCGCGAGTACACCCGCGATTGGTACCTCGAGCGCATCGCCTGGATCAAGTCCGCCCAGCGCGACATCTCCATCACCTCCGACATTATCGTCGGCTTCCCCGGCGAGACCGACGCCGACCTGGAGCAGACGGCTACGCTGCTCGACGAGGTCGGCTACGACGCTATCTTTGCCTTCAAGTATTCGCCCCGCCCCAATACTCCGGCCATCAGCATGGCCGACTCGCTCTCGGACG
Source organism: uncultured Granulicella sp. (assembly GCA_937873145.1). GTDB lineage: Bacteria > Acidobacteriota > Terriglobia > Terriglobales > Acidobacteriaceae > Edaphobacter. The sequence goes on along the minus strand of CALMVK010000007.1, from coordinate 62,972 downwards.
AGGTCAAGTCGGCGCGTCTGAAGGTACTGCTGGATCGCCAACGCGAGATCCAGCGGGTGAACTACGATCGCCATCGCGATCAGGTGATGGAGTTGATGATCGAAAGCCACAACACGCAACGCAATCAGGTGGTGGGCCGCAGCACGCAGAACAAAACCGTCAACTTCACCACCTCACAACCCATTCTGCCGGCGATCGGCAGCTATCAAACTGTTCGAATCACCCAGGCGTTTCCCAACAGCCTGCTGGGCGAGGCCGTCCTATGATCGACACGCGCACTGAAATCGAAGTTCACATTCGCGGACTCATGCTCGATCCTGTCACGAACATGCCGATTGTGGTTCTTAAGGATGTCGAAAGCGACCTGGTTTTGCCTATTTGGGTCGGGCACTATGAAGCTCAGGCCATCGCGCTTGAGCTGGAAAAGACCGCAACGCCGCGTCCCATGACGCACGACCTGCTGCGCAATTTGACTAAAGGGCTGGGGGCTACCGTGTCGCGCGTCGTCATCTCCGATCTGCAGAACGATACGTTCTTCGCGACTATCTGGATGCAGCAGGAGGGTGAGACCGTTACCCTGGACGCACGACCGAGCGATGCGATCGCGCTTGCCATGCGATCCGATTGCCCGATCTTCGTGGCGACCAAAGTCTTTGGCCGGTCGAAACAAGGCAATCCGGCCGGTGGCGCCAACGTCAACGCGGAAGAGCTGCGCAAGTGGCTCGAAAACCTGAACGAGGACGATACCGGACAGTACAAGATGTAGAAGCTGCGGCAATCTCCGACGGCACTTTGCTGTAAACGACTCCTCCGTTTAGGCGGGACACATCATTTCAAGGTGCTCGAAGAACTCCGGGAAGCTGATCTTTGCGGCATCTGCTCCTTCGATCAGGGTCTCTGACGATGCGCGCAGGGCGGCGATCGCAAAAGCCATGGCAATCCTATGGTCCGAACCCGAATCGATGATGCCACCGTGCAGATTTTGCCCTCCTGGAATGTCGAGGCCGTCATCGTACTCGGTATAGGTTGCACCCATGGCGGTCAGATTTTTCGCAACGAGCGCGATCCGGTCCGACTCCTTGACGCGCAGCTCCTGGGCATCCCGGATCGAGATCCCGGAGCGCGTGTAGGGGGCAACGGCGGCGAGGACAGGAAGCTCGTCGATGAGCTGAGCGGTGAATGCGCCCTCTATTTTTAGGGGACTGGTGAGAGTGGAGGGTGCGGCATTGATCTGAACCGTGCCGATCAGCTCGCCGTGCTGTTCCTCCACGTTCAGGATGCGGATCTTGGCTCCGAGCGCGGCCACGACATCGAGCAGTGCAGACCGGGTCGGATTGAGCCCAAGAGAGTCCAGGATCAAGTTCGCATCCGGAAACAACAGTGCCGCGCACAGGAAAAACGCGGCCGAGGAGAGATCGCCGGGAACCGTGGCGTCGATCGCTTTGAGTGCCTGACCTCCGGGGATAAAGAGCCGATCCCCTTGGCGGGTCAGCGTTGCCCCAAACGCGCGTAGAGCATGCTCGGAGTGGTCGCGCGTGCGAATCGATTCGGACAGGCTGGTGATGCCTTCGGCTTGCAGACCGGCAAACAGCACGGCGGTCTTTACCTGCGCGCTGGGAATTGGCGTTTCGAAGTCGATGGCTGTGAGCGGACCGCCGTGGATACGGATCGGCGCATGTCCGTCGGTCAAGGTGATGTTGAGCCCCATCGCCGCCAACGGCTTGCGCACCCGCTCCATCGGGCGAAGCGTGAGCGAGGCATCGCCGGTCAAAGTGAAGGAATGGGGATGCGCGGCCAGCAGGCCGGAGAGCATGCGCATGGTGGAGCCGGAGTTGCCGCAATCGAGAGGTTCTGCGGGCTGGCGAAGACGGCCTGCCGTACCCGTGATCTCCAGATGCGTTGGCGTGCTTTGAACGGTTGCGCCCAACGCACTCATGCAGGCAAGTGAGCTGTGAGGGTCGGCACCGGTTGAGAAATTAGAAAGCCGCGAGGTGCCCTCGGCGAGCCCGGCCAGCATGGCATAGCGGTGCGAGATCGACTTATCGCCAGGGAGGACCAGAGATCCTTGCAGCGTGCGTGCGGGACGGATGACTTGATTAGACATTCTCTTTCAGCATAAGCGACAGCCCCAACCTTCCTCCATTGCACCCGTCCAAAGACGTGGAAGCGCTTGCCAGCGCGGCTGAAAAACGGGAGAATGAGACGGCTTGCGTCTTTAGTAGCATGGAATAGAGCGCCTGGTTTTAGCAGAATGAGAGATACTTTGGAGCTTATCTTGACACACATGACGAAATATCTTGCGATTGCAACCTTGGCGGTAGCCACCACGCTGGCACACGGAGCGGAGCTCGGCAACGATGCGAAATCCGCCATCCCGAAAGAGGTCGTTCAGGTGATTGTGGTGGATTACCGGGCCATGCAGAACTCCCCAGCGGCGATGAGTTTGAAAGACCGCGTTCTGCCTCCGGAGTTGAAGCGGCTGGAGACAGCCTTAAAGAGCTCCGGGTTGAAGGTGGATCAAGACGCCGATACGCTGGCGTTTGCTTCTTTTCGCGCCGGCGAAGGAAGCCGGATTGTCGGCATTGCACAGGGCCAGTTTCATACGGGAAGCATCATGGCAAACTTCACGAAAAATAAGGTTAAGCCGGCGGTGCTGCGAAACAACCAGATCTATCCTTTAGGTTCTGCCGGAATGAGCGTCTGCTTTCTCGATCAGACGACGATGGTCTTCGGGGACAAAGACGCGGTGAGGGCGTCGCTCGATGCACGGGATGGGGTGTCGCAGAATTTTCTGCAGAACTCTGACATGGTGAGTGAGATGAATGCGGTGGACACCAAAGCTATTTGGAGCCTGCTCGACCAGAAAGGAACGCAGTCCATGATGAAGGGTGTTTTGGGCGAGGCGTCGCAGCTGGCCGACTATGACACCGTGAAGAATCGCATGAAGAGCTCCCGGTACACGATGGATTTTCAAAATGGCGTGAAGTTCGACATGGCAGTGATCATGTCCGATACGATTACTGCCGCAACGATTGCTACTGTCATGAAGGGGGTGGTGATCATGAAAAAGACCTCTGGCTCGCCGCTTGAAAAAACTGCACTGGATTCGACTACGATCGATTCCAACTCCGGTACGCTGACTATCGATTATTCCGCCTCGGACAATCAATTCTCGAGTCTGCTTAGCTCGCCTCTCTTTCAGTCTGTGGTCAAGTAGGGCGTTCGTCGCAAAAGCCAAGCTGAAAGACGAAGGTCGTGCGGCCTACCTTGTAAGCGCGTGTCAGGATGTCTCTAAATCGTCCTTGCGCCGCTTCCTTCATCGGCGGAGAGAGTTTACTGAGGGCCAGGTCGGGTGGCTGACGCGCCTTCCAGCTTCCGGTGATCATGTTGCAGAGTTCCCCGATCGTATCGGTCACCATAACGCTTGGAATCTCCGGGATCGGTTTTTGAAGCAGATCGCTGGTAAGCTGCTGTGCCAGGTTAAGGTCGATGAAGAGGGAGGACGCCCCGTTCAGCGGGTCGGAGAGGCAGATATGGGTGGCGGTCGAGGGAAAAATGGAAGGTAATCCAGCTGCGGGAGTGCAGCTGCGCTCGAACATCAAGGCCATGACCTCTTCCACTGCGTCATCCAGTTCTTGCGTCGTTCCTTGTGGCATGCTGAATCCTCGTTGGGTGCACATCACTGACCTCCTTGCGACGGCCGGGCGTGAGCGCTTAGGTGTGGTGTCAGGCACGCTTTGACCTGATCAGGGGTAAACGGCTTGCAGAGATAGCCAGAAGCACCGGCCGACTCAATACGAGCAACGAGGGTCTCGCTGGCCTCAGCGGTAATCATGATGATGGGGACGGTAGGGGCGAGATGCTGAACCCGGCGCTGTTTCAGGAACTCCATTCCGTCCATCCCGGGCATGTTGATGTCCGAGAAGATAAAGTCGAAGCTGCCAACGGTTTTGAGGATTTCGATGGCTTCTATGCCGTCGCCAGCCTGATGAAGTTCTGAGATATCGAGTCCTGCCTGACGGAGCAAACGCTCGATAAATCTTCGGATGACGACTGAGTCGTCGATGATGAGGGTACGCATGAGAATCCTTCCGTGATGCTGCTAAAGGTGTTATCGGCGGATCTCGCGAAAGCTTGAGCAAGTTTTTCAAAAATTTTGCAAACCTCATCTTCTCCCTATCAGGTTGTTCGGATCAGAAGAGATGCATGGTCGCATGAGTGAAAACAAGATAAAAAATAATTGAGTTTCGGGCTAAAGTTTTTCAAATGTCAGCCGATACTCCTCTATAGGCACTGCTTGCCTAGGAGTTTCATCCATGTCAGCAAAAGACGGCAAGAGTTCGCGTCAGATGATTCCAGGAGTATGGGGCGCGATCGACCCGGATCAAGTCTGCGCCACCGATTCCAGCCTCGGCAGCCGTGCAACTCCAGACATCCACGCAAGATTAGCCCGCATTGCGCTGCTGCAGCACGCCATACGATCGGGCACCTATCATGTCCCGTCGGCGGCAGTTGCAGAGAAGGTGGTTGAGCGAATGATTCAGAACCCTGTCAAATCTGCCTCGGGGGAAATTCGGACGGAGTCGAAGTAAGCCAGACGCGCTCAGATGACAACCTTTATGCAGAAACGATTCGATGCTTATACTAAGGTGTGTTCCAAGCCCTTACCAGCGCCATACGATTCTTCTGGCGGGCAACTGCGGGCACTCGCCTGCAACCCTGGCGCAGTTCGTACCTGCGTTGGCGACTCGAGACGTTCACCGGCCTTTCCGCTGAGAAGGTACGGTTGAGGCATTTTCTCCAGTTTGCTTTTCAGGAACGCAGGCAGATCGTGCGATTCCTTCGCTGGACCGGTACTATGGACAGGATCGCTACCGGAAAGGGCAGTTAGCGTGGCAGGCAACAAACAATCTTAGGAGAATCAAGGGAGCTTCATGGGTGAGTCATTGCAAGTAACCGCGCAGGATGGTCATACGCTAAGTGCATACATCGCGAGGCCTGAAGGCGATCCAAAAGGCGCAATCGTAGTCGTGCAGGAGATTTTTGGGGTCAATGCCCACATCCGCAGTGTGGCGGACCGATTCGCCCAGGAAGGCTATCTTGCCCTGGCACCGGCTTTATTCGATCGCACCGAGCGTGGGGTCGAGCTGAGATATGAGGGTGAAGACATGCAAAAGGCATTCGGCCTGATGCAAAAGCTTTCGCCGGAGACTGCGCTGATGGATGTCGCGGCTGCCTTTACAAGGCTTAAGCAAGAGAGTTCCAGTGGAGTTGCGGTGGTGGGCTTCTGCTACGGGGGGTTCCTTGCATGGCTTTCCGCTACGCGCGGATCGGCTTTAGGGCTGACCCCGGATTGCTGCGTCGGGTACTATGCTGGAGGGATTGGAGGCGTAGCAAAAGAGGAGCCTAACTGTCCCGTTCTGCTCCACTTCGGCGCGGAAGACAGTCACATCGGGCCGGAGCAAGTCCAAGCAGTTAGAGAGGCGCACCCGGAGGTTGAAATTTTCGTTTATGAAGGGGCTGAGCACGGATTCAACTGCGATGCCCGTGCAAGCTTCAATCCAAAGCAAGCAAAGATTGCCTGGGAACGAACGTTGGCCTTTTTGAAGTCACACGTTGCCTAGTCGATAGAGCGTTCTGGCAGGCCGAGAAGACGAAGGCATAGGCTTGGGTCTTGGCCTCGCGAGAAACAGTGGTAGACTTTCGTAGATACTTTGAGAGTGGAACAGAAGATCAGGAGTCGTAGACGCTGTGTTGGCAACCGCAAAGAAAACAGACATTATCGAGAAGTTTCGTACGCATGACTCGGATACCGGTTCTCCCGAGGTGCAGATCGCGATTTTGAGCGAACGCATTGGAGAGCTTACCGAGCATTTTAAAATGCACAAGAAGGATCACGGATCACGTCGGGGTTTGCTGATGCTGGTAAGCAAGCGCCGCCGGCTCCTGGATTATCTAAAGAAGGTTGATGCTGACCGTTACCGCGAAGTGATCGCAAAGCTTGGTATCCGTAAGTAAGCGCAGGCTACCCTCCCCCGCCAGGAAACGCTTCATGGATCTGTGTACGGCCCAATCGCTCAGCACGGCTAGATTGCCCAACAATTTCTTTGGTGGGGTGGTAGAGTTTCTGCCAGTGGTGACGATGGGCGCTCGTGGGATCGGGCTGGCTTATTGGGATCAATCTCCTTTAGAGATAGCGTCTCTCCGCAGGCAGTCTACACAGCTTCAGAACTGTCGGCTCAGCTCGATCATCACGAGACGCCTACGTCGACTACTTCATGCGATGTCAGGCTTTTTCACTTTTCGTGCCTCTGGTCGCACCACCGATCTAATCATTGTGAGATAGAGAAGAGGCACCTATGAAACATGACGTAACTGTAGAGCTTGCCGGCGGCAAGCAGATTCGATTTGAGACCGGACGCATGGCGAAACAGGCCTCCGGCGCGGCATTTACGACCTCTGGGGACAACGCAATTTTGGCGACGGCCGTAGCCTCTCCTGATCCGAAAGAAGGTATCGATTTCTTTCCGCTAACTGTTGAATATCGCGAGTTCACCTATGCCGGAGGGAGAATTCCGGGCGGCTTCATCAAGCGTGAGGGGCGTCCTTCTGAAAAAGAAGTGTTGACTAGCCGGCAGATTGACCGTCCCATTCGCCCGCTCTTTCCGGAGTCTTTTCGCAATGAGACGCAGGTGGTCGCGTTTGTTTACTCAGCCGATAAAGAAAACGACCCGGACGTTTTGGGGATCAACGGTGCAAGCTGCGCTTTGGCGCTCTCCGATATTCCCTTTCACGGGCCGGTCGGCGCGGTACGGATCGGCCTGATGGACGGCAATTTCATTGTCAATCCTACTTATGCCGAGCGCGAAAAGAGTGAAGTCAATATTATGGTCGTCGGTACAGCCGATGGGATCGTAATGGTCGAATCCGGTGCTCGCCAGGTCTCTGAAGAGAATGTCGTCAATGCGATCGAGTTTGCTCATGAGCAGATCAAGAAGATCTGTTCTGCCATTGAAGAACTCGTCAAAGTGGCTGGTAAGCCGAAACGTGAGACTCATGCAGTCGAGACCGACCATACTTATCTGGAGGAGCTAAAGACGAAGATTGGCGCTCGTCTCGCCGATGCTCTGGATACCCAAAAGCACCCGAAGTTTGAGAGTTACGCGCTGGTCAAGTCTTTAAAGGACGAGCTGAAGAAAGAGATTCCAACCGACGATGCGCATGTTCATTCGGTTCTTTCAAAACGGCTTAGCAAATACTACGAACTATTACGCGAGAACATCTTTCGCGAACAAGTTCTGAACGACCGCATCCGTCCTGACCATCGTGCCTTCGATCAGATTCGTGAGGTAACGATTGAAGTGGGCGTGCTGCCTCGCGTGCATGGGTCGGCGTTGTTTACCCGCGGGGAAACACAGGCGCTGGTCTCGGCGACACTCGGCACGACGGATGACGCGCAGCGTCTGGAGAGCTACGAGGGTGAGCAAAAGCGGCGATTTATGCTGCACTACAACTTTCCGCCTTTTTCGGTCGGTGAAGTTGGCCGTATGACGGGCGTGGGACGGCGCGAGATTGGACATGGTGCCCTCGCCTCGCGCGCGATTGAGTCGGTGCTACCGGCCGAGGAGGAGTCTCCTTACACGTTGCGCGTGGTTTCAGACATTCTTGAGTCGAATGGATCGTCCTCAATGGCATCGGTGTGCGGAGCATCGTTGGCCTTGATGCAGGCCGGCATTCCGCTGAAGGGCGCGGTCGCGGGCGTTGCCATGGGTCTGGTGAAAGAAGGCGACAAATACGCCATTCTGACCGACATAGCCGGTGCTGAAGATCATTACGGCGATATGGACTTCAAGGTGGCCGGCACGCGGAAAGGCATTACCGCGCTGCAGATGGACATCAAGATTATGGGCATCACCGCACAGATCATGCGGGAGGCTCTTGAACAGGCGCGGCGCGGCCGGCTTCAGCTATTGGATACGATGGACGCGACGATCGCGAGCGCAAAGACTGAGAAGAGTGCCTTCGCTCCGCGCATCCACACCATCATGATTCCGACGGACAAGATACGGGATCTGATTGGGCCAGGCGGCAAGGTGATCCGCGGCATCATCGACGCAACGGGCGTAAAGATCGACGTGGACGATTCGGGGCGGGTCAATGTAGCTTCAAGCGATGCCGACGGACTGGCACGCGCGATCCAGATGATCTCTGATTTAACGGCCACCCCGGAGATGGGAAAGACGTATCTTGGCAAGGTGGTACGGCTTGCCGAGTTTGGGGCTTTCGTCGAGATCTTCCCAGGAACCGACGGTTTGTTGCATGTCTCGGAGATTGCGGAGCACCGTGTTAAGGAAGTCAAGGATGAGTTGCGCGAAGGCGACCAGATTCTGGTCAAGGTGCTTACGATCGAGGGCAATCGCATCAAGCTTTCCCGTAAGGCTGTGCTGCGCGAACAGCGGGAAAAACTTGGGCTTCCTCCGACAGGCGAGCCAGCGCAGGGAACGAATCGTGCCCAGCCGGTTGCCAGCCCTGAGCCGGAGAACCTCTCTGACGATGGCGGCTTCGACGATGACGAAAGCGACGAGGGAATCGAAGGAGAGGACGAGCCGAACTTCAATCGTGCGGACGATGTCCAGCCGGTGGGCGTCGGTCAACCGGGGATCGCTCCTCGCCAGCCGGGCGGAGATCGAGGACCGGGCGGATTGGCCGGTCGTCGTCCGGGCGGGCGCAGGCGCCGAGGTGGACGCCGGCCAGGACAGGGTGGTAGCGGCAGTGGCGGAGCACAAGGCGGTCCAAACCGTCCAACACAAAACTAGTTTGAGTCTGATCGTTTGCGAGGGCCACCCGTGGATGTGGCCCTCGTTTTCTATTGGGCTCACGCACTTTGCTCAAGGTAACTCGATTCAAGCATCCCGTGAAATACCGTGAGCCTCCGCATCTGGCTGGCATTTTCGTCTCTTTGCCTTCTGTCAGGCTCAAGCTGGCTTTTGACAGAGTGGAAGCCTGAGACGATCCCTGGTCTACTGGCAATCGCTCTTCGGAGCGGACTGCTCGTTGTCATGCTGGGTACGTTCTGCCGCGTACAGAGACGCTCAAGCAGCGAATCTATTTCGGCGAAAGTTTGCTTCACTATCCTGGGCTACTCGATCCTAATGACGGGTTTGCCTATCCTCGTTGTGGAGTATGCAAAGGGTTCTCTTTCCGTGTGGACCGAGACGCTTGTCTTTGCGTTGATCCCGGCTCTCGTCGTTTTCTTTGTGTCACAGAGTACCGCCGATTTCGGTCTTAGGGAGAGTCCTTTAGGCCTGCTGGTCCCGGCACTTGCCGGCTTCGGCGGAGCGGCACTGCTGCTTCCTTTCAGTCTTCCTTCGTCAGCCACCTCTCGGATGTGGCTGATTCTTTTGCTCGTGACGGCAGCTTTGTCTGCCTGGGCTGCTCTTCAATTGCACAAGCGGCTGGGGAACGTGCCTGTTCTACCCGCGACAGCTATCTTTTCAGCTTCTACCTTTGTGCTTGCCGCTCCTGGCTGCTTCACGCAGGCAGGACGGATCTCCTCATGGAGCTTCCCGACGGTGGAGATGGAAGTGCTGCGCACGTTGCTTTTGGATGGCCCGATGATGCTTGTGACCGTGTGGCTGCTCGGTAAATTGCCGCCAGTCGCTTTTTCCTCCCGCTATCCGCTTACCGTGGCGCTCACCATCGCCGAGGGCTATGTTCTGCTTCGGCCGGAGACGACCTGGACGACCAGTTTAGGCTTGCTGCTGCTGCTTGCTTCGGGAGCCTGGCTGCTGGTCGCTGGCTCCCGGGAGGTGTCTTGAAATGGACCACCTCTTTTTCCCGCTCTAGACCGCACGTACACTGGAAAGATGGCAGCTTCGATGTACATCGTGGTCGAAGGCGAGGACCCGGGCTTTGACATCTTTGTCAACGGACGAGCACTGGCTCGTCATGAAGATGCGTTGGAGAAACTTGCGTTGTCGCTCAACGTGCGACCCTTGATCGACTTCTTCTCTGCTGACGAGAACTCGATGTCGCTCTTGATTGAAGAGGGTGCAGGGAACCACGAGTTGATCAAGAAGCTGCCTCCCACGCAGTGGTATTTTGGCGCTGAAGGGCTGGATACGGTTAAAGCGCTGGTCGAAGCGCTCCACGATGAGCCTCATAAGCTGGGGACCGAGGGTCCTCAGGTTTTGGAGGAGCTGGAGGATTACGCGCGTGTGCTGACCAAGACGGATGCCCGTGGACTGCGGTGGCACCTTGCCGTAAGTTGGCGTTAGAAGCAGGTTCCTGGTGCTGGGTGGCTTGAAGGAGAACAAATACGGGGATTCTGGCTTCGCCAGAATGACGGCGCTAAAAGACGGCGTTCGTGCCAGGAATGACGGCGCTAAAAGACGGCGTTCGTGCCAGGAATGACGGCGCTAAATGACGGCGGTTCGTGCCAGGAATGACGGCGCTAGAGCCAGAAATGACGGCGTTCGTGCCAAGAATGACGGCGTTAGAAAGAGCTGCCGAGCACCTTGGAATTAGTCCAAACGATTGCCTTGACCAAGGGTGCGGTGGAAGAAGTCGAAGACCAGGGTCATCATGGTGTGCGCGTGCTCCGGATCGTAGCGGACGCCTTCGTCGCGCAGAAAGGCATGCGCACCGTTGACTTCGTGCCAATTGAGGCGCGTATTCAGGTCATTTAGACGAGTAAGCAGCTTCATGCGACCTTCCGTAGGAACATGTGGATCTTGTCTCCCCCATGCCATGAAGAGCTCGCCCTGAATCTCACCGGCTCTGGCCAGCGAGTCGTCGTGCTTTCCTTCGCCGAGGGTTCCGCTATGAATATCTGTGGCGTAGAAGCAGACGGTAGCGGCTAGCTCGGGCTCCATCGCCGCGCGAAAGGCGAGGTGTCCACCCATGCAGATGCCCATGGCTCCGACTTTTCCGGTGCAATCGGGGCGGGCGAGCAGGTACTGGATCGCAGTGCGCGCATCGGCGTCGTACGCGGCGAGCGGCTTATGTGTCTTCAGGAAGTTTCCGCGATCCGAGCCGGCCTGATCATAGGCCAGCGCGGTTCCTGGAGCCTCATACTCGTGGTACACCTCAGGCACCGCAACGATGTATCCATGGCCGGCGAGCATGGCGGCGGTGCGGCGGATCGGCGCGGTGACCTGGAAGATCTCAGAGTAGAAGACGATGGCCGGATAGCTGCCGCGCGCAGCAGGCCGCAGTAAATGGGTGCGCATCAAGCCAGAGGGTGTGGAAAGGTCTACGTGTTCGTCGCTGAGAATGACCATGGAGAACTCTCATGCTATCAGGCTAGGGTACGGATTGGGCCGGCACTGCAGCCGCGGCGCCACTGTCGGGAGTGCTGTTGGCAGGCGGGTGCTTAGGATGTCTTCGTTTCCAGTAGGCCTCGACGTCGGGAGCGAACTCGAGGCCGATATTGCCGAGCGATCCTTCGACCATGACTACGGAGGAGTTGATCAACCAAAGCGAAGGTCCGCGATTCTGCGCAGGGTAATAGACATTGGAGATGGCGCCGGCTGTGAAGTTGCCGAGGATGTTTGAGTAGTTTGGCTGCGATTCGCCGTTATCGCCGAGGCACACAAAGGGGGCGAGCAAGGCGTGACGAATGCGGGCCTTGATCGGTCCGGTCGCTTTTCTAAAGAAACGCGGGTCTTGGCGGAGCAGAATCGGATAGACGGCTCCGGCCAACATGGTCGAGTCGAAGACATCTGCCAGATTAGCGCCGACACGCTTGAGATACCCTTGCGGACCCCAGCCGTACCCACGGTTGGTCGCCTCATATTCACTCAAGCCGGCAAGCAGGACCGCGGAGACGAAGTTGAACGGATCGAAGGTCGCGTGGACGGCAAGTTCGGTCTTCTGGCTTTTATCCAGAGGCACCGCCCGTCCACTCAGAACGGTGTTGAAGTTTGGCACGACTACCAGAAGGCGCTGCGTTTCCTCCTGTTTGACCTCCTTTTCTGCTTCGGCGTGCTGGCGTGCCTTGGCTTGAGACTTCGTCTCTCCTTCCTGGTCCGCCCCGGGCGACGGAACGGAGACAGAGGGAGCGTCCGGCAGGGATGCGGCAGGAGGTTTGACCACGGGGGCAGCCGGGGATTGTGCTTGTGCAGACCGGGACCATCCAGCCGGTACGATCAGCAAGCACACGATGAAACATCTGAAACGAGGCACAGGAAAGTTCTCCCGAGACAAAGTGTACCGATCGATGGGTACGATGCAGAAGAGGGAAGGGAAGCGAAGGCTTAGCGACGATCGTTAGTGCGGCGGGTTTGCTGCAGGTGCCGGCGAGGCAGGTAAAGGATTGCGTGCGGCAGGAGTAGGTGGGGTGGCATCGGATTGTGCCGCTGCATCCCGAAGCGCCTGTTTGCGCTCCCGCCGGCGGCGCAGATACGCTGTCAGATCTGGAGAGAACTCCAGGATCTGTGCCCCGGCCATTCCTTCCAAGGTGACCGTTACTCCGTTTTGAAGCGTTAGACCGACTCCACGTTCATTGGCAGGATAATAAGCATTGGAGATGGCGCCTGCAATGAAGTTGCCAGCCACGTTCGACGTGTTGAACTGCAGCCTTCCGTTGTCTCCATGGCAGATAAACGTGGTTAGCGCAGAGTAGACGATACGGGACTTAACGGAGCCGCTTCCTTTTCGGTAGTAGCGAGGATCCTGGTGAAGAACTACGGGTAAGAGAGCGTTGCCGATTAAATTTCCGTCGATGTTATCGAGATAACTCGCTCCCACTCGCTTGAAAAAACCCTCAGGACCGTGCCCATATCCTGTGTGGGAGTCCGTCAGTTCGCCAAAGCCACCACCTACGATAAATGCGAGGCCGACGGTGTATGGATCGATAATGGTGTGAAACGAAAGATCGAATTTTTGTCCAGGAGTAAGCGGCACTGCCTGGCCATTGAGGACTACGTTGAATAGCGGCAAAACTCCTACGACTCGCTGTTTCTTTTCAGCTTTGACTTCGCGTTTTGCTTCTTCACGTTCCTCGCGCGCCTTCCGTTGCGCGTCTGTTTCGTTTGGGTTTGACTGGGAGGGTGCAGTTGACTGTAGCTGCGAACTTGAAAAAGAAGGTGCGTCCGGGAGATCTGCCCCTTGCTCAGAACCAGTCAGAGCTGCCGTTTCTGCAGGCACCTGTGCAAAACAGGGTCTGCAGAAAATGCACGCAATGGCTAGGGGTGCCAAGGGATAGAGGCAAGACGGTGATAGCTTCACGTTCTAAGTTTATCCGACCCGAAGGACCTCTCCTGGAACAATAAAGGAATAGACGTTTGAAAGACACGATCGGTTCACAGGCTTGTGTGCAGAGCGGGTCGCTTAGCTAAACAAAAACTCCTTGGTGCGTAGTTCCTTCACGGTATCGCGTAGCCGGGCAGCCTTTTCGAACTCGAATTTCTTTGCCGATTCCCGCATATCGGACTCCAGTTTCGCAATGTAGACATCGAGGTCTGCCTGGGACACAAAGTCGGGAACGCCTTCGGCGGCGTCGGTCAGGTCGGCATAATCCGCTTTCAGAATGCCGGCCAGGCCCATGTCGATCTCGCGGATGATCGTGGCAGGCGTGATGCCGTTCTCCTCGTTGTATAGCTCCTGCTTCTCGCGGCGCCGATTGGTTTCGTCGATGGCGCGCTGCATCGAATCGGTCATCTTGTCTGCATAGAGCAGGGCGCGTCCTTCAAGATGTCTGGCGGCGCGGCCAATCGTCTGGATCAGTGAGCCTTGCGAACGCAGAAAACCTTCCTTGTCGGCATCCAGGATAGCCACCAGGCTTACCTCGGGAAGATCGAGTCCCTCCCGCAGCAGGTTGATGCCGATGAGCACGTCGTACTCTCCGCGGCGAAGGTCCCGCAACAGCTTGATCCGTTCCAGAGTTTCGATCTCCGAGTGCATATAGCGGCAGCGTACGCCGACCTCGGTGTAATAATTTGCCAGGTCCTCGGACATCCGTTTGGTAAGAGTCGTGACCAGAACGCGCTGATTCAGCTTCACGCGTTCGCGGATCTCTGCGAGAAGATCATCAATCTGGCCCTTGATTGGACGGATCTCGATCTGTGGATCGACCAAGCCTGTAGGCCGAATAATCTGTTCCACGACTACGCCCGAAGACTTAGTTAGTTCGTAAGGACCAGGCGTTGCCGAAACATAGATAATCTGCCCGGTACGGCCCTCAAACTCATCGAATTTAAGAGGACGATTATCCATGGCACTGGGAAGACGAAAGCCGTAGTCGACCAGGTTTTGCTTGCGGGAACGGTCGCCATGCCACATGCCGTGTAACTGCGGAACCGTGACATGAGACTCATCGATAAACAAAATATAGTCTCGAGGAAAATAATCGAGCAGCGTGGGAGGTGGTTCCCCAGGAAGCCGGCCGGAGAAATGCCGGGAATAGTTTTCAATTCCGTGGCAATATCCTACAGATTTAATCATTTCGAGATCGAAGCGCGTGCGCTGATGAATTCTTTGCGACTCGACGAGACGACCCTGCTGCTCTAGCTCCTTCTCCCACCACTCCATTTCGGTCAGGATCGAGTCGCTGGCCGACTTCTTCCGCTCCGGTTGTACGACATAGTGAGATTTAGGGTAGATCGGTAGGCGCGAATATTTTTGACGTACCGTGCCAAAGAGCGGATCGATCTGCGAGAGTGCATCGATTTCATCGCCAAATAATTCAATGCGGTAGGCATTTTCATCGTAGGTAGGATAGACCTCGATAATATCGCCGCGAACGCGAAAGGTGCCGCGACGGAAGTCAACGTCGTTTCGCTCATATAGAATCTCCACCAGGCGTCTCGTAATGTCTTCGCGCCGTATCTTCTGGCCACGCTCGAGAAGCAGTAACATGCCGTAGTACGCTTCCGGTGAACCTAGTCCATAGATACAGCTGACGGAACTAACGATGATGGCGTCACGACGCTCAAAGAGACTGCGAGTTGCAGAAAGTCGTAGCTTATCGAGTTCTTCATTTATAGTCGCTTCTTTTTCAATAAACAGATCGCCTGAAGGAATATATGCCTCAGGCTGGTAGTAATCATAGTAAGAGACGAAATACTCAACTGCATTTTGCGGAAAGAACTGTTTAAATTCGTGATAAAGCTGCGCTGCTAACGTTTTATTATGGGCGAGGATGAGCGCCGGTCGCTGCACGGATTCGATCACCTTTGCCATCGTAAAGGTCTTTCCGGATCCGGTTACACCGAGCAGTACCTGGTCCTTCTCGCCTGCGGCCAGCCCGCTGACCAGCTCCCCAATGGCACGCGGCTGATCGCCCTGAGGCTTGTACGGCGTTATAAGCTGGAACTCCATCTCTCTAGGGTAACCCGGATGGACGGACTCCATCTATTTTCAAACGACCCTTCTTCCGGCTCTTATACTGAGACAGGAGGATCGAATGGGAGTGGAGCTTTGGCTGGTGCGGCACGGAGAAACTGAGTGGAGCTTGAGCGGAGCACATACCAGTACCACCGACATTGCCTTGACGGATCATGGACGCAAGCGGGCCGAAGAGCTACGGGAGTACCTGAAAGATACTTCCTTTGCCAAGGTGTTCGTAAGCCCGGCACAAAGAGCGCGGGAGACGTGCCAGATTGCCGGTTTTGGAGCACAGGCGACTCCTGCGAACGACCTGCGCGAATGGAACTATGGAGAGGCTGAGGGCAAGACGACTAAAGAGATGCGCGCTCAGTATGGACCGACCTGGAGCGTCTGGAATAACCAACTTCTAGGCGGTGAGACGGTTCAAGAAGTCGGCCGACGAGCGGATCACGTGATTCAGCAGGCCAGCGAAGGCACAAAAGATGGAGACAAAGTAGCACTGTTCGCCCACGCCCATATCCTACGTATCCTCGCAGCGCGATGGGTCGGTCTTGAGGCGTTGGCAGGAAAGCGTTTTGCGCTCGGCACCGGAACCGTCAGTGTTCTGGGCTGGGAACGGGAGAATGCCGTGATCACCCACTGGAACCGGGGCTTCGAAGCGTAGCGTTGACCTCTCGCATGTTCAGAGCTGCAGCGCGGCAGGCCACTCCGAGGAGTGATCGACCGTGCCATCAGCGTGGGCTTCCGCCAGGGTATCGGGCGAAAGACCGTAGGTACATCCAAGAGATCGTGTGCCTGCCGCGCGCGCTGTCTCGATATCCACATGGGAATCTCCAATCATTACCGTGTTTTGTGGATTAACAGCAGAATTGATTTCTGCTGCTTCTGCGACCAGACGCAACAATCCTTCGGGGTGCGGCTTTTTGGCGGCAAAGGAGTCACCGCCATAGTTCGCGAAGAAAAAGCGTTCCAAACCGAGACCTGCGCAGATGCCACGTGAAGGACCGACCGGCTTGTTCGTGAGTACAGCCATTGGGAGCAGTGGATGACGTGCTCGGATCTCCCCCAGCGCATCCAGAACTCCTGGGTATGCATGAGTAAAGTCGAGCTTGTGCACACGATAGTAAGCAAGAAACCATGACAGAGCTTCGTCAAGGATGTCTCGACCGAGTGTGCCTGAGGTCACATCGATTCCGTCATGCTCAAGAGACTTGCGGACGAGTGTGGAGGCTCCATCTCCTATATAGCTGGCGATCGTAGTGTGCGGAAGTGCCGGCTTCCCGAAGTGTTCCAGGGTGGCGTTGATGGAATGCGCCAAATCGAGGCGGGAGTCGATGAGTGTGCCGTCAAGATCGAAGACCAGGAGTTTGGGTGGTGAAGCATTCATCCGGTCATCCTCGACAAAGGACAAGCAGAATTATGCATATTTTCGTAGCATCCCGAGAACCTTGCCCTGAATGGTGACACTCGCCGCCGGCGCATAGATGGGGTCCATGGTGGCATTCGAAGGTTGAAGGCGAATCATTGCGCCTTCACGATAAAACCGCTTCAGAGTTGCATCCGATCCGTCGATCAGCGCGACGATAATCTCTCCTTCGCGGGCTGTCCGCGTCCGCTCTACGAGCACATAATCTCCAGAAACAATGTGTTCGTCTCGCATGGAATCCCCCCGAACTTCCAATGCGAACACCTCTCGGTTCCCGATAATATCTCCCAGGGAGATGGATTCAGCAGATTCGATGGCCTCGACTGGACGGCCTGCAGCGATACGGCCCAGCAGTGGGAGCCGATCGGCACCCTTCTTCGAGGTACGTGCAGGTAGAACGTCAATCGACCGGCTGCGATTGTGCGCGCGCTGCAGCAGACCTTTGTTCTGAAGATTGGTGATGTGTTTATGCACCGTCGCCAGTGAAGCCAGTCCCAGGCCCGAGGCAATTTCCTCATAGGAAGGGGAGTATCCGTTCTTCTGCGTGAAGCTGGAGAGGAAGTCAATCACTTCTTTTTGCCGACGTGTGATGGCCATGCGGCAATTGTAGCGAATAGAAAGCGAAAAGCAAGAAAAAGTTCGGGCTTTTTGCACCTTCTCCCACAGAAGTTGGAGAAGAAACAGCTAGAAGCGAGTCGTTTCGGCTCGGTTGGTTCCATTTTGGAATGGCTATGAGGAAAGTGAGACGTTTCTGCTTGTTCCGCAGGTTTGGAAGCCTGATGGTTATGACAGGCCACGTTGACAGCAAAAACGCGGACCGTCATTACCCCGAACTGTTGGACTGATGGAGGAAAGCATGCGCATACTGATTCTTGAGGACGACCTTGCTCTTGGACATTTCATTGCGAAAGGTCTGACTTTAGAGAAGCATCAGGTAGAGCTGGAGAGTAACGGCCGCACGGGGCTGGCGTCTTTGTTGTTACACGCACCGGATCTGCTCGTTTTGGATTTGGGTTTACCTGAAATGGATGGGCTTGAAATACTGCAGCGCATGCAGGGACAATGTCCTGGAACCTCTGTGCTCGTGCTGACTGGAAGAAATGGCGTGGAGTCTCGTGTACATTGCCTGAATCTAGGTGCCGACGATTGTCTTCCTAAGCCTTTCAGCTTTAGTGAACTGACGGCACGTTGCCGCGCGCTGCTTCGGCGAAGTCATCAATCGGCTGCCTCGACTCTTTGTGTCGGTGACCTCGAAATGGATCGTATCCAGCGAACCGTGAAGCGGCAAGGCCGAGCCGTCGAGTTAACGTCCAAGGAGTTTTCGCTGCTCGAATATCTTGTCCTCGCGCGCGGCCGGCCTTGTGGACGCAGCGAACTGCTCCGCGAGGTCTGGCAGTCGGCACCTCCATCCGGAACGAACGTGGTGGACGTGTACATCAACTATCTTCGGAAAAAGCTCGCGCAAGTTATAGATAATAAGCCTGTTTCGTCTGAACCAGCAGACCGGGTGATCGAAACAGTGCGTGGAGAGGGCTACGCAATCTCCCTCCATCCCCATGAGTCCTTTCAGAGTTTTCTGCCAGCCCCGCTTCACCTGCAGGCAACCGGTGCGAATGGATTGGCAAAGGCGCGCGATCGTGCCGAGACGAGTGCCTATGCATAGCACTTTTGGGCAATCGACGCCGGACAAAACCCTGCAAGACTGGATGCAGGATGCCCTACACGATCTGAGTCAGCCGCTAACAGCTTTACAGTGCAGACTCTTTCTGGCCGCGCAGCATACTCCGGGCGGCGTGTGGGAGCAGGTAGAGATGCGGCGCGCTGTTGAGGAGGGATTGCAGCAGTGTGAGCGGATGATCGTCCACATTCGATCAATGCAGCAGTATTTGGACGAAGACGGATGATGGCAGGAAAATATGGAGACTTCAAGCGCTTTGGCAACCCATGAAGATTCTGTGGCGACACGGAGCGCTGTCATAGCAGGAGCCGATCTTGCTCTGAGACATCGCGTCACCGCTGCCTTAACTACCCTTCGTTGGAGAGTGCGAGAAGCTGGCGGGGGTGCGGAAGCCATGGCCTTGGTGGAAGCCGAACAGCCAGAGGTGCTGCTTCTAGACGAGTGGCTTCCGGACCTGGAGGCTGGTGAGTTCGCCCAGCAAATGTGTCTGATGTACCCGGGGATGGAGGTTCTCTCGGCGGACGGCAACGCAGACCGCATTCGTTGCCAGGCGAAGAGTCCGCGTCGTCATGAGCTGCTGCATGCACTGCGCGAAGCTCAGCAGATGGCACCGACGGTAGCGAAGGCGCAGCGACATGGTTCAACTTCCATTGCACGGCTCGCTCCCACACCCGTCCGCGTCGGTCTACCGGAGATGATCGGCGAGAGTGCTCCCATGCTCGAGCTATCGAGAATGATTCGCCTGGTTGCGCCACGCTCGACGAGCGTCTTAATTGAAGGCGAGACTGGCACTGGAAAAGAGGTAGTGGCGAAGGCGCTGCATCGATTGAGTTCCCGCTCGACGAAGCCCCTTGTGGTTCTGAACTGCGCCGCTATCCCGGAGTCTCTGTTAGAAGCCGAGCTCTTCGGACACACGCGAGGAGCTTTTACAGGGGCTGTTCAGTCACGCGTAGGTCGAATCGAGGCCGCTCATGGTGGAACTCTGTTCTTAGACGAGATCGGTGAGATGCCGCTGGCGTTGCAGGCCAAAATGCTGCGCTTCCTGGAGTGCGGCGAACTTCAGCGTGTTGGGGACAATGAAACGGCTCGCGTCGATGTGCGAGTTATCGCGGCCACGCACCAGCCGCTTGAGCAGCGGGCCGAAGAGAAAGCGTTCCGCTTAGATCTGTATCACCGTCTGGCAGTGTTTCCGCTGACTGTACCAGCTCTTCGCGAGCGAATTGAGGATCTGCCCAGCCTGGTCGACTTCTTCTTGGATGAGCTGGCAAAACAGATGCCGAGAAAGAGGGTAGCTTCTGCAGCCTTGGATCTTCTCACTGCTTATTCGTGGCCAGGAAATGTCAGAGAGCTGATGCATGTTCTCGAGCGAGGTTCAATCCTGGCTGAGGATCGGCCGGAGATCGGGCCTGCAGAGATTGTCCTGCGCCGGAGGTAAAATCGGCGGCCGTTTCTAGACTCTGGTGCCGCTCGGCACTGGGCCCTGCGAGCTTTCTGACATGGGTGCAATCTCTCCGGATAGACCGACGACTCAATATCGATGGCCCGATTAGCTTTACTGAGTTGACGATGCGCGAGGAAGCGGCGGTTGCTCCGAAAGCTCCCGCGAGCCGGTCTTCTAGTCTATGAAGGGACTTAGTGTCACTTGATCGCTGGTGCGTCACGATGGGAGTTGCGGGTGAGTATGAATGGCAAAGCTGAAAAGCGAAACATCTAAGAAAACATTAAGAAGAAAAAGCGAAACCATGGCCCTTCGCTTGCTCTTCTCCTAAGTGTTCAGATGCGCGGTCAAGCGCAAACCACATACAGGACACACCTGTGAGGAGAAAAGCAATGGAAATGGGAAACGTACTGCCGGTAGCCATGTTGGGGATGCAGGATCAGAATGCAGCCATGTGCGGGCTGGTTTTCGAAGAGGCAGTAACGGCGCTTCCGACAGTCTCTGGTTTCTCTGCTGCCAAACAGTCGCGGCGCAAGCCAGCAGAGACCGTTGCTAGTGCACTCACTGCCGCAGAACACGAGCAATTGCTGATGGAGCATCTTCCGACGGTGCGTTACGTTGCGAGAAACATCCATGAACGCCTTCCGCAGCACGTGGAGCTCGAAGAGCTCGTTTCGGCAGGAATTGTAGGTTTGATCGACGCGCTTGCCAAGTTCGATTACACCAAACAAGTTCAGTTCAAGAGCTACGCGCAGTTCCGCATCCGTGGCGCAATCCTTGATTCCCTGCGAAGCGTAGATTGGGGTCCGCGTGAGCTCCGTCGCAAGGGTCGGGCCGTAGAAGAAGCGATTCGGAGCACGACGAAGCGGCTAGGCCGGGTACCTGTAGAGCAGGAGATTGCTACGGAGCTCGAAGTCTCTCTGTCGGAGTATCAGGTGCTGCTGGGTGATCTTAAAGGTTTGGAGATCGGTACACTCCACCTGGAGCGCTCGGAAGATTCTGGTGATGAGGAACTGGCTTACATTCCTACCTCAGTGGAAGACGAACCCCTTTTTAGATGTCTCAAGGGAGAGATGAAGCAGCGGCTCGCAGAAGCCATAGAAGAATTGCCAGAGAAGGAGAGAATGGTGCTTACTCTCTACTACTTCGAAGAGCTGACGATGAAGGAGATCGGACTGACGCTTGGAGTGGTTGAGTCCCGTGTTTCGCAAGTTCATACGTCAGCCGTGCTACGTCTCCGCGCGGCCATGGCTGATCTGTCGTCGCAGAAGCCGAACACAGCTGCAAAGGTTGGAAAGCAGAAGCGCTAGACCAATTTACCGTGGGGTACAGGCCTCGATTCTTGCAGGCTCTGAGTTGAGGTTGAGCATGGAGGGATGGCTCGCGCCCTATTCGCCCGACCTCAACCCGATCGAAAAAGCCTGGTCCAAGCTCAAGGCCAGGCTGCGCGCCCTCGCCGCCAGAGCCATGCCGCAGCTCGAACTGCCACCGCACACGCAATCAACACCATTACCGCTCAAGAGGCAACAGCATGGCTCAGACTGCGATTCGGCAACTACACCTGAAGGTAAAATGGTCTCGCCAACCGCTTAGCGCAGATAGCTGTCGTTCTGGTCGATCCAGTCCTGCCGCGGCGGAGCAAACAGATCCAGGTCCTCGGTATCTTCCAGCGCCGTGGCCGCATGCGGCACGTTCGCCGGGATCACCAGCACCTCGCCCGCCCGCACCACCTGCGTCACGCCGCCGATCACAAACTCCAGCGCACCCGTGACGATATACGCCAGCTGCTCGTTGGGATGGCTGTGCTCCGGCACCACGCATCCCTTCTTCAGCATTACGCGCCCAATCATCGCCTGCTCGCCCGAGCAAAACTGCCGCGTCAGCAGCGGATTCATCTGTTCAGGCTCCATCTCCGCCCACCGGAAAAGCTTCGCCGCACCTATCTCCGTTGCCTTTGCCATCTTCAACTCCCTCGCCTGCAGAACTTCTTTTGTATTGCGCAGCCTGCTTGTGTAGAGTAAGCGAAACGCTTCCAGATTTGGCTTTCTGCTCACCTTCGCAGAAGAAACATGCATCACCGGTAAACTCGGCGACCTTCTCGCCGTATCTCTTTGTCTCGAAAGCTCAAGGGGGATCGATGCGTTCTTCCGCATTAAAGCTGCTGCTGGCCTGCCTGTGCTGTCTTCTGCCGGGCCTTGCACCTGCCTACGCACAAACGTCTGTTCCGGCTGTCTCCGCACCCCAAATCCAAAGCCAGCCCCCAAGCCAGGCCGACCGCATCGCAATCCTAGAAAAACAGGTCGCCGACAACACCGCCGCCGCCGCCGCCGCACAGATGGGCGCCGACAACGGCTGGATGCTCGTCTCCTCCGCCCTGGTGCTGATGATGAGCGCCCCCGGCCTCACGCTCTTCTACGGCGGCCTCGTGCGCCGCAAAAACGTCCTCGGCACCATGATGCAGACCTTCGCACTGATGGGCGTGGTCACCGTGCTTTGGGCGCTCGTCACCTACTCGCTCGCCTTCGGCCCGGGCAACGCCTTCATCGGCGGCTTCCATAACGTCCTGCTGCACGGCGTCGGCCTCACCCCGGACAAGGACTATGCCGCCACCCTCCCTCTCCAGACCTTCATGGTCTACCAGCTCATGTTCGCCATCATCACCCCCGCGCTCATTACCGGAGCCTTCGCCGAGCGCGTCAAGTTCTCCGCCATGCTGGTCTTCATGATCCTTTGGGCGCTCTTCGTCTACAGCCCCATGGCGCACATGGTCTGGGGCAAAGGCGGCCTGCTCAACGCCTCACTCGGCGGCCGTTTCCCCACGCTCGACTTCGCCGGGGGCACCGTCGTCCACGTCACCTCGGGTGTCTCCGCGCTGGTCACCGCGCTCTATCTCGGCAAGCGCATCGGCTATCCCAAGGTCGCCATGCCGCCGCACTCGGTCGTGTTCAGCTTCATCGGCGCGGCTCTACTTTGGGTGGGCTGGTTCGGCTTCAACGCCGGCTCCGCGCTCGGCTCCGGAACCCTCGCCACCTCCGCCTTCGTCGCCACCCACTTCGCCGCCGCCGCCGCGGCCTGCGGCTGGTCCGCCGCAGAGTGGTTCCGCAACGGCAAGCCCTCCGCGCTCGGCGCTATCTCCGGAGCCGTCGCCGGCCTGGTCGGCATCACCCCCGCCGCCGGCTTCGTCAACCCCATCTCCGCCCTCTGGATCGGCCTCATCACCGGTATCTTCTGCTTCTTCATGGTTGTCACCGTCAAAGCCCGCTTCGGCTATGACGACTCCCTCGATGCCTTCGGCGTTCACGGAGCCGGCGGCACCATCGGCGCCATCCTCACCGGGCTCTTCGCCAACTCGGCCATCAATCCCATCTTTGGCGCCGGCAAAGCCACCGGCGTCTTCGAGGGCAATCCGCACCAGCTCGTCAACCAGCTCACCGGCATCGCCATCGCCTGGACCTTATCCATCTGCGGCACGCTTATCATCCTCGTCCTGGTCGACAAAACCCTCGGTCTGCGCATGAGCGCGGAAGATGAAACCGAAGGCATGGACATTGCCCTGCACGGAGAAGAAGGCTACGACTTCGCCGCATAGGAATACTCTTAGGGTGACATCCGAGTACGAACGTCTTGCAATTTGGAAGAAGGGAGCTCCATGCAAAAGATTGAAGCCATCCTCCAGCCGTCCAAGCTCGAAGAGGTGAAAGACGCGCTCATCGAGATCGGCGTCGAGGGCATCACCGTGCTAGAGGCCCGCGGCCACGGACGCCAAAAGGGCCACACCGAGTTCTACCGCGGCCGCGAGTACGCCGTCGACCTCCTGCCGAAGGTCAAAATCGAGCTCGTCGTCCCCGACACCCTCGCCGAGCGCGCCATCCACGCCATCATCACCTCCGCCCGCACCGGCAAAATCGGCGACGGAAAAATCTTCGTCTCGCGCATCGACGAAGCCATCCGCATCCGCAACGACGAACGCGGAGAGATCGCCCTCTAAGCTTTCGCATCAGCCTTCGTTGCCTCTTTTTTCGCCGTTGTTTGTTCTGGCCGTCATTCTGGCGAAGCCAGAATCCCCGTATTTGCTTTTCCCACCACCACCCAAGCCCTCCAACCAACCCCAACCCGAAGGAAGCTCCGCAGGAGCGATCAGCCCGGAACTCCTGCCGACCCTGCTCTCCATCACTACGCCGAGCAGACGCACTCCCTTCGCACCCTCTTCGATCAAACCCTGCATCAGCCCTCCGCCGGCACCGTAGCCTTATCCACCCGCTCCGCAGCCGTCGACCAGCTCGTCCGCGAACTCTGGTCCAGCCCCACCCTCCACACCGGAGTCGCCGTCCTCGCCGTCGGAGGCTTCGGCCGCAGCGAGCTGTTTCCCAACTCCGACGTCGACCTCCTCTTCCTTCTTGACCCGCGCCTCTCCGAGGCCGCCGTCAAACAGCCCCTGCGCCTGCTGAACCAGAAGCTTTGGGACGCCGGCCTCCGCGTCTCGCCCATGACCCGCACGCTGGCCGAGTGCGGCCGCTTCCAGCCTGAAAACGTCGAGTTCACTCTCTCTCTGCTCGACGCCCGCCCACTCGCCGGGGACTCCGCCGTCAGCACCCAGCTCCTCGAAAAAATCCTTCCCAAGCTCATCGAGCGCGACCGCAAACGCGTCGTCAGCCGTCTGCTCGAGGTCACCCGCACCCGCCACGCCCGCTTCGGCGACACCCTCTTCCACCTCGAACCCAACGTCAAGGAGTGCCTCGGCGGCCTGCGCGACGCCCATGTTTGCGCCTGGCTCGCCCGCCTCGCCGAAGCTTCCGGTCCGCCGCCGACGGACGAATTTCAGGAAGCTCGCGAGTTCCTTATCCTGGTCCGCGCCTTCCTGCACTTCCGCCACGGCCGCGACGACAACACGCTCGACTGGCACAGCCAGGACGAGGCCGCCTCTGCCTCGCTTGGTCGCAGCCCATCGGAAAGCGCCGACGCCTCCTACTGGATGCGCTTCTACTTCCGTCACGCCCGCGAGATCGAGCGCCACACCGCCCAGGCCATCGACGCCGCCTCCCTTACCCCAGGCACCCTCGCCCGTCTCGGCGCGCTCGCCGGACTCCGCCGCTCTGCTCCCACGCACTCCGGCTTCGAGCTCCGCAACCACCGCATCGAGCTCACGCCCATTCTCCCCGGCGAGCCTCAGCCCGAACACGACCCCGAAATCACCCTCTCCCTCTTCGCCACCCTCGCCCGCACCGGGGCATCGCTCACCCCCGCCAGCGAGCGCCGCCTCGAAGACGCGCTGCCGCTGCTCTCCGCCCACCTTGAGGACGGCCCCGGCCTGTGGCGGCATCTCCGCGCGATCCTCACCGGACCTTTCGCCGGCCAGGCACTCCGCGCCATGCACACCCTCGGCATCCTGGAGCTCGTCCTGCCCGAGTTTCACGGCATCGACGCCCTGGTCATCCGCGACGCCTACCACCGCTACACCGTCGACGAACACACCTTCGTCCTCATCGACACGCTCCACGGCCTCACCTCCACCGCAAAGCCGGGCCAATCCAAAACCGTCGCCGCCCTTGAGCCTTGGGCCGCCCGCTTCACTCCCATCCTCCAGGAGCTGCCCCACCCCGAGCTGCTCTTCCTCGCCGCCCTGCTGCACGACACCGGCAAAGGCCACTCCACCCCCCAGCAAGCGCCAGACCACACCAGCGAATCCGCTCGTCTCGCTCGCAGCGTCCTCGACCGCCTCGAGCTCGACCCCTACGAATCCTCGCTCGTCCTCGATCTCATCGCCAACCACCTCGAGATGTCTCGCGCCCTGCGCCGCGATATCTTCGACGCCGAAACCATCCGCCTCTTCGCCGCCCACGTCTCCACGCCCGAAGCCCTGCGCATGCTCACCCTCTTCACCTACGCCGACATCACCGCCGTTCACCCCGACGCGCTCACCCCCTGGAAGGCCGAAAATCTGTGGCGCCTCTTCATCGCCACCTCCAACTTCCTCGACCGCAACGTCGACGACGAGCGCATCGCCTCCTCCGCCGAAACCGAGCTCGGCGACATCGTGCACCGCATCCACGCGCTCCTGCCCAACCGTGGCGGCGAGCTCACCGCCTTTCTTGAGGGGTTTCCCCGGCGCTACCTCCAGACCCGCACCCCCGACGCCATCCGCGCCCACTTCGAGATGGCCGCGCATCTTACCGAACCGGTCCCGGCCGAAGCCAACCAGCTCGACTTCCGCTACGCCCCCGCCTTCAGCGAGCTCACCCTCGTCACCCGCGACCGCCCCAGCCTCTTCGCCTCCATGGCCGGCGCGCTCGCCGCCTGGGGCATGAACATCGTCACCGCCGATGCCTTCTCAAACGCCCAAGGCTTCGTCGTCGACAGCTTCCGCTTCACCGACACCTTCCGCACCCTCGAGCTCAACGAGGTCGAGCGCACCCGCTTCGTCGAAAGCGTGCGCGGCGTCATGTCCGGCGCGACCAGCCTCGACGTTCTGCTCGCCGCCCGTCAGCGCGCCCCCCGCAAACACCCCAAGGTCCTCGTCGACACGCGCCTGGACTTCGACGCGGCTGCCTCCACCCACAGCACGCTCCTGCAGATCGTCGCCCAGGACACCCCCGGCCTCCTGCGCGCGCTCTCCGCCACCCTCGCCCAGCACGGCTGCAACATCGAGGTCGCCCTGATCGACACCGAAGGCGAGATGGCCATCGACGTCTTCTACCTCACCCATCGAGGCGCCAAACTCAACCCAGCCCTCGAAGCCGTCCTCCACCAAACCCTCCTCAAAGCTATCGAAGCCAATGCCCGCTAACTCACACATGTCGTCCTTCCGGCGAACCCATCCCCTGCGGCCAACGTCGTCCTGCTGGCGAAGCGAGAATCCCCGTATTTGCCCTTCCAAGTCTCCCCAATCAACACTGCTGAGGTGGGGTTGCACACTCTTCGCCAGCTCGGTATCCGCTCTGGTCACCTCCGTTGCCGTCGCCTGCTCCTTCCCGCCAGCGTTCCCTCAGGCACCAGCACAATCATTCTGCCGCCACGCCACCTTCGAGGGCGAAGTCACCGCCGGCCAACCCTACACCCACCCCCTCGGCAACGGCCTCGTCCTCTTTCTCCAGCCCATCCACTCCGGCTGGATCCTCCGCGTGCTTCCCGCCTCCGGCCCCATCGGCGACCACGACTACGCCGAGCTCGCCACGCCGCCTTACCAATCCGTCACCCCGCTCTCGATCTCCACCGACTTCAGCTTCCGCGCCCAGGATGCCGTCGGCTGGAACCCCCGCCGCTTCCGCTTCGCCACCTCCAAGGCCTCCTTCGACCGTCTCTCCGCCGTCTACCAGCGCTTTGAGCAGGCCGGCGCCACGCCCCCCGCGCCGCTCCAGCTCGATCTCGCGACCGAGATCGCCCAAGCCTCCGAGGGTTCTCTCACCCTGCTCGACGTCCGCCTGCTGCCCGGCACCGCCGACCAAAGCCGCAGCGCCGCCGCCGTCGCCTCCCACTTCAGTCAAACCGCGCACACCGTCGTCCAGGCGCCCGACACCCCGGCCACCCAACTTGGAAAACTGCTCTGGATACGCTTCCGGGTCGATCTCGACCTGCCGCCCGGCTTCCTGCGAAGCTCCACTTTGTCCGTGCTTTCCACCGCATGCAGCGCACAATCAACCAACCTGCAAAGGCAGTAGGGCATCCATTTGCATGAACCCGGTACATGTAGGATCAAAAAACTGAGAAACTTTTTCCGCATATAGGCATAGCATCTGATCATGAACACTCCCCCAGAAGAGACCACCAGCAGCGGCCGCCCGGTGGAAGGCAACGGCAAAGACCGTTACTTCTTCGGCACGCTCGACAGCTTTACGCAAAACCGCGAAAAGATTCAGGAAGTCAACTGGGGCTATGACCAGCCCGAAGGCATCGTTCTAGCCTCACTCGACGCGGCAATCAATTGGGTGCGAAAAAATTCCGTCTGGCCCATGACCTTCGGCCTGGCCTGCTGCGCCATTGAGATGATGTCCATGGGCGGCTCCCGCTATGACATCGCCCGCTTCGGCGCAGAGGTCTTTCGCCCCTCGCCCCGGCAAAGCGACCTGATGATCATCGCCGGACGGGTCTCGCAGAAGATGGCTCCCGTTATCCGCCGCCTCTACGAGCAGATGCCCGAACCCAAATGGGTTATCTCCATGGGTGCTTGCGCAACCTCAGGAGGCGTCTTCAACAACTACGCGTTGTTGCAAGGGGTCAACCAGATTATCCCCGTCGACATCTATGTGCCTGGGTGCCCACCACGTCCCGAGCAATTGCTCTATGCCATCACCTTGCTCCAGGAAAAAATCCAGAGCGAGCGAGGAAGTGTTCGCCGCACCTTGAATTTGACTTAGGTTCGAAAGGATTACTGGGGAGGTTACCTTTCTTCACTCAATTCCCGGGATGGAAAGCTTTCCCTGATAAGGTGTTCCCATGCCCGAATGGGATGTATTTTGTTGTAACTGAAAGAATTAACTGCTGTAAACTTTGTTGGACCTTAACCAGAGCGCATGCGTTCGTAGATTGTAAAGACTAAAAGTTTCATTACTAGTGGAGGAAGTCGAATGGTTTATCGCCCGTTTCATCTTATTGGCCGGTTTGGACTGGCTGCATGCGCAGTCAGCCTTGCAGCCGCGAGCCTGAGTGCGCAGACCGCATCCAGCACTACCGCCCCGGTGGTGGGGCCTAACCCTTCGCGCGTCGATATTTTTACCGGCTACTCCTACTTCGGAGCTCACGGAGAGGTAAAGCCGGCAGACATCAACTACTCCTCCGTCAACATAGGCGCCATGGGGAGCGGAGCCTTCTTCTTCAGCAAGTACGTCGGCGCTGAGATCGACTTCGTCGCTCACCCGAACGGCGTCAACGACGGCCTCTACAACGCAGGCGGCGGTATCATCTTCCGCGTTCCCATGCAGAACTACACCTTGTTCGCCCACGGCCTGGCCGGCGGCGGCAAACTTGCCGGACCGAACAGCGAAGCCCCGACGACCCTTGAGCACGAGCCCTATACCTGGGGCCCGAATCTCACCGCCGGCGGCGGCATGGACTACGATCTGCCGTTCCTCAACAATCGCTTCTCGATTCGCCTCTTTGAAGCCGACTATCGCTACATCCACGCCGACTTCGGTCCCACCAACGCCACGGTTCCCACCGGAGGCGTTCTCGGAGGCCGCGCCAATCTCTCCGGCGTTGATCTCAGCTCAGGCATCGTGACGCACTTCGGTCACATCATTCCGCCGCCGCCCATTACCTACTCCTGCGTCATCTCGCCAACGACCGCGTTCCCGGGCGATCCTCTCACGGTGACCGGTACCGCGCTCAACTTGAACCCGAAGAAGACCGCTACCTATAACTGGACCTCCACCGGCGGAACCATCTCCGGAACCAGCAATGTCGCCAACGTCGACACCAAGAGCGCCTCGCCCGGAACCTACACCGTCAAAGGTCATGTCTCTGAAGGCAACAAACCAGGCCAGATGGCCGATTGCTCGGTCGACTTCACCGTCAAGCAATTTGAGCCGCCAACCCTGACCTGCTCGGCCAATCCGTCGACCGTCAACCCTGGTGATTCGTCCACCATCACCTCCACCGGCGTCAGCCCGCAAAATCGTCCTCTGACCTATAGCTATAGCAGCACGGCTGGCACCATCAGCGGCACGACGAGCACCGCTACCCTGTCTACCACCGGTGCTGCACCGGGAACGATTACCGTCACCTGTAATGTGGTCGACGACAAGGGCCAGACTGCGACCGCCAATACCTCGGTTACGGTTCTCTCGCCTGCACCGCCGCCGCCGCCGAAGACTGCCACGCAGAACCTTTGCTCCATCAGCTTCAACCGCGATACACGTCGTCCGGCACGCGTCGACAACGAAGGCAAGGCTTGCCTCGATGACCTCGCACTCAACCTGCAGCGCACCACAGACTCCAAGCTCGCCCTCGTCGGCAATGAGACGAACAGTGAGAAGTCTGGGCCGAAGACCCGCAAGGGACGCAAGGCTGCGGCAACGTCTGAACGCCTGGCCGCCGAGCGCGCCGTCAACACCAAGAACTACCTTGTCACCGAGAAGGGCATCGATGCTTCCCGCATCATGGTCTACACCGGAACCGACGACGCCAAGACGGTAACCTCCACGCTGATCCCGGCCGGAGCCGATACCTCCTCCATGACCGCAACCCCAATCAATGAGGGCTCGGTCAAGCCGCAACCACGCACGGCAGCCACCACCGCCAAGCGTCATCACAAAAAGAAGAAAGCTGCTTCAAACCAGTAATCCTGGTCTGGGGAGCTACACAGAAAGGCTGGATGAGCGAAAAGCTCATCCAGCCTTTCTTCTTTCCTTAGCCGGACTTCCCTTTGTGCACACAGAAGAAAGAAAGGGAAGAGTGCAAACTTAAGTAAGGTGACTTAAGGTATCTTGTCAAGTCTTCCAGGCTGGTCAAAGATAGCGAGTATGCAAACTCAATGCACCAAATGTAGTGGTACTGAATTTCGCGAGGGTAAGCGTCGCTTGCTCGACTGGATCCCTGGTTTGTTTGGCCGTTACCCGCACCGTTGCGTCTTCTGTCGTCAACGTGTGTACATCGCTCGCATCGCTGCCACACCCAAAACCGAGCAATCGCTCAGGAAGGACTTGGAACAAGCGGCTTAAAGCTACTTCATCGTTGATATAGAGGCGGCTTTCGATTTTGTTGTCATTCCCGACGGGAATTTGCGGCTGCACGTGCCATTGTTTGTCTCTACATCCTCAGCAGATCCGCTCTGGACGATAGACTTGCAGAGATAGCTTGCAGACGGGTTCATAACGGGTATTTCCTGCAAGACAATCACGCCTATTCATTTGGAGCAACAGTTGTAGGAAGAGGGTCCAAGGCAGAGACTCACTTCGCCTTCACAGGTTTGTTCGCGTCCGGTCTTCCAGCGACCCGGTCATACAGATACACATCGCTTGTCGTTCCGAGCGCCTCGTTGTACAGCTCGCGTTCTCCGGTAATCGCATCGAGCTCTAGCTGGAACTCGTGGATCGCGCGCAGATGCTCCGCCGTCGCCGGAATTTCCAGCTTCGTGCTCTTCAAAAATTTCTGGTACCCGCGATCGACCAGCCGGCTGATCTCGCCTCCGAGCACCCAGCCCGCCTTCTGCAGCATCATCACCGGAGCCGCCGTGCCGGCCGCAATCACCGCCGCACAGCCATGCTTGGTGACTCGCACCGCACCAGGCCGGCGGCTTGCACCTTCGGGCGCTCCGGCAACATCAAACCGTTGATTGCCAAGCGCTGCCAGCATCTCGTCGTACGTCAGTTTCGGTGTCTTTTTGGCCATAGGTTTAGGCTAAACTCAGAGTTCACTGTCGCACATTTTTCGCTACAAAGGAAAGCGGGCGTTCAAAAGAAGATGATCACCGCCACCAAACTCGCAGGCTCCACACTCCTAGAGCGGATCGGGAACACTCCCTTGCTACGCTTGGACGAGCTGACCCGCACGCTCCCCGGAATCCAGATCCTCGGTAAAGCCGAGTGGGCCAATCCGGGAGGTTCGGTCAAGGATCGCGCCGCCTCCGCCATCGTCACCGACGCTCTGAATCGTAATCTGCTTGGTCACGGGCAGTCTCTCCTCGACGCTACGAGCGGAAACACCGGCATCGCGTACGCCATGCTTGGCTCTGCCATGGGCTTCACCGTCACGCTTTGCATGCCTTCAAACGTCTCCCCCGAACGTAAAAAATACCTCGCCGCTTACGGCGCGCAGATCGTCTGGACCAATCCGGCGGAGGGCTCGGATGGAGCCATCCGCAAGGCAAGGGAACTGGCAGCAGCGCATCCTGAGCGCTACTTTTATGCCGATCAATACGGCAACGAAAACAACTGGATGAGCCACTACCTTCATACCGCCAATGAGATCTGGCAGCAAACTGAGGGCCAGGTAACCCACTTTGTCGCCGGCCTCGGCACCTCCGGTACCTTCATGGGCACTACCCGCCGCCTGCGCGAGTTGAACGCCGCGATCCAGTGCATCTCCATGCAGCCCGACTCAGCCTTCAACGGCCTGGAAGGCCTCAAACACATGGCCACCGCCATCGTCCCACCCATCTACGATCCCACGCTCGCCGACGAAAACATCGATCTTCCCACGGAGAGCGCCTATGCCATGTGTCTCCGCCTCGCCCGGCATTCTGGCCTTTTGGTCGGTGTCTCGGCCGCAGGTGCCGCAGCTTCCGCTTTGCAAATTGCCGAGCGTGAGCACGCCGCTGGGCGCGAAGCTGTTATCGTCACCATCCTCTGCGATTCGGCTGAAAAGTACATGTCGGAACGCTTTTGGCAGGAGGGCGAGGCACGCTCCTAATCACGGAGCGTCTCCGCACGACGCATGCTCAGGATCCAGTTCAGAGACTACGAAGCCCTTCGCGCCCACGGCGAAGAAACCTATCCGCACGAGTGCTGTGGAGTCCTGCTGGGACGTGCCTCGGACGGAACCAACGCGGTGCACCAGATCGTCCGGGCCGGCAACACCCGGACCGACTCCGCGCATAACCGCTACCAAATCTCGCCCGTCGAGCTGATCCGCATTCAACGCCAGGCTCGTACCGCCTCCCTCGACATCGTCGGCTTCTACCACTCACACCCCGACCACCCTGCCCAATGGTCCTCGACCGACATCGCCGAAGCCCACTGGCTCGGCTGCTCCTACATCATCACCCGCATCGCCGGTCGACCGGAGGGCCAGGGGAAGGCCGACGTAACCAACTCCTTTCTATTGCTCGGCACTAGCGAAGAAGACAAACACTTTGCCGGGGAAGCCCTTGAAATCCTGATCGACGAACCCAGCGCACCTTTACCTACCGAGGTCCTATGACGATCCACATCCCCACGCCGCTACGCGCCTATACCGAAGGCAACGAGTCGGTTTCCATCATCGCCGGCACTGTAAAAGACGCGCTTGCATCCCTCGTTGAGGCCTACCCCGGCCTGCGCGGCAACCTCTTCGGCACCGACGGCAAGCTCCGCTCCTTCGTCAACGTCTACCTGAACGAGGAAGACATCCGCTACCTGAACCTGAAGGAGGATTCGCCGGTTTCGCCTTCAGACGAACTGACCATCATTCCATCGATTGCCGGCGGATGTCTGTCCGCTGACCGCAAGCTCGATCTATCAAGCCAACTTTCCGCTAAGTCATTCATCGCAAAGCGAAGACAGCTGGCATAAGTACCCCTGTCCACGAGCTATCATTAAGTAGAGTTCCAAAACTCAGTTCCAAGCGACAAACCACTCCCTCCCACAGAGCGTTGTTCTGCCAATCTAGAACTACGTTGCCTGTAGAGCGTCATTCTGGCGAAGCCAGAATTCCCGTATTTGTCTTTAGACCAACCCTCCACGAAAGTCCGGACGACACACCCTCGAAGTCCAGACCTAACCCGTCTCTTTTGAAGACTTTGGGTACTTTTCGGGGGAAGGCGGGGATACCCCTGGAGCGGTTTGCACCGCATTCCTTCCCGGCATCATCTAAAGATGTACAAGAGGAATCTATGACCAGTGCCGTTCTCGAAGACACCACCGTCGGACTGCCCAAGCTCACCAACGAAGAGATCGCCCGCTACTCGCGCCACCTCATCCTTCCCGAGGTCGGCTACGAAGGCCAGCAAAAGCTCAAAGCCGCGCGCGTCCTCTGCGTCGGCACCGGAGGCCTGGGCGCGCCCCTGGCCCTCTATCTTGCAGCCGCCGGCGTCGGCACCCTCGGCCTGGTCGACTTCGACACCGTCGACGCCTCGAACCTGCAGCGCCAGGTCATCCACTCCACCTCGACCGTGGGCAGGCTCAAGGTCGATTCCGCTGAAATCATGCTCAAGGGGCTCAACCCCAACCTCAGCGTGGTCAAGTACAACACCATGCTGACTTCCGCCAACGCGCTCGAGATCTTCAAAGACTTCGACATCATCGCCGACGGCACCGACAACTTCCAGACCCGCTACCTGGTCAACGACGCCTGCGTCCTGACCGGGAAACCGAACGCCTACGGCTCCATCTTCCGCTTCGAAGGCCAAGCGTCGCTCTTTGCCACCGAAGCCGGCCCCTGCTACCGCTGCCTCTACCCTGAGCCGCCCCCCCCGGGCTTGGTCCCTAGCTGCGCCGAAGGCGGCGTCCTCGGCATCCTGCCCGGCCTGGTCGGCATCATCCAGGCCACCGAAGTTATCAAGTACGTTCTGGGCATCGGCGACTCGCTCGCCGGCCGCCTGCTGCTCGTAGACTCGCTTGGCATGAACTTCCGCCAGCTCAAGCTACGCAAAAACCCCGAGTGCCCCGCCTGCGGAACGCACGAGATCCAGCACCTGATCGACTACGACCAGTTCTGCGGCATCGAGAAGCCCGTGGACCTGACCGGGCCCCTCGAAGTCGCACAGAACAAAGATGTCTCCGGCTCCGTGGTAGACGGCATTCCGCAGATTACCGTTGAAGACCTAAAACGTAAGCAGGACGCTCATGAACCCTTTTTCCTGCTGGATGTCCGTGAGCCCTACGAGGTCCCCATCGCCTCGCTCGGCGCGCCGCTAATCCCCGTAGGCTCCCTCGAGTCCCGCATTGGCGAGATTCCCGTCAGCAAGGAAGAAGAGATCGTGGTCCACTGCCGCTCCGGGGCGCGCAGCCAAAAAGCTGCGATCACGCTCAAAAATGCCGGCTTCACTCACGTCTCCAACCTCGCTGGCGGAATCCTGGCTTGGGCGGATAAGATCGATCCTTCCATGGCCAAATACTAATTCTGACCCCTCCGTGAGCGCAATGCCCCAGAGGGGTCAGGAATAGAACGAATGAGCTATGGCGCACGCCTTTGCTGACTGCTAACTTCGGGTTTGTACCGGAGAAGACAGACATCATGAAGATTCTGCTAGCGCAGTCGGGCGGCATCGGCAACCAGCTCTTCCAATACGCCAACGCTCTCTTCTTCGCCCAGCAACTCGGGGTCGACTTCGAAATCCTCGAAGAGCCGGAGATCTCCAGGATTCGGCATGGCTTTCCCCTGCAGCTCGGGCACTTCGTCATCCGAGCCCCCATCCGCGTCATGTCCCGCTGGGATCGGCTCATGTTCTCGCGCGTCAAGCGCAATCAGCTCCTCGCCAGACCGGCCCGTGCCCTCTCCCGCAACCAGGTGCTCTTTCAGCACCACTTCCTCAACTACTCCTTTCCTGCCACGCTGCGCGTCTCTCCACAAACCCGCACGCTCTACCTCTTCGGCTATCTTCAGACTCACCGCATCCCCGATGCTATCGAGCCGGAGTTGCGTGAGCACCTCGCCTTTCGGGACGCGCCTACCGGCAGGAACCTGGCCCTGCTGCAGCAGATTCAGGATGCTGCGACGCCAGTCTCCCTGCACGTCCGCCGCGGCGACTACACTCGCGTGCACGGCGGCAAGGATGCCCTCCCTCTGACGTATCAGCGCAACGCTATCGAAGCGATCCGGCAGCGCGTGGCCGACCCAACATTTTTCGTCTTCTCAGACGATATGCCCTACTGCAAGAAGCATCTGCCGAGCCACGTCAAGATGGTCTTCGTGGACCACAACACTACCTCCAACTGCCATGAGGATCTGCGCCTGATGGCCGCATGTCAGCACAACATCATTGCCAACAGCAGCTTCTCCTGGTGGGGAGCCTGGCTCAATCCGAATTCCAGTAAGATCGTCTGCGCGCCCAGTGTCTGGCGCAACGAGTCGATCTCAACGCATATTCTGCCGCCGCAGTGGATTCGCTGCAGCGTGCGCTCAGATCAGTCCCGTGTGCGGCACGACTTGCATCCGGACTCACAGCCCGCCCTGCGCTCCGAGTTCCGGCCCGAGCGCATCCACGTTCCTCTCGCCGGCGAGCCCGTCGCCGCCTTTTCCGCCTAGCCTGCGCGCTAAGCCGTTGGCTCGTCCTTGTCATCCACCACGAGCATCTCGAGTGCCAGCGGCCTCGCGATCATGCAGTCCAGCGTGGCCGTCGAGTCGACCGCCCGCGCGATCACCGAGTTCAGGCAAGGCTCCGTCGTTACCACGAAGGCCAGACGCTGCTTCGGGTAACCTTTGCGCTGCAGCAGAGAATCAATGTTTGCGCCCGCCGCCGCCAGCGCGCCCGAGATTGCCGAAACGATTCCCGGCTTGTCGTTCACAATGAAGCGCAGATAATGCGGCGCCACCGAGTCGCCCGTCACCGACTTTGGCTCCGCCGCCAGATGCACCGCCCGCGAGCCCTGCGCCACGGCCAGCAGGTCCGAGAGCACCGCCACCGCCGTCGCATCGCCTCCCGCTCCGTGGCCCGAAAACACCACGTCCCCTCCCATGCGTCCGGTCGAAACGACCATATTCTGCGTGCCATGCGACCAGGCCAGCGGCGAGTTCAGCGGCACCAGCATCGGCGCCACTCGCGCATACATGCCCTGCTCCAGCAACTGCGCCTTCGAGACCTGCCGGATCGTCGACCCCAGCTCCCGCGCGTAGGCAAAGTCCACCGCATCTACCTCCGCGATGCTTTGTGTAGCCACCTGTTCCGGGTCGAGCTCCGCCTGCATGGCCACCCGCGCCAGGATGCACAGCTTGGCCCGTGCATCGAAGCCACCCACATCCGCGGTCGGGTCAGCTTCGGCATACCCGAGTGCCTGCGCGTCCTTGAGCACATCCGCATAGCGATCCCCCGTCTCCATGCGGCTCAGGATGTAGTTACATGTGCCATTCAGGATTCCGCTGACGCGCACCACCTGGTCGCCACCCAGCCCCTGCTGCATGCCCGGGATCACCGGCACCCCGCCCGCCACCGCCGCTCCATGCAGCAGTTGCACACCGTGCGCCGCGGCCAGACGCGCCAGCTCCGGCCCTCGGTAGGCGATCAGCTGCTTGTTCGCCGTGACCACCGATTTGCCTGACCGTAGTGCGTGCTCGATCCACGTCGCCGCCGGGTCCGACCCGCCGATCAACTCCACCACCACGTCTACGTCGGAGTCGAGCACGTCGGCAATATCTTCGGTCCAGACCACTTCCGGCCCGGCATATCCGGCCGCCTCCGTCTCGCGTTTGCGCGCGATGTTGCGGTTGAGGATATGCGTCAGCTGGAGACTGGGAAAGCTATCTCCGCGCAGGCCCTTCACCACGGATTGCCCCACCGTTCCAAATCCCAGCAATGCCATTTTGGTCAGTTTCATCAGTAAGGAATCCTTCCTGCAAAAGTTTGCCACGCGGAGAAGTTGGCCGCGGCTTCCCCACGCAGCAGATTGGTGGTGGGGAGATCGCGCCGATCCGCAGGCTGGCGCACCTGTTCGTAAAAGTATGAGTCGTCGAAGCCCGCCTGCGCCGCATCCTGAGCGGTGTTGCCGAAGAAGAGCCTACTGCAGCGCGCCCACAGGATGGCCGCCAGGCACATCGGGCAAGGCTCGCAGCTTGAGTAGAGCGTTGCGCCGGTAAGTTCAAACGTTCCGAGCTCCCGGCATGCATTGCGGATCGCCGAGACCTCCGCGTGCGCCGTTGGATCGTTGGTCGTCGTCACCTGGTTCACTCCCGTAGAGAGCACCGTGCCATCCCGTACCACCACCGCGCCGAACGGACCTCCGCGACCGGAGATGACGTTCTCGGTCGCCAGCGCGATCGCCATCCGCATAAAGCGCTCGTCGTCCTGGGTCGGCACACACTCTCCCTTGGTCATCCTTCTCGACAGCTACGTTTTCGGCTGGAACAAACCCGATTATGGCATATGCCTCTAACCTACGATGGCAGCTCCCGATCGAGGCTCGTTTCCCGACGTACGAGGAAAGCGGCCGCACCTGGCCACGCTGGTCGCCGACTGGCGCAACGCCGAGGCACAGATTGCTTTTGTACGCTACACCGGCAACCGCAGCGCACGAACCACCTACGCCGCTCTCGCCGGCCTGACCGACCGCGTGGCTGCCGAGCTTGAGCGGCGCGGCATCGCTCCCGGTGAGCGCGTCCTGCTCTGGGGTGAGAACTCGGCGGAGTGGGTCGCCTCGTTTTTCGCGTGCGTCCTGCGCGGCATTTTGGTCGTTCCGCTCGATGCTGCGGGCACGGCCGTCTTTGCGGAGCGGGTCCTCGCCGAGACCACCCCGCAGCTCATCCTGGGGGATGCGCCACTCTTGCTGAGCCTACTCACGCCGATTCCAATTTTGCCCTTCGCCGAACTCAGCCGCTTGCCTGCCGCACCGCCTTCTGTGCCGATCCCCGGCCTGCAGCGGCAAAGCCCGCTCCAAATTCTCTTCACCTCCGGCACCACCTCCGAGCCCAAAGGCATCGTGCACACCCACGGCAATGTGCTTGCCAGCGTCGAGCCGATCGAGGCCGAGATCCGCCGGTATCGCCGCTATGAGCGCTGGTTCCATCCCCTGCGGTTCCTGCATACGCTGCCCCTCAGCCACGTCTTCGGCCAGTTCATGGGTCTGTGGCTGCCGCCGTTGCTGGCCGCGGAGGTCCACTTTGAGAGCCGTCTGGAAGCCGAACGAATCGTCCGGACCCTGCGCCGCGAACGCATTACAGTGCTGGCCGCGGTCCCTCGCCTGCTGGATCTGCTGCGGTCCTACCTGGCTGTCGATCCGCGGCATCTGCAAGCCGTACCCGGCGAGAGCGTCTGGCGACGCATCTGGCGTTTTCGTCGGGTGCATCGGCGTCTGGGCTGGAAGTTTTGGGCCTTTGTCTGTGGCGGCGCATCTTTGCCGAGCGACCTTGAAGAGTTCTGGAACCGCATGGGTTTCGCCGTCATCCAGGGCTATGGCCTTACCGAGACCGCCGCCCTCGTGACTTTGAACCATCCCTTCCGCATCAGCCGCGGCTCCATCGGCAAGCCGCTGCCTGGGCGCGAGATGCGCCTTGGTGCCGAGGGTGAAATCTCGGTTCGCGGGGAGATGGTCTCGACCGCCACGTGGCAGAATGGCCAACTGCTCCAGCGTGAAGATCCCTGGCTCGCCACCGGCGACCTCGCCACCCAGGATGACGCCGGAAATCTTCGCTTCACCGGCCGCCGCAGCGAGGTCATTGTCACCGCTTCAGGGGTCAACATCCATCCCGAGGATGTCGAGGCCGCGTTGCTCCGGCAGCCGCAGGTGATTGCCTGCGCTGTCGTGGCGCTTTCGATTGCGGGCACAAGCCAGGAACCGGCCGCCGTGCTCGTCGCACCCGCCGGACCCACAGCAGCCGCCGCGGCGGTGCATGCCGCCAACACAGACCTGGCCGGCTACCAGCAAATCCGCCACTGGTTCCTGTGGCGAGACGGTGATCTGCCCCGCACCTCGACCGGCAAAATCCAGCGCCGCACGGTGGCCGCGTGGGTTGCGCAGCAGGACCGGGCCGTCAGCCAAACAGAGGAAAGCGACTCGCTCACAACGCTGCTTGCTTCGCTGACCGGCGTCCCGGCCACGCAAACCGGCGAGGACGCTCGCCTTACCGAAGATCTTCACCTTGATAGCCTCGGACGCGTACAGTTGCAAAGCGCCCTGGAGACGCGTTTCGGGACGTCGATCGACGACGCAACCTTGCTGAAGATTGAAACGCTCGGGCAGCTGCGTACTTTGCTGGCTCCCCGAATGTCTGACAGCTCTGCGCAGGCCACAAGCCTGGAGTCGTCACGAGTTCAGCCACTCCCCGCCGAGCCGCCCGCTTTCCGCTATCCACGCTGGCCATGGTCGCGTCCTATACAAGCTCTCCGCGTCGCGTTTGTCGAAGCCATCGTCCGGCCGCTGGTCTGGCTCCTCGCCAAGCCCCGGGTGGAACTGCCCGCGACGTCTCTTTCCACCCAACCCATGCTGCTGATTGCCAACCACGTCACGTGGTTCGACGTAGGGCTGGTACTGTACGCGCTTCCGCCGCATGTGCGCCGGCGCCTCGCCGTAGCCACCGCCGGAGAGATGCTCGAAGACTGGCGGCACGGTCGCAACCAGGGCAGTTGGTGGGCGAACATGCTTGCTCCCATCCAGTATTGCCTGGTGACGGCTCTGCTGAACGCCTTTCCGCTTCCACGCCAGGCCGGGTTCCGCCGCAGCTTCGCCCACGCCGGTGAGGCGCTCGACCGCGACTTTCACGTGCTGATCTTTCCTGAGGGCCGCCGCTCTCCGACAGGTGCGCTGCAGCCCTTTCGTGCCGGCATCGGCCTGCTCGCCCAGGCTTCGAAGACGGAGGTGCTGCCGATCGCTCTTCAGGGCTTTTCGGCACAGAAGGCCGTTGCCCAGGACTGGTTCCACGCCGGGCGTCTCGGCATCCGCATCGGCAGCCCGATTCGCTGCTCGCCTGCGGACACTCCGGAGCAGATCGCGTCGGCACTCCACGCTGAACTGCGCCTTCTGCTGGATACCGCCGCGGACCCCACACTGCCGCCGGACACTCCTTGCTAAACTGGCTGCGGACCCTGTTCCCTATGTCGATTACCTCTATCAATCCAGCGACAGGCGAGGTGCTTCGCCAGTTCGAGCCCTTGAGCGACGAGGCTGTGAAAGCCAAAATCGCCACGGCGCATATCGCCTTCCGCAGTTATGGTGAGATTCCGCTTGAACATCGCGCTCTCTGCATGCGCAAACTGGCCGGGATTCTCGAGCACGAAGTCGACGAACTGGCTGCCATGATTACCGCCGAGATGGGCAAAACGCTCGTCAGCGCCCGCCAGGAGATCCTCAAGTGCGCGCTGGGCTGCCGCTATTTTGCCGAGAACGCCGCCCGCATCTTGACCGAAGAACCGATACCGACCGAGCAGAACAACAGCTACGTCCGCTGGGATCCGCTCGGGATCGTGCTGGCCGTCATGCCTTGGAACTTCCCCTTTTGGCAGGTCTTCCGTTTTCTATCGCCTGCCCTGATGGCTGGCAACGTCGCTCTGTTGAAGCACGCGTCGAACGTTCCGCAGTGCGGTCTGGCAATTGAGGCTCTGGTCCGCCGTGCCGGGTTCCCGCGAGGCACCTTCCAGACCCTGATGATCGAAGCCCGGCAGGTAGAAGCTGTGCTCTCGGACGAGCGCATCGCCGCTGTGACCGTTACGGGCTCCGAAGCCGCCGGCCGCGCCATCGCCGCGCAAGCCGGCTGGCTGCTCAAGCGCTCCGTCCTCGAGCTGGGCGGCTCCGATCCCTTCATCGTCCTGCCCTCGGCAGACCTGGATCTTGCGCTCTCCACGGCGGTCAAAGCCCACATCGTCAACAATGGTCAGTCGAGCATCGCGGCGAAGCGCTTCATCGTTCATGAAGACATCTTTGCTGACTTCGAGTCGCGCTTCGTCGCCTCAATGAAAGCGCTTCTAGTAGGCAATCCAATGGAGGAGACTACCGAGATCGGTCCGCTCGCTACCCCGCAGATCGTCGCCGAGGTGCAGCAGCAGGTGCTTTCTGCCACCCGTGCCGGGGCCCGTCTGCTGACCGGAGGCGAGCGTCGCGAAGGCTCAGGCAGCTTTTTTCCTCCTACCGTGCTGGTCGATGTTCCACGCACCGTCGGGGTTTATCGCGAAGAGATCCTCGGTCCCGTGGCCCTGCTGTTTCGCGTACGTTCGCTTGAGGAAGCCATCGAGGTCGCCAACGACACGCCCTTTGGTTTGGGCGCCTCTGTCTGGACCCGCGAGGTGGACGAACAAAAACAGCTGATCGCTGAACTTGCGTGCGGCCAGGTCTTTGTCAACGCCATGGTGGCCAGCGACCCGCGCCTGCCCTTCGGCGGCATCAAGCGCTCAGGATACGGCCGCGAACTCTCTGCCGCCGGAATGCGCGAATTTTTGAATGCAAAAACGGTGGTCATCGCCGATGCAGTGCAACAAACCGAGATCGCTTTTGAGCCCAGGGAGCAAGAGCCCAATCTGCATCGCGCTCCCTTCGACGCACAAGAATTTCAACAGGCTTTTCGAACGGCAAGCAAAACCAATGAGTAAGCCTAGCGCCCGTCGCGTTCAACTGAAACGGAAACCGACCCTTCCAATGGTCGAAAAGTGCACATCGACGGACGAACCCGTACGGGCCTCAAGAATGCCGGTCCAGCTTCCCGTCGTGATCCACTGTCCGGCGTGAAGTCCTCCCGTTCGTGCTGCCCCTTCGTTCGCCAGCCATCGTAGCAGGTGCAGTAAATCGCCCGTAGGATGCGAGCCCGTCTCTTCTATCCTGATCATCCCGTCTATTGCCAACGTCACATGCTCCCGCTGAAAATCCACCTCGCGCCAGAACGGGCAACCTGGTCCGAGGACGAGCCCGCCATGCATCTGTAAGTCCGCCAGCATGGTCGTCTTTGCCTCCGGGCGCGTGGGTTCAACAAGTGCGGATTCTAGAATCTCAATCGCCGGATGGCACGTTCCTATTGCGGCATAAATGTCTTCATCGCTGTAAGGCTGTGCGCGCGCAGGCAGATCGGTCTTCAGCACAAAGGCAATCTCTGCCTCGAGACCGCGAAGACGGCCTCCCCGTGCCGCGCCGCTGTGCGCGATCATCGTCAAAGGAAGCGGTGCTGCCGCCGGTGTAGCGTCACGCGAAGAAGCACCTACCTTCCAACCCCCGACCGCGCCGTACGCCTCCTGCATCCGGTCCTGCACAAAGACGACCTCATCCATTGAGGCAGGCCGAAGCTCCGACGGAAGATCGTCGATCGGAGTCATCGTTCGCCGTGCATCCAGCAGCAGGTCAACCGCGTCCAGCAACTGCGACTCGCGCAATCCGGTCATCGTTTCCTTTCTCTCTCACGAACTTTACCTACGACGCATCATCCACAACACTATGGCCACAAGGATGAGCAAACCAAATCCGCCCGGCCACAGGAACGCGCCGCCGCTGCTCGATACCCCGGCGACAATGCACCCGGAGCACAGACTGCACAGGCTTAGCATGAACAGCCCGAGTCCAGCGCAGCGCAGCAGGGAAGGACGACGGAGGTCGGATCGCGTGTGAGTGACAGAGAACGGCTTAGCCTGGATGTTCTGCATATCGCATGGGATGCAGCCTCGCTTGCGATCGTCCCGCGCCGGTCTCATTTCATGGCGGTCCGTCCTGGATTCTTGGCATAGCTGATCAGGTTCGCCAGCAGCCGGTAAGCTCCTGGAACTCCCTCAGGCAACTGCCGATAGAGTGCCAGTGCGCAGTACACGTAGGCTCCTTTGCCCACTGGAGCCAGCAGCAATCCGCCACGCTGCGGATCCTGTCCCACGTCCTCGGTCTCGAGCAGCGCCTGGAACTGCGGAGCCCAGGTTGCGG
This sequence comes from uncultured Granulicella sp., assembly GCA_937873145.1. Taxonomy (GTDB): domain Bacteria; phylum Acidobacteriota; class Terriglobia; order Terriglobales; family Acidobacteriaceae; genus Edaphobacter. The sequence continues at coordinate 19,935 of CALMVK010000007.1, read as the reverse complement.
CGAATCCATGTCCGCGCTCCTCTACCCAGCCATCGAAGTCCGCTGAGTTGATCCTGTTCGGCCAGTTCAGCAGCGGACTCTCGGGCGCGAGCACACGCACGGGCTGCGCTTCCTCCACCACGTTGTGCGCCGAATCCCCTGGTACCGCAACCGCATAAGGAGCCTCCGTATTCCCGAATTTGGCGATCATGTACTCCAGGATCACCACGCCGCCTGCACGCGCATACTCAATCAGCGGCTTCGACCCAAGGCCGAGAAGCGCAGACTGTGCCTCATAGGCGCGCACCCCCACAATTACTGCGTCGTACTTTGCCAACGCGCCGCTCTTTATATCCTGGGGCGTAATCAACGTTGGAGTCACACCAAGATCCGGCAGAAACTCGGGCAAGGGATCTCCCGTACCAGGCAAATACGCGATGCGCAGACCCGGAGCCGTATGCACATCGATGGCCTCTGCTTTGAAAACCGCAGGTGTATAGAAGTTGGTCGAAGCAAGCCCCGGGTACCCAACGGCCCGATAAGACTCGTTATAGGCATGTCCTTGCGAGAAAACGTCGCCATGCACCAGATACGCAGATCCTGGCTCGATGCCGTGCGGCTGAACCTGCCATGCCTCTGGTCTGCCCAAAGCATCGCCCGACCCATTCAAACCAGCCTCAAGTGGCAAAGCAGCCGGATCCAGCTTGAATTGCCAGCCCTCTGGAACCGATAAGCCTGCCTTCCACGTTGCATTTGCACCCTGCTCCCGAATGAACGACTCCACAGAAAATGGATGTGCGTCTGCATGGAGAAGGCCCAAAGCCGGCGAAAGTGCCACCGAGAATGGCGGCACCACCTGGGCTGCCTCCAAAGATTCATCCGTCGCGGTTACCTCCGCCCTCAACTCAAGCCGCGCTCCATCGTCGTCCAACAGTTGCGTTATCACCAGTGCCGGCGGCGTAGAAGGCGCAAGGCGCAGGTCGGCCTGCGAAACATCGTAGAAGGCCTGCTCCGAATTGGGGCGGGAGAAGTACGGCCGTGTCACCGGCAGACCCTTCGGGAAAGCAAGCGTTCGGGAAAGCATCGTCACACCGCCTGCCAGTGGCTTTGCATTCGCGTCCGGCAGCGACGGTACTGCACTGTTCTCCGCCAGCAGCAGCGGGGTCAGTCCGCCTCGATTTTCCAATCGGACATTGATCGTGGCCTTCTGAAGCGTACTGAGCAGCGGCTTACTCGAAGCATCGAGTGTCGCCGTCATGCGCAAGCCATCCGCCAGAACCAAAGCATCGTTCAACTGCACTCTCTTAACTCGCAGTTCATGCACCAGGTTAAAGCGCTGTTGCTCCTCGAGACCAGTGCTCGTTGCGTAGGCCGTGAGCAGCCCATCGATGGCAGCCAGCGCGCGACGCAGCGGAGGCGCAGTTGCCTCGGGATGATCCGCCGTAAACAGTTGCTGCGCCTCGCCGATCCGCATATCGACGGCCGTAAGAACTTCCCGCAGCCCGGGCGCGTTTGGGTCCAGGTCGGCAATCCCCACGAGACCGATATTGATGCCCGTGAAGATGCTGGCCTCAGTCGGCGGCGTTCCCACCCGCGATCCCATCAATGTATAGCCCGTCTCCGACTTCCCCGGCGGAGCCAGCCGTACACCAGGCCCGACTTGCGTCTTTTGCAGTGCCAATCCGTTCCTTGCAAACTGTACATAGGTCAGTCCGTCCATTCCCAAGGAGGGAGCCGCCTGTCTTCCCGCAAACGCTATCGTTGCCGGATCGCCTTCCGGAATCTTTACCGTGGCGCTCGGTTCGGCGTTCGTTACTTTTCCCGTCACATAATTCTCAAAGCGCGTCGGAATCGTCTTTCCTGTCGCATAATCGAACATTCCGTCTTTCGTCATGCGCGAGAATGGAACCCGCGCGTACACCTTCAGCGGAGTCCATGGCAGCAGACCTTCGCGAATCATCTCAGGAAAAACCTTCGGGTCTCCCGCCGCGGTAAACACCTCCTGCGTAATCTCGCCTGAGACCTGGTGGTGTCCATGCCCGTCCGTCGGTCCTCCCACAAAGACGCTCGCCAGCACTAGCGGCCGATAGAGCCGCACCGCGCGCACCGCGTCGTAAAGCACACGCTCATGCGTCCACTTGGCATAGCTCTCTTCCTTGGTCTTTGAAAAACCGAAGTCCACCTCGGTCCCAAACATCTGGTCGACGCCCGTGTAGCGGTCTTCCTCGAGCAGCTCCTGTGTCCGGATCAGCCCGAGCGCATCGTTGAAATCCCCGGACATCAGGCTTTGTCCGCCTTCGCCACGGTTCAGCGTCAGCATGGCCACCCGCGCTCCCATGCCGCGCGACTCATACGTCAGAAATCCGCCGTCCTCGTCATCCGGATGCGCCACAATCATCATCAGCGAGGCGCGCGTCCGCAGCTTTAAAAGCAACTGCTGGAGCGCGGGCGCTCCGTGGTTGATCGGCAGCCGGTCCGCAGGGGAGGGAGGCGAGACCCGCTCTCCCGTCAGGTTTGCCGGATCGTCGACCAGCCGGGGACCAGGCGCAGATTGTGCCCCACACGCAACGGGTACACACGCCGCGAGAAGAAGCAGGATCATGGCCAAAGAAAAGGAGCGAGCGTTCATAAGGCTTACTCTCTCATATCGGCAAACCTGGCCAAAACTTTAGCCTCTTTCACAAATATTGTCTAAAGCCGTTGGTTATGACGCGGCAGCCTGGGAGTAAGGATGGAACGATAGACTCGAGGGATCGCCTCCAGCCCCCAATCCGGAAGCCATCTCACTCGCTCGCTCACCCTCCCTGGCGCCATCGCCATCAACATGCTCGACATGATCGGCGTTGGCCCCTTCATCACCTTGCCTCTGCTCCTCTCTACGATGGGCGGCCCGCAAGCCATGCTTGGCTGGATTCTTGGTGCCCTGCTGGCCGTGTGTGACGGCCTGGTCTGGGCGGAACTCGGCGCGGCCATGCCCGAAGCCGGCGGCACCTACCGCTTCCTGCGCACCATCTACCCTGGCGCGTTCGGCCGCTTTCTGGCTTTCCTCTTTGTCTTTCAGCTCATCTTCTCCGCGCCCCTGTCGGTCGCCAGCGGATCGATCGGCCTTGCTCAGTACGCCGGCTATCTGGCTCCCGTTCTTCGCACGCACACCGCATCCTGGGGGCGCCTCGTCGCCAGCCCCGGAACCGCCATCGCCATTGCAGCTATCCTCCTTGCCATCCTGCTGCTCTACCGCAATCTCGTCCATTTGCGCGTTATCAGCTATCTCTTGTGGATCACCGTGCTCGGCACCATCGCCTGGGTGCTGATAACCGCCGTCGTGTTCGGGCACCCGAGGCAAGCCTTCGACCTCCCTCCCGGCGCCTTCCATCTCACGCCTGCCTTCTTCTCCGGCCTGGCCTCCGCGATGCTGATCGCCACCTATGACTTCTGGGGCTACTACAACGTCACCTTCCTCGGCGCGGAGGTCAGAGATCCCTCCCGCACCATCCCACGCGCCATTCTTCTCTCGATCTTTCTGGTCGCTATCCTCTATCTCGCTATCAATGTCGCCGTGCTCAGCGTCGTTCCGTGGCGTCCGCTGCTCTTGGTCCACGACCTGGGCGCGCGCCAGGCCCTCCTCTCATTTTTCATGCAGACTGCCTACGGTACCCGCTTCGGTCCCGTCCTCGGCCTCTTTGCTGGACGCCTGGTTGCCATGCTCATCATGGTCACCGCCTTTGCCAGCATCTTCTCCTTGCTGCTCGGCTACTCCCGCATTCCGTACGCCGCGGCCCGCGACGGCAACTTTTTCGCTCCTTTCGGCCGCCTGCATCCCACCGGAGGCTTCCCTTATCTCTCGCTCCTTTATCTCGGCGGAGTCGCCGCTCTCTTTTGTTTCTTCTCGCTCGCCGAGGTCATCGCCGCCCTCGTCATTCTGCGCATTCTGGTGCAATTTCTCCTTCAACACATCGGTGTCCTTTACCTGCGGCGAAGCCAGCCCGATCTCCCCCGGCCATTCCGCCTCTGGCTCTATCCGCTTCCGCCTCTGCTTGCCTTGGGCGGCTTCCTCTATATCCTCCTTGGCCGGCCCAACTTCGGCCACGAGATCCGGCTGGCCGCCCTCGTCGTCCTGCTCGGCGTGCTTGCCTGGCTGCTTCGGCGCTGGCTGTCCGGCAGACACAAAATCGCCTAACATAACGGTATGAGCGAAACGCTGGAAGCAACCGAGACCCTGGCAAGCGGGCACACATCCACATACACTCGCAACAACCCCTACCAGTCCTCTGTGCGCATCAATGATCTGCTGACCGCTCCCGGCTCCGAGAAGGAGACGCGCCACATCGAACTCACGCTCGAAGATGGCATGACCTATACCCCCGGCGACGCTGTCGGCATCCTGCCTGAGAACCGCCGCGAGGTCGTCGATGAGGTCCTCGAAGCGCTCCACATGCGCGGAGACGAACGCGTTCTCGACCACTACAAGGTCGACATTGACCTGGACGAAGCTCTGCGTACCCGGCTTGCCATCGGCAAGCTGGAGCGCGGCCGCATCACCCAGATGCACAAGCTTGCTCCCGAAAACGAAGGCCTGAAGGCGCTTGCGGGTGCCGAAAACAAGGCGCGCGCTGAAGAATACTGTTACGGCCGCGAGTTTATCGACTTACTTCATGAATTTCCAGGTGTGATTACCTCCCCGCAACAGCTCTTCCAGGTGCTTGCCCGCCTAACGCCACGGATGTACTCCATCGCTTCCAGCCAGGCACTCCACGCCGACAATGTGCAGACCACGGTCCGCGTCGTCCGCTACGATGCTCATGGACGCACCCGGCAAGGCTTGGCCAGCGGACACCTTGGCGATCGCGCGCCCGTGGGCGAGACGATGCCTATCTTTCTGCATGCCAACGGCAACTTCCGCCTTCCCGCAGACTCCTCCGCTCCGGTCATCATGGTCGGTCCCGGCACCGGCATTGCTCCTTTCCGCGCCTTTCTGGAAGAACGCCAGGCTACCGGCGCCCCCGGGGAAAATTGGCTCTTCTTCGGCGAACAGCGCCGCTCGCTCGACTTCCTCTACCAGCATGAGCTTGAGGCGATGCATAAAGACGGTGTGCTCACCCATCTCGACACCGCCTTCTCTCGCGACCAGGCCAAAAAGATCTATGTCCAGGACCGCATGCAGGAGCGCGCCGCCGAACTCTACGCATGGCTTGAACGTGGAGCCTTCTTCTACGTCTGTGGCGACGCAACCCGCATGGCCAAAGACGTGGAGATGGCCCTGCTCGACGCTATCGCCAAAGGTTCGAACGGTACGCTCGACCACGCATCTGAGTACCTCAGCCGGATGAAAAAGGACAAGCGTTACCAGCGCGACGTCTACTAGGAGTTGCGCCCGGCTAAGAACTCCGCGGCTGGTGGTGCGCCGTCTCCACCACCAGCGCGCTCGTCCAGTGATGGTCCCGGTATCGTCGGCGCAGATCGTGCAGGTCAGGCAAGGTTGAATGCAGATCGCCATTGGCTTGTCCCGCAATCGGAGCGAGCATCGATCCGCCTCCTCCGTCTTCGTTCAAGCCGTTTGCGTTCTCGCTCAAATTGCAACTCACGCCAGCCGCGGCGGCGATCAGGATAGCAGCCAGAAGGGAAGCAGTACGAAAGTTTGTGACGTGGAGCGGGCCCTGATTGCTGTCATAGTTACTCATGGGGGAGCCTCCGTGGTTCCATGAGAAGCATAAGGTGCCCTACCGGGTCACGCCATAGCACCTGCGGCGGTCCTGATGCCCCACCCAGTGCAGAGGCACACGACGTAAGTCCATGTCCCTGCATTCTCCGGAACTCCTGGTCTCGGAGCTGCCGACGCAAACCTCAGAGGCGGATCGGGTCCGGACGCCACTGGGCGATGCGTTCCTTGATCTGCCGCGACGTCAGACTTTCTCCCAGGGTATGCGCCACCAGCATTGGCAACTCCTGATCCGAAGCGAAACGCAGCGCAACCAACTGCCGCATCGTCAGCCGCAGAGCCTCCGCCGGCGAGACTAGCGCAGACACCCGCAGACGTTCCTCCAACTGAATCAGCCGATCCTGCACTCGCAGTGAATAATTCCGCATCTTCGTGTTCACCAAAATCAGCGCAAACGCCAGCACCACCAGCCATAGATCCAGTCCCAGCCGATGCTGCGGGTCATGAATCGCCCAGTAGATCGCCACACCCAAGTTGATCGTGAAGATCGGCATCAACACAAAATGCGTCACAGGATCGTACATCGCATGATTTGCGGCACTCTGAGCTTTCGGCATGCAGCCATCCTACTGCACCCGGCTTTTCCTTGAGCCTGGGTTTAACTTGGAACGATGCAGGTTCTTCCAGACAAGAAACGTATCGGTGTCCATGTCGGCACCGCCGGAGGCTGCTGGACCGCAGTCCAGCGCGCAGTCGACGCCGGTGCCAACACCTTCCAAATCTTCAGCGCGAGTCCTCGCCAGTGGCGCGCCGCTGCCGTCAAGCCCGAGGACGCAGCACGCATGCGCGAGCTTCGTGCCGCCCACGACATCGGCCCCATCTCCATCCACGCGAGCTACCTTATTAACCTGTGCAGCCAGACCGAAGCCGTGCGTGCCAACTCCACCCTTGCGTTCCGCGGAGAGGTTGAGCGCGCCCTCGCGCTGGGGGCCGAAAACCTGGTTCTCCATCCCGGAAGCTGGAAAGGCCTTACCCGGGAAGATGGCCTGCGCCTTGCTGCCCAGTCTATCGAACGCGCCATCGATGGCCTCGACTTCACCTCCGCTCCTGACTTCCGTATCTTGATTGAAAACACCGCCGGAGCCGAGTTTTCGCTCGGCAGCAAGCTGGAGCAGGTCGCCGAACTGGTCGACTGCCTGCGTGCCTGCGCGCCCGTGGCCGTTTGCCTGGATACCTGCCATGTCCACGTCGCTGGCTACGATCTTGTCTCGCCCGAAGGCTATGCGGAAACGATGCAACAGATTGGAGAGACCATCGGCTTTGAGGCGGTTCGCGTCTGGCACTGCAACGACGCCAAGGCAGCCATGGGCTCGAAACTAGACCGCCACGAGCACATCGGTGAAGGCACGATCGGCGCGGGAACCTTCCGTCGTCTGCTTCACGATGCCCGCTTCGCCTCGGCTGTCTTCATCGCCGAAACTCCTGTTGAAGAACCCGGAGACGAACGGCGAAACGTCATGACGTTACGTACCTTGTCAGCCAGGTAAGCTTGCGATCGAGTGTCAACGCACAAAGGAGCGCCCTTTACAGCGGCGCTCCCTTGTTCTTGACCTGGGAAAGTAAAACAGACTTTGTGATGCAACAGCATTCCGTCGTCATTCTGGCGAAGCCAGAATTCCCGTAGCGGTTTTCTTCCTGCTACACAGCATTGAAACGGCGCGCTCTACGCCTTCACCGTCTCCACGTAGGTGTACTTGCCACTGCCGTTCGCGGCAGCTGTCCCATTTGGAGACACCATCGCCTGCTCCTTCTGGCCAAACGTATCCGGCCGTCCTGGCCCCAGATTCGGTTCTCCCGCACCTTCAAGCGGACCGGCGATAAACGGCTCAAACTTGCCGTGACCATCGGGTGCCGTGCCGGAGGTCCAGGCCTGCCCTTCCTGATTGCCTACCTGCTTGTCTACCGTCTGAATAAAGAACTTATAGCTGTACTCCTCGTTCTCCTTCGACTGCGGGAAGCTGTTCGGAACCGGCAGATGCGTCGGACCCAACTCTTCGAGCACCGCCAGCCACTGCTGCTGATGCATCGTATCTCGCGCGATATTGAACGCCAGCATACGCTTCATGCCTGGGTCGTCGGTAGCGTTGTAGAGGCGGCAGGCAAGGGTGCGGCCGGTCGCTTCAGCAGCCACATTGCAATACATGTCACCGGCGATATTTCCGCTGGCATAGATGTGGCTCATGTCGAATGGCACGCCGTTCGCATCGCCCGGGTAGGCACTAAGGCCGGTCGAGAGAATGTGCCGCATGTCCATACCGTTCAACACCGCACCGGCAATCGGATCCGCCGAGATCTCTTCCTGCAGCTTGACGGGAGCCTTCTCAAGATTGAGAGCAACGGCAGTCGAGAGAAACTCAATGTGAGAGATCTCTTCAGTCGCCGTATTCAGCAGCATGTCGCGATACTTGGCCGGACCGCGCGAGCCCCAGGCCTGGAAGAAGTACTGCATACAAACACGAATCTCGCCTTCCACGCCGCCAATGGCTTGCTGCAGCATGCGGGCAAAGACGGGGTTTGGCTTCTCAACCGTGATTGGAATTTGAAGTTTTTTGTCGGTGTAATACATGGAAGTCCCTCGAGGTTAGCGTGCGTAGACAATGAACCGAAGACGCAAAGCGTGCAGCGTGGCACTCGGCAGACTAGGCGATAAGATGGTCTACGTCTTGGGAACCACCGCCGGCCCTCGCATGTCGGATCGCGAGAAATTTGTTGCCATCGAAAGACACTGCAAAAAAACTTCATAGCAAGCACATCGTTGGCAGGGCTTTTCAGCCAAACGCCATGTCCTTGCCTAGAGACACAGCCAGCTACCGGTTGTTCAGAATGGGAAAGGCGCGATCCAGCTTCAGTAGCCGGCGTCCTGCAAGAGTGATCCGGGAAGCAGTCCACCCAGGCGTATCGGCAAACCGAAGATCGATGCCGGAGAGCTCAGGCAGTCCCGCCAGACGGTTGGCAATCTGCGCGGCGAGCAACGTGCGGGCATCCTCCTCCGCCGTGCACGCGATCAACGTTAGGCTCAACTTATATCTTGGCGGCACGCCGGCAATGCCCGCACCCGGAGCTTCTTCATCGAGGGTGAGCGAGATCTTCTCCACCAAGCCGAGATCGACGACATTGACTGGCTGCCGATAGGGATTGGTCGTGTCGTAACAGTCGCGCAACGCCTCTCGCACCTGGGTTTCGGTAAACATTGGCTCTTCCCAGTCTACGGCGTAGAGTGAAACTCAATGAAGATTCAGGCGAGCGCGGAGCGTGAGTGCAAGGCGGGACCCGAAGCATGGTTCACCGGATCGGTCTGGATCGACCCCGTCGTGAGCACCGCGGAGATCGGTCCGGAAGCGCGCCTCCAGGCCGCGCTGGTCACCTTTGCACCCGGCGCGCGCACGGCCTGGCACACCCACCCGCGGGGACAGACACTCTATATTGTCTCCGGCATCGGCTGGGCGCAAAAGGAAGGGGAGTCGGCCCGCGTCATTCAAGCTGGCGATGTGGTCGTCATTCCAGCCGGTGAGAACCACTGGCACGGTGCCGACGCTGCCCACACGCTTGTTCACCTCGCCATGCAGGAAAACGACAACGCTGGGATCGCTGTAACGTGGGGCAGACAGGTTTCGGATCAGGAATACGGTGCGCCGACGATGAACCCTAAGCACTAACCATTTTGATTTTGGTGTAGAGGCAACTTTCGCATTCTGTTGTCATTCCCGAAGGGAATCTGCGGTTGCACTTGCCGTTGTTTGTCTCTCTACCACGAGAAAATCCGCTCTAATGGCTGGAGCTGCAAGGCCCAGTCTGCTTATTCAACTTTTCCAGGCGATCCTGTTCTTCCTGTCGGCGAATCTGCTCTTGAAGAGCTTGGCTGACTTCTGGGCGAAGGGGTCGTGATGCGGTGGCAAAGGTACTCATCAAAACTCTCCCGTTTCTGCCTTCTCGTCTACCTTGACGCGAAATAGACGACTTTCGTTCCATTCTTAATTCAACAGCCAAGCACAACTCAACTGGTCCGCGCCGTCAACGACAGCGCCAAAGCTTTCAACGGCTCAGCCGCCTCGCCGAACGGAGCGAGCGCGGCAAACGCATCGTCGATGAGCGCCTGCGCGTGCTGCACGGAGGTCTCTATACCATAAACCGCCGGCCAGGTAGCCTTGTCCGTCGCAGTGTCCTTGCCCGCCGTCTTGCCTAATTGCGCCGAGTCCTGCGTGCGGTCGAGCACATCGTCCACAATCTGGAACGCCAACCCGGCCTTCTCCCCAAAAATTCTGAGCCGCGCAATCGTATCGTGCTCGGCAGGACGGGAATGCCCGGGCTCCGATTGCACCAGTCCTCGCGCCAGCAGGCCACCAGTTACCACCGATGCCGTAAACAGCGCACCGGTTTTAGCCCGGTGAATCCGTTCCACGAGCTCCGCGGTCGGCCGAGTCTTTTCGGACTCAAGATCCATCACCTGGCCGCCAATCATGCCCGGCGGCAAGCCTCCCGGAAGATCCGCGCCTACCCCCGTTGCGATCGATCCGGTGAGCTCCTGCAGGATCGCCACAAGCGCCGGCGCCGGGCAGTCGATCCCGCCCAATGTTTGGAACGCAAGCGTCTGTAGAGCGTCGCCAGCCAGGATCGCCGTTGCCTCTCCAAACACAACGTGGCAGGTCGGCTGTCCCCGGCGAAGATCGTCATTGTCGAGCGCGGGAAGATCGTCGTGGATCAACGAATACGTATGAATCATCTCGAGCGCCGCACCCAGGTCCTCAACCGCCTCCGGCAGCGCGCCTTCTGCCACCATGCGCGCCGCCTCCCTGCACAGAATCGGCCGCAGCCGCTTGCCGCCGGCGAACGTGCTGTGCCGCATGGCGCGATGAATCGAGTGCGGAGGCGTGTCGGGGGAGGGAAGCAGGCGCTCGAGTGCCTTGTCCGTCAGGGCAGCGCCGGCTTGCAGAAGCTCTTTTACGGATACGTCCATCGCTTCCGCCATAATAGCCGATCACGCAAAGTGCCCCATCCACCCGGCCTGCGGCGCGGAAGCGGCAGAGTCCGAAACGGAGGTGGTAGTCGACACCACGCCTCGATGCATTGCCTCTTGACGAGCTCTGGACTCGAATGAGATTTGCGGCAGCTTGCTGACGGCGCAGGAGAATTTTCACAGAGCGGAGAACGACGACGAAACGTCCTGACCACAAGTCGATCCTCGGCAAAACACTTTTGCTCTTCGGGCTGCTCGCGGCGTTGTGCCCTCGCGCGCGAGCGGTCGAGGCTACCCTCGTCGCCGACGCTCACGTCAACTCCGCCCGGCCTACTGTTAATAGTGGTGCGATCTCAAATATCAACGTCGGCGCAGGCTATACCGGACTGCTGCAGTTCGATCTCGGCGTCCTTCCCGCCGGAACGACGTCCACCCAGATCGCCCATGCTACGCTGCGTCTCTACATCAATCGCGCCGACACCGCCGGTCTGGTCAGTCTGCAGCCGCTGAACGGAGCCTGGAGCGAGTACGGTGTTACCTATCAGACTCTTCCGGCAACCGGCAGCGTGGCGCAGGTCTTTTCCGTCAGCCAGGCAGGCCAGTACGTCTCCGTCGATGTCACGGCCTTGGTCCAGGGATGGATCACCACGCCTGCAACCAACTTTGGCTTCACCCTGACTGCAGGGAGCGCGTCCGTACAGTTCGATAGTAAGGAGAACGACCTGACCGGGCACCAGCCAACGCTCGATCTCCAGATCGTCTCGCAGGGACCAGCGGGACCGCCAGGGATTACCGGACCCGCGGGGCTGGCAGGGGTCGCCGGAGCGGCCGGTCCACCAGGTGTGGCCGGAGCTACCGGTCCTGCAGGAGCCACCGGTCCCGCCGGTCCCATCGGTTTACCAGGACCGCAGGGAATCAAAGGATTGCCGGGTCTGGGCTTTGAAGGCACCTACAACTCCATCACCAACTATGGTTTGAACGATGTTGTCGCCTTTGCCGGCTCCAGCTACGTTTCCACCGCGTCCTCCAACCACGGCAACACTCCCGGATTTGGCTCGGGGAATTGGATTCTGCTCGCCGCCATGGGCGACTCTGGACCCGCGGGTCCAGCCGGCATTCAGGGAACCGCAGGTGCCGCCGGCATCCAGGGTCCAGCCGGCACTCCCGGCGATCCCGGGCCTGCCGGCCGCGATGGTGCGCCAGGCCTTCCGGGTCTCGTCTATCAGGGTGTCTATCAGTCCGTGCACAACTATGTTCTCGGCGATGTGGTCTTGTGGCAAGGTTCAAGCTGGGCGTCCCTGGCCGGTGGCAATCATGGCAATACGCCCGATCAAAGCCCCGCTTTCTGGGGCATCCTGACCGCACAAGGGCCGCAAGGAACGACCGGCACCACCGGAGCACCCGGGCCGCAAGGCATTCCCGGTGCCCTCGGACCGGTCGGACCACCCGGCGAGCGCGGCGATCAAGGCCTGCAAGGCATTCCAGGGCAGGCCGGCGCGCAAGGCATTCCGGGCACCGCTGGAGCCACGGGCCTGAGTGGCCCCATGGGACCGCAAGGACCGGCAGGCCCAGTAGGACTAGCCTTCCAGGGGGCCTATCAGTCCAGCGCAAACTACGCCCTGGCCGACGGCGTCCAGTACAACGGCGCAGGCTACGTCTCGCTCATCGCCGGCAATCACGGCAATACTCCCGACCAGAGCCCGGCGGCCTGGGCGTTGTTCGCGGTCGCCGGCACACCCGGCGCAGCGGGAGCAACTGGCTCTCCGGGATCCATTGGCCCAGCCGGCCCACAAGGCGCGCAAGGCCTGCCCGGCCCTACCGGCAATGCCGGACCGCAAGGTGCACAAGGACCGGCGGTCGTGAACTACAAAGGAAATTACAGCTCAGCTACAAACTACGCCGTCGCGGATGCGGTCGGCTACGGCGGATCCACGTACGTCTCCCTTGTCGCGAGTAACCACGGCAATACTCCCGACCAAAATTCCGCAAGCTGGGCTGTGCTGGTCGCTCAGGGTCAGGCAGGCGTAGCCGGAGCCGCGGGACCGCAAGGGCCGTCCGGCGCTCCCGGAACCAACGGTGCGCAAGGTCCAACCGGCCCTCAAGGCCCTCCCGTAACCTTCCGCGGAGGCTGGTTGACCGGCTCTACCTACTTACTCGGAGACACCGTAAGCTACAGCGGAGGCAGTTACATCGCGCTTGTCGCAAACTCCGGCCGGGAGCCCGATGTCAGCCCGGTCTACTGGGCAGTTCTTGCACAGGCAGGCTCCGCCGGATCCGCCGGCCCCCAGGGAGCAACCGGACTGCAAGGCCCCACCGGGTACCCAGGCACGCAAGGTCCAGCAGGTCCCGCCGGCGTTGCCGGCCCAGTCGGGCCTACCGGATCAACTGGATCCGTTGGACCAATCGGCCCAGCGGGAGCTGCGGGTCCGGCGGGCCAGCAGGGAGCCGCCGGGGCAACCGGGGCCAACGGAATCCAAGGTCCCGCAGGTCCACAAGGCCCGCCGATCACTTTTCGCGGTGGCTGGTTGACCGGCAGTTCCTATGCCGTCGGAGATACCGTCAACTATAGCGGAAGCGGCTATATTGCCTTGGCTGCAAACTCTGGCCGCGAGCCTGATCTGAGCCCGATCTATTGGGGTGTGCTCGTGCAATCTGGCGCAGCTGGACCCGCTGGCCCCCAGGGAGCAACGGGATTGCAAGGGCCTACCGGGTATCCGGGGCCGGCAGGCGCCACCGGGCCCGCAGGTCCGGCAGGGAGTGCAGGTCCTGCAGGTCCTATTGGTCCATCTGGCCCAAATGGCCCGGCAGGCCCAGCCGGAGTTGCAGGTCCGGCTGGCTCCCCCGGGTTGATCTACCAGGGAACGTACAGCTCCAGCACCAACTACGGACTCAATGCAGCCGTCACGTTTCAGGGCTCAAGCTACATCTCGACCCAGGCAAACAATGCAGGCAACGCACCCGGCAACTCCCCCAGCTTCTGGAGCACGCTGGCCACAGCCGGAGCCGCCGGCGCGGCCGGGACCCCTGGAGCGACCGGAGCCGCCGGGGTAGCAGGTCCGACTGGTCCGGCCGGCGCGCCTGCCTCGGTGCAGATAGGATCCGTCACCACGGGCGCACCAGGCTCAAACGCGTCTGTGGTAAACGTGGGCAGCGCTTCTTCGGCAATCCTGAACTTTACGATTCCTCAGGGAGCGAATGGAACGGCTGGAACAGGCTCCGGCGGAGGCACTTCAAGCAGTTCCGGGACTAGCGGCATTCCGTTTGCCTCGATGTACCACTCGGTCTCCTATGCCGCCACCTACTACTCGATCAACAACACCAATCAGAGCTCCAATGAGGTCGCCTCGGTGCTTACCTGGGTCCCTACGGGCTGCACGGCTACGCAGCTCACGGTGTACTCCCAGCAGGCGGCAACCATCACCGTCACGATGCGCGTAGGAACTCCAGGGTCCATGGTGAACTCGGCACTCACTTGCCAAGTCTCACAAAATCAAAGCTGCACAGCATCCAGTCCAGTGACAGTTTCGGCCGGCAGCTTTCTCGATCTCTCGATCACGCAGTCCAACTCCAATCCATCTGGAGTTTGGAGCTTAGTGGCTTGTAACTAGGCTGGGTACGCCCAGGGAGTCCGGGAAGAGAACTTCGCGCAGACGAGCGATCGTGACCAGCATCACCCCGGCATTGGGCAATGCGCTCTCAAGCTGCTGTTCAAGCACACGGGCCAACTGCGTACCTTCCCCAAACCCGAACATACCCAGCGAACCGGCCAGCTTATGTGAAGTGGAGAGTGCTTCTTCAAGCAGCGGAAGGGTTAGGCTCTCCGCAGCCACAGCAGTCGCAGTGCACTCCAGGAGTTCCAAGCGGGCGAGCACCTGAGTTCGATTACGCCGCCAAATGCCAGCAATAAGATTCTTCGTCGTTTCGGCTTGCGCGAGACTAACGGTGTGAGGTGACATGTGGGGTTCCACCAGAGTAGTAAAGTTTTCCAGATTTGCAAGAAAAATGTTCATAACCGGTCCGAAATTCCGGCGGCCGCATTCAATTCCAATCTCTAGTTTCTTATCGGCATTCTGAGAAAAAACTTTAGTTAATTCTGCATAAAGAACGCAGGCGATCCGTAGTCGGATGCACGAAGCCGCAAGACCCCCCCTCTCAAGGGAACCTGACGTATCCTGCGCTTCAAATTTTGTTGGAAAACCGCAAACTAGTCGTTCCAGCCCAGCACTTGAGAAAGCTGCGCAGCCAACGTAATCGGATCAAACGGTTTAAACAACACGCCGGCAACCCCCAAACCCGCAAACCGCCGTTGATCCACACCCTGAACCTTGGCCGTCAGCAGCACTACAGGAATGTGCGACACGCGGATATTCTCCTGCATCTGGCGGAAGGCCGTAGGACCATCCATACCAGGCATCATCACATCCATCAGGATTGCGTCCGGCTGCTCCGCCGCGGCAGTGGCAATGCCCTCCCTGCCGGAACCCGCCGTGTGGATGACCCAATCCGAGGTTGCCTCAAGAGACAATGCAGCTACTTCCCGTATGTCGTCTTCGTCGTCAATGATCAGAACACTTCGCACGATCCATCTTCTCCCGCTCCTTCAGCTTGCGCCCATCCCCCGAAAGTGCAACAGGCGAACGCTTATCCTGCTGACGAAGCCGCAGGCGCGTGCAGTTTCCGCACGATCTTCAGCACCAATGCCTCCACATCCTGCGCCTCGACCTTGGCCTTGGTCAGGAACTGCGTCGGCCCCAGCCGCAGCTTCGACATCTCTTCCTCGGAGACCTCTCGGCCTGAAAAGACCACCAGCGGCAGGCTGCGCAGATCCGGTTGCTGCCGCAGCCAATCCACCAGGGAAAATCCGTCTCCCTCCGCCAGCCCAAGATCCAGAATCAGTAAATTGGGCCGCGCAATCAGGCACAGCTCAATCGCACGCTGACGAGTCTGGGCATGATCTACGCGCACTTCGGCCTCTTCAAAACTGGCGACAATCACTTGTGCGAGATCGGCGTCGTCCTCGACGAGCAGCACGTACGCCGGTCCCTCGCCTGTATGCAGCACCCGCGAGAGCTCCATCAGCAGCAGACGCTCATGAAACGGCTTCTGCACCCAACCCTCGGGCGCCGGGCTGAGCGCAGTGCTGTCCCGCGAGCTCGACGAGGGGGGCAGCACCGACAGGATGACGACCGGGATCTCCGCCGTGCTAGGCGACCCCTTGAGCTGCTGCAACGTCTCCCACCCCGTCAGTCCGGGCATATATAGATCGAGCAGAATGGCCTGAACGTCGTTTGTTCTGGCCAGCGCCAGCGCCTGCTGTCCGTCCTCAGCCTCAAGCACCCTGTACCCTTGCGCGGTCAGACTCTCCGCTACCACCGCACGAATGCTGGCATCGTCGTCGCAGATCAGGATGGTTGCCTTGCCGGGAGGCAGCATGCTGACCGGCAGCGCCGCCGTCATGTCCTCCACACGGCTGACGCGCGGCAGGGTAAAAATGAGAGATGTGCCCGCGCCGCGCCCTTCATGCTCGTTCGATTCCGCCCAGATCGCGCCGTTGTGCTGCTGAATGATCGCTCGGCAGATGGCCAGCCCCAATCCCGTGCCGCCTTTCTGGCGAGCGTCCGCCAGCTCAACCTGTTGAAAGCGATCGAAGACCTGGTCGAGCGATCCTAGAGGAATGCCGCGGCCCTGATCGGAGATACGCAGCACGATCGACGTAGCATCAGCCTCTACGCGCACCTCAATCCGTGTCTCCGGAGGCGAAAATTTAATCGCGTTCGAGAGCAGATTCGTCAGCACCTGCAGCATCCGGTCTGGATCGCCGTCGAAGAACATCGCCTCCGGCAACGCCCTCAGAATCAGCTCGATCCGCACCTCGGCGGAGTCGGCCAGCGGCGTCATAGTTTCCATCGCCTGTTGCGCCAGCTCACGTAAAGAGCAGCGGCGAATTTGCAGCGACACCCGGCCTGACTGCATGCGTTCCAGATCCAGAATGTCGTTGATCAACCGGATCAACCGGTCCGTATTGTTCACGGCGATGCGCAGCAGATTCTGTGCCTTGGCATCCACGTTGCCCATCCGCCCGGCCGAGAGTAATCCCAAGGCGCCCCGAATGCTGGTCAGCGGCGTGCGCAGCTCATGCGAAACGGTAGAGATGAACTCGTCTTTGAGGCTGTCCAGCTGCGACCGCTGCAACAGCAGAGACTCCCGCGACTCACTGGCCTGACGGGCCTCTATAAGTTCGCTGCGCAGCTTACGAGTCCTGGCGCGCACACGCCACCAGGCAAGCCCGAAACCGAAGTTCATCAAGGCAAGAAAAATCAGTAGAGGAACCATGCGTTCGTTCGCCCGATGCCGAAGCATCAGCGCGTCTATCTCCGGGGCCTAAGCAGGGTCTTCAAAAAGGCTGAGACACACCTTCGGCAAGCGATCAGCCGTGTCGGTGGATCGGGTCCAGGAGTAGAGGAGAGGGCAGAAACGTCGCAGCGAAAAGAAAACAATTCAGAAAGGGCGTACATTGCGCCCTCCTATTGCAAATCAGCTTACGCTGTGACAGGCACGGCGTCGAGAACTTCTGCAAACTTTTTTGCCGTACGGTCAACATACGCCCGCGTGTGATACCCATATCCCGCAATCAACGGCAGAGCCATGGTCGCTTCCGCAAACACCATCTGCTCCCACGTCAGGTCGACCTTGCCCCAGCTCGAAGCTTCCTTCAACGTCGAGCCGGAGAGCGCGCCATCACGGGCGTCCGCCACCGTCACCTGGATGGCGTACTTGTGCATCGGGGCCTCGGCACCCAAAATTTCCGCCGAAACCACAATGTCCTGCGCGAAGTTCTTCGGCGTGCCTCCGCCCACCATCAGCAGACCCGTGACCGGGTTAACAATCTTGAGTCGGGTCAGCTCGTAGAAGTCCTTGGCTGAATCGATCGAGACCACGGGCTTACCCTGCCGTGCGTGCTGATGCGCAACCAGCCCAAAGCCCGCCGAGCAATCCGAGAAGGCCGGAACGAAGATCGGCACCTGGCACTCGTACGCCGCGTACACGACCGAATCGACCCCACCCTGCTTGGGCGTTTTGCCGTTGCGCTCAAGCCACGCACCCATCTCCCGGATAAACTCGCGCGAGCTGTACGGCCGCGGCTCAAGCGAGTTGGTGATCTCCTCGATCGTGTCGTCGCAGATGCGCAGCTCGTCCTCGTCGATGAACGTGTCGTAAATCCGATCGATCTTCAGCTCACGCAGCACCGCGTCTTCGTTGCCGTACTTGTACTGGTCGGTCGCAATGTAGTGCTTGAAGCCGAGCGCCTCAAAGAAGTCCTGGTCGACGATGTTCGCGCCCGTCGAGACGATCGCATCGACCATGTTGTTCCGGATCAGATCGATGAAGATCTGCTTCATCCCCGCCGAGACCATCGACCCGCCGATGCACAGGATGACCGCGCACTCGGTATCCCGCAGCATGCGCTCGTAGATCGACGCCGCCCGGTAGGTATCGCGCGAGCTGTAGGCCAGGTGCTGCATGGCGTCGACGAGCGCCACCACATCGTGCTGCTTGATGTCGATGTGCTGAATGGGGGCTTGGAGAAGGTCCTGTTTGCTGGGCGAAGAAGAGGTCATGGCATCTTAAGAATACCAGTCCCACGCCCGAGCCACACCTTGCTTTATGAATTGTTGCTCATCCTTGAGCAGCCTTTGCTCCGATCTTCCAGTTGTGCCTCGCGCTTGCACACGAGAAAATCGTCTGCATGAACGTCAATTTTGCCGAGCGAGCCCACAACCATAACTGGAAGCTCGACCCCATCGTGCGCTCCTTGCTCGACACCGACTTCTACAAGCTGCTGATGCTGCAGTTCATCTGGAAGAACTTTTCGCAGGTCCAGGTCACCAGCGAGGTCACCAACCGGACCGTTCGCGTGCGGCTGGCCGAGCGCGTCGGCGCCCCCGCCCTCATCGAGCAGATGGAGCATGTCCGCCAGCTCCGCTTCCGCCGCAGCGAACTCGTCTGGCTCGCCGGCAATACCTTCTATGGCACCCGCTGGATCTTCGAGCCCGCCTTCCTGGACTGGCTCGAGCACGAGTTCCGCCTCAGCGCCTACACCGTCTCCGAGCACGACGGCCAGCTCGTCCTCCGCTTTTCCGGCCTCTGGTCCGCCGTCACGTTGTGGGAGGTCTACGCCCTCGCCATCGTCAGCGAGCTCAAGACCCGCGCCGCCCTCGCCGAACTCTCCGAGCTAGAGCTCGACGTCCTCTACGCCCGCGCCAAGACCCGCCTCTGGGACAAGATCGAGCTGCTCCGCGACCCGTCTCTGCACGGCCTCAGCCTCTCCGACTTCGGCACCCGCCGCCGCCACAGCTTTCTCTGGCAGGAGTACTGCGTCCAGGCCATGCGCCGCGCCCTCAACTCGAACGGCCGCGCCTCAGAACCAGAGGACCAAGACCGCTTCTCTGGAACCTCCAACACCGCGCTCGCCTATAAGCACGACCTCGAAGCCATCGGCACCAACGCCCATGAGCTCCCCATGGCGCTCGCCGCGCTCGCCTCCCGGGGCAGTGACGACGAGCTCCGCCAATCCCAATACCGCGTCCTCGAGCTCTGGCAGCAAAGCTACGGCGGCTCCCTCCTCATCCTGTTGCCCGACACCTTCGGGACGACGCAATTCCTGCAAGCCGCGCCACCCTTCGTAAGCGACTGGACCGGACAGCGCATCGATTCGAAAGACCCCGTCGTCGCCGGCGACGAGTACATCGCCTGGCTCGAATCCCGTGGCCAGGACCCCCGCCGCAAGCGCCTCATCGCCAGCGACGGCCTCGACGCCGAAGAGATCCTCCACCTCCACCGCTACTTTCACGGACGCATCCGCTTCTCCGCCGGCTGGGGCACGCTCCTCACCAACGACTTCCGCGGCTGCCATCCACGCGGTGAAGACACACTCGAACCTCTCAGCCTGGTCTGCAAACTCACCAGCGCCGACGGCATCCCTACCGTCAAGCTCTCCGACAACCCCCACAAAGCCACCGGCCCCGCAGCGGAGATCGCCCGCTACCGCCGCGTCTTCGGCACCGAACCCACCACCGGCCCCGAGCCGGTCGTCTAAACGTGACATCTACCACCCCGGATGGAAGGCACAATCTCACCCCAGAGCCTGTCTTTCTCCCTTCGCCAAAGCCATCCGGGTGCCCCATCTCAGACAGTTCTATCGTCTGAGGTGGGGGAGACAACCCCTTCACCCGTCCCCGCGATACACCCCACAAGCCCCACCCTAGCCACCGTAATTTACTAGCAG
>CALMVK010000006.1 GCA_937873145.1 uncultured Granulicella sp. | reverse complement strand
ATCCTACCCCGCTCGTTGCGTTGACTCCCCCTCGCGTCCTGCATACGATGAGCCTCAGGTACATGCGCACTCCCGCCCAGCAATGAACAACTCCGTCTTCTATGATCCGCAACGAAAGCGCTGGAAGCGACTGCGGCGTATCTTCGATGTGCTGGCGCTCGCAGGACTTCTACTCGGCATCATCTTTACCGTGGGCGTCATCCAGATGAAGCCTCTGCCAGAGCTGCGTCTAACCTCGCCCACCCGCAACTACCGCGCCTTCAACGAAACACCCAAGCCAGTCCTTAAACCCGGCCTGAAAGCCGCGCGCAACGCTCACCGTAAAACCGAAACCAGGCCCTCCGACGTCCCCCTCAACTCCGGCGAAGGCCTGCGCGCCGCCTACTACGTCGACTACGACGCCGCCAGCTACTCCTCGCTCAAGCAACATATTAAGCAAATCGACCTCCTCTTCCCCGAGTGGCTTCACGTCATCGGTCCCAATGGCGACCTGACCGCCTACTCCGCCGGCGACTTTACCCCGTTCGCGGTCGTCGATAAAGCCGGAGTCCACTCCGTCGACCAGGAAGACAAAGTCGCGCGCGCCATCGCCGAAAATCGTGTCGACACCGAAGTCTTTCCTCTCGTCAACGACTACGACAGCGTCAAACAGGCCTACTCCGACTCCCTTCCGGCCTTTCTCCAAAGCGATGCCGCACGCGCCAACTTCCAGCTCCAGGCCGATCGCTTTCTCGCCGCCAATCCCGGCTACCGTGGTCTCACCCTTGACTTTGAGAGCATCGACGCCGCCAGCCAGCCCGGCTTTCAGGCACTCGTTGAAGCGCTCTACCAGGACTTCCACGCCCGCAACAAACGCCTCTACGTCATCGTCCCCGTCAACGATCCGATCTTTGACCTCGCGGCGCTTGCCGCCCATTGCGATGGTCTCGTGCTGCAAAACTACGACGAGCACCAAGCCGCCACCTCTCCCGGCCCGATCGCCAGCCAGGACTGGTTTCTGGATAACCTGCGGCAAACCCTCAAAATCGTTCCCAAACAGAAGATCATCCTAGCCATCGGCAGCTTCGGATACGACTGGTCACTCGCTCAGCCGAACGCCCCGGCCCCGGCCATCCGGTTCTCCCGGAACGACCATCCGCCAACCCGGCCCACGCCCGCTCCTGACCCCAAAGTCTTCAGCGCCCAGATGCTCACCACCCCGGAAGCCTGGCAGGCTGCCTCCGACTCCAGCGCCCGCATCACGCTTGACTCCGACGCACTCAACGCGCATTTCGCCTACGACGACGACGACGCCCACGTCCGCCACCAGATTTGGTTCCTTGATGCGGTCACGGTCCTCAATGAAATGCGCGCCGCCCGCCAGCTAGGCATCGAAACCTTCTCTCTTTGGCGTCTCGGTTCGGAAGACAGCTCCCTCTGGAAGATCTGGGACAAGCCCACCCGCACCGACCCCGTCAAGGATCTCGCTGCAGTCGAACCCGGCTACGATATCGACACCGAAGGCGTCGGCGATGTGCTCCGCGTCACCCGCAAACCCCAGTCCGGCTATCGCACCCTCACCCTCGACGACGACGATCAGGTCTCCGTTCCATTCAAGATGATTACGTCGGAAGACATGCAGTCCTATCCCCTGCCGTACACCGTCGAGCTCTACGGCTACCACCCCCGCCAGGTCGCCTTCACCTTCGACGACGGCCCCGATCCCGAGTGGACCCCACAAATCCTCAACGTCCTCAAACAATACGGCGTCAAAGGTGCCTTCTTCATGATCGGCGAGTCCGCCCAGGACAACGTCGGCATCCTCAAGCGCGTCTTCGCCGAAGGCCACGAGATCGGCAATCACACCTTCACGCACCCCGACATCAGCGAGATCTCCACCACGCAGCTCGACCTCCAGCTCAAGCTGACCGAGCGCCTCTTCGGCTCTAAACTCGGCGTCCAGCCTCTCTACTTTCGCCCACCCTACTCCATCGATCAGCAGCCCGACACGAATGACCAGGCCGCGCCCGTCGAGCACATCCAAAACCTCGGCTACACCATCATCGGCAACCAGATCGATACCAACGACTGGGACGAGCACCCCCGCAAATCTCCCCAGCAGATCACCGACTCCGTCCTCCAGCAGCTCGCCGACATGGAGACCCACCCCGACCGCCGCGGCTCCATCATCCTCATGCACGATGGCGGCGGCGATCGCTCCGCCACCGTCAACGCGCTGCCCGTCCTCATCACCGCCCTGCGCGCCCGCGGCTACACCATCGTCCCCGTCTCGGAGCTCGTCGGCCTGACGCGCGCGGAGGTCATGCCGCCCCTCAACGCACGCCAGCGCTGGCAGGCTCGCGCCGACTCCATCACCTTCTTCATCCTCAGCTTCTTCAATCACCTCGTCATCTACATCTTCTATATCGGGGACATCCTGATGAGCGGCCGACTCATCGTCATCGGCCTTTGCGCCACGATCGATCGCCTCCGCAAGCGCAAAAACTACGCCACGCCTGACTACTCCCCGCGCGTCGCCGTCCTCATCCCCGCCTATAACGAGGAAAAGGTCATCGCCCGCACCATCCGCTCCGTGCTGATGTCCAACTATAAAAACCTCAACATCGTCGTCATCGACGACGGCTCCTCCGACCGCACCTTCGAGGTCGCCCGCAGCACCTACGCCGAGCAGATCGCCGAAGGCCGCGTCACCGTCCTCACCAAGCCCAACGGCGGCAAAGCCGACGCCCTCAACTACGCCCTCGAGCGCCTCGACGAAGAGATCTACGTCGGCATCGACGCCGACGGCGTCATCGCGCACGACGCCATCTCGAACCTCGTCGGCCACTTCGCCAACCCCCACATCGGCGCCGTCGCCGGCAACGCCAAGGTCGGCAACCGCGTCAATCTCTGGACCCGCTGGCAGGCACTCGAATACATCACCAGCCAAAACTTCGAGCGACGCGCCCTCGACCTCTTCGACGTCGTCATGGTCGTCCCCGGAGCCATCGGCGCCTGGCGCACGGCTGCCGTCCGCACCGGTGGCGGTTACCCCACCAACACCGTCGCCGAAGACGCCGACCTCACCATGAACCTGCTTGAGCAGGGCTACTCCGTCATCTACGAAGACCGCGCCCTCGCCTTCACCGAGGCCCCCGTCAACATGGACGGCCTCATGCGCCAGCGCTTCCGCTGGTCCTTCGGCATCCTCCAGGCCATCTGGAAGCATCGCGGAGCCATCACCCGCAACCGCGCCATGGGCCTCTTCGCTCTGCCCAACATCCTCATCTTCCAGATCCTGCTGCCGCTCGTCTCGCCCTTTATCGATCTCATGTTTGTCTTCGGCGTCATCCACTACGTCCTCGACAAACACTTCCACCCCGAGACCGCCTCGACCACCAGCTTCTACAAGCTCCTGACCTTCTTCCTCGCCTTCCTGCTCATCGACTTCGCCGCCTCCACCCTCGCCTTCACCCTCGAGCGCAAACACCCCGCCAGCAAGGGCGACTTCTGGCTCCTCTTCCACATCTGGATCCAGCGCTTCACCTACCGCCAGGTCTTCTCGGTCGTCCTCTTCAAGACCCTCAAGCGAGCCATCGACGGCAAGCCCTTCAACTGGGACAAACTGGAACGCACCGCCCAAATGTCCAAAACCACCGAACAAATGACCACCTAGGCCGGCGCATACCTCAGATGCAACTGAACATCATCGCCCCAAAGAACGGGAGACCGAAAATACCGGCTCAATGTGCAGGGCAAGCACTAAACGAGAACAAGATTGCGCTGGGGCTTGACGTTGCTGGTGTAGGGGCTGGGCTTCTCCCGGGAGGAGACCTTGTAGTTGCCAGTGCGCAAGCGACAATCTCTGTCGCATCCGGGGTGAACAGTGCTGTGGGCGGTGATGGGGTAGGCTCGGCTCTTGGCGTACTTGGTTTACCTGCGACATGTACTAGTTACGCAGCTAGAGCGATTAGTGTTGGACGGAAGGCTCTCCCGGGAGTAGGGGCTTTCATTAGCGGCTTAGGGGCCTTGAATGATGCGTATAGAACATACCGGGACTACCAGTCTTGCTTGGCGGGGCACTAATGACCAGCATGCATGAAATACGTCCCGTTCCGTTTCCAGTGTTGGTCTTGCTTCTCAGTTTTGCCGGACTAATTGGTTGGTTCAGGTACTACACCTGGACTAGAAATCTGCCCCTTTAAGCAAGAAGGCGAGGTTGACGACGTTCGGAATCCTCCTGGGTCTCTTCCTGTTGATCGCCGGAATCAACGCCTTCCTCAATCGACGCTTCGGACTTCCGCAGTTTTAGTTAGCAGGCCTCCTCTTCGGAAACGGCTTGGCTGGTGGCCCACCCACCACAACTCTGGGTGGCGGGTGCCCACTCATCCCACAACTCTGGGTGCCCCATTCATCGCGTCCTTGTCTCATGCGATGAGTGGGTCTTCGCGCCCCGCGCGAAACGCCTTCGCCCCGCGCTACCATCAATCCATGGCGGGTAGCCCACTCATCCACAACTCTGGGTGGCGGGTGCCCACTCATCCCACAACTCTGGGTGCCCCATTCATCGCGTCCTTGTCTCATGCGATGAGTGGGTCTTCGCGCCCCGCACGAACCGTTTCTCCCCGACGCGCTACCATCAACCCATGCCCCTCGGCCTCAAACGCTTCCAGCAGGCCCGCGACCTCCACTTCATCACCTTCAGCTGTTATCGCCGCCTCCCGTACCTGGCCGACCCCGAACCCAAATACCTGGTAGAACAAATCCTCGAACACACCCGAGCTCGCCACAACGCCCACATCTACGCGTTTGTCCTCATGCCCGAGCACGTCCATCTCCTCATCAACGAAACCTTCGATCTTCCTTTGGCCATGTTCCTGAAGTCCCTCAAACAGGAAACCTCCCGCAAACTCAAGCGGGACCAGCCCCACTTCTGGCAGCCGCGTTATTACGACTTCAACGTCCGCACGCCGGAAAAATTCTCTGAGAAGGTGCGCTACATCCATCGCAATCCCGTAACTCGCGGCCTTGTCGAACAGCCTGACCTCTACCCCTGGAGCAGCTACATCCACTACGCATCCGGCATCCAGGGAACGGTCACCATCGAATCCGGTTGGGCCATCCGCACCCAACCAGAGTAACTCCTCAACCCACCCGGGCACTCGGTGCCTCTTTCGTCGGCGAGTGCCCCACACCTCTGCGTGCCCCATGCATCGCGTCCTTGTCCCATGCGATGAGTGAGTCTTCGGCGGGTGCCCCATTCATCCCACAACTCTGCGTGCCCCATTCATCCCACCACTCTGGGTGCCCCATTCATCGCGCCTTTGTCTCATGCGATGAGTGGGCTTTCGCGCCCCGCGCGAACCGTCTCCCCCCGCGCTACCATCAACCCATGCCTCTCGGCCTCAAACGCTTCCAACAGGCCCGCGACCTCCACTTCATCACCTTCAGCTGCTACCGCCGCCTCCCGTACCTGGCCGACCCGAATCCAAATCCCTCGTAAAACAAATCCTCGAACGCACCCGAGCTCGCCACAAGCCCGCATCTACGCCTTCGTTCTCATGCCCAAGCACGTCCATCTCGTCACCAACGAGACCTCTAATTCCTTTACCTGTAGGCTTCCCGGCGGTGTTTGATGGCTAGGATTTCGATGGACTCACCCAAGTCATGGAAGCGGACGCGGAAGTCGCCTACGCGGAGGCGCAGTTCCGGCGGCTCGACACCCCGGAGGCGTTTTACGTCGCCTTCGCCGGAGACGAGATAGCGGGCAATGGCGTGGAGGATGCGCAACGCCGTGGCTTGATCGATAACCCTCAGATCGGTCCTGGCCTGGTCGGTCCAGGCGACGCTCCTCTTCTCCATCCTTACCGTCCGAAGTGGCGCGGTTCAGGTTCAAGAGGCGTCTGTCCCATGCGCTCGAAATCTTCGGCGGTCAGGCCGAACTCGGCCAGGACTTCCTCGTTCGGGATAGGATCGTGATCCTTGAGCCATGCCTTGGAAGCGGCAATGGCGCGCTCCTCTTCTTCGTCGATCTCCTCGTCTTCCCAAGGGATGGTGGCGACGGACCGGGCGACGGGATCGAGGATCAACTCCATGAGACCTACGACGACGGAGAGCTGTCCGGGAGCCATCCTGTCGATGAGCTCGTGGGCCTGCTGCTTCGGGTTGATTGCGTTCGCCATAATAAGTTCTTCCTCTCTAAAGCTATCACTACGCCAGAGAGCGGCCTTTGAGCCGAAAAGAATGTCGAATCTAACCTACCTCCGCCGCTGCAACCGCCTAAACGCACGCTCCGGATGAAGCTCAATCCGCGTCCC
>CALMVK010000005.1 GCA_937873145.1 uncultured Granulicella sp. | reverse complement strand
CTCACATCCGCAAACACAAATCCATCCCGCTCCACCACCTCACCCACTTCCACCGCCAGCGGCTCCTGAAACACCGGACTTGCATACACAAACGTATGGAACTCGCCCCGCTCTCCGCAGGGATCGACCCCCTCCGGAAGCGACGTGAGGAACTCCCGGTCGAAGCGCCTCCCGGCAAACTCCCGCGGCAAGCGCTTCGGATCGACGCACGTCACCCTCGCCTCGACCCCCGCGTCCACCATCTGCCGCGCCAACTCGCCGGTCGGCAAACCCCACACCGGAAACAGCGGCTCCAGGCCCGTGCCGGCCAGCTGCTTCACCCGGTACGCCCGGATATCCTCAAGAAACAAATCTCCAAACGCCACCGCTGCAACTTCCTCTGCTCGCGCCCGCGTCCACACCGCGCTCATCCGCGCCGCATACTCCGCATTCGAGCACGGCCATGGCAGCTCCACCGTCCACAGCGGCAGCCCCGCCCGCTCCGCCTGCCGCTCCACCAACTCGCGCCGCACCGCATGCATCGCCACCCGGTCGAACGCCGCGTTGAAGCTCGTCACCAGCCCCACCACCTCGACCTCCGCGCTCTGCCGCAGCAGGTGCAGCGCCCACGCGCTATCCTTGCCGCTGCTCCAGGAAAGCAGCACGCGCTTCATCGCAGCATCTCCCATGGTCGTCCATAACGAATCCCCTTTTTATGCTCTCAGTCTCGCCGGACGGCCGTAAATCTTCAAGCGTAAAACCGTGCCTATCTTAAAGAGTCTGGCCCGACATCCATCGCCGGGCCGACCACACCCTCCACTTAGCCCCGAAACCGACGCCGCACCATTGCTCCCAAGCCAAGACATCCGGTCGCGAGCAGACCCAACGAAGATGGCTCGGGAGTGACGGAGGACACCGGCGAGATCGCCAGGTTGTATGTCGGCAGCACGCAGTCCACAGGCGGACCCTCTGGATCGGACCCCGGGCAGTAAATCGCTTGCAAGGAAAAGGTTCCAGTCTCGAAGGTCGGCGCGGAGACCGTTCCCGTAAAAAATTGCGTACCGCCAAAGGCGAAGTATTGGATGAGGTCATCGTCATCCTGCAGCGCGAAGCCACCCCCAACGTCGTTCACAAAGAAGTCCGCAGGATCCGCCGTGTATTTGATTCCGTTTGCGGTGAACGGGAGAGTGTCCAGGAAAAAACCAAGCGTGGCATCCGAGCTCGCCGGTTTCGGACTGGCAGCCGCGGTGAAGGTCAGCGTAACACCATTACCAGTCAATTGAAAGAGATCCATCGGGGTCGCTGAAGCACAGGTGGGAAGCGCGAAGGCAGTCAGCACAAGCAGGGTAGAACGAAGCAATGGAATAGTTCCTTCGTAAATAGATGTCATTCCGTGATGAGAAAAGAGTCTCGTTAGGAATGCTTTCTATTACTAACACATTCGCATTAGGAGAAGGGTAGCCGCACCATGCCCGATACCGGATGGCAGAACACCCGCCCATGATTCAACGCAATCCGCCGCGGAGCCAGCGCCGCCATCTCGGGGTCATGCGTCACCATTACGATCGTGTGCCCCGCCGCATGCAGCCCTTCGAGCATTCCCGCCACGATCTTCTGATTCGCCTGGTCCAGATTGCCCGTCGGCTCATCCGCCAGCAGAATGGGCGGGTTATTGATCAGCGCCCGCGCGATGCACACCCGCTGCTGCTCGCCGCCAGAAAGCTCGCTCGGCAGATGCCCCACGCGATCCCCCAGCCCCACCTTTTCAAGCGCCGCCCGAGCCTCACTCTCATCCGTCATCGAGTGAAAATACTGCGCCAGCATCACGTTCTCCACCGCCGAAAGATAGGGAATCAGGTGGAACTGCTGAAAGATAAACCCGATCTTGTCCGCGCGAAACCGGTCCAGCTCCTTGGCCGACATCGCTCCCACTTCCACCCCGTCGATCTTCAGCGACCCGCATGTCGGCCGGTCCAGGCACCCCAGCAGGTTCACCAGCGTACTTTTGCCCGAGCCCGATGGCCCTGTAATCGCCACCCACTCGCCCGCCACGATCGAAAATGTCGCCGAGTCGAGCGCCCGCACCACTCCCGTGCGCCCCGCGTACTCGCGCGAAACCTCCTCAAGCGCAATCACCGCGCACTCGTCCCGCGTCACCTTCGGCGCATCGCTGACCAACCTCGTCACCACCTCAGCCATCTACTCCCCCTTCAGCAGCGCGGCCGGCTCAAGCGTCCGTAAACTCCGCACCGGAAACAACGCCGCGCACACCGCAATTGCCAGGTTCAACGCTAGCACCATCGGCAGCACCGAAAGCCGAGGCAGCGCCGCCGTCTGAAAGTTCACCTCGCTCATCCC
>CALMVK010000004.1 GCA_937873145.1 uncultured Granulicella sp. | reverse complement strand
GTTCAAGGGAGACCAGGAATTCTTCAGGATTCAGCCCACCAGCTATTCGCTCAGTCCACCTCGAGCGACGATTGGTAAAGGCGAGCTACTCCTCACCTATGTCGGAACGGATCAGAACGCTGAAGCGATTAAAAACGGTTACAAAGGAACCCTCGATTCCATCAAGCAATACCTTCGTTCTCTTGGAGAGTCGGCAGCGCAGTTCAACGGGCAGCTTGAACAGTTGATCACGTCGCAGTTAAAGGCACGCAAAGACCGTCTTCTGGCAGATGCCGGAGTGACGGCTGCGCTTGGCCTACCAATGAAAAAACGCGTCGGCGTAGCTGAAACATATTCTGTACCCGTTTCGCGGCGCGTGCCGAAGGTCGAGGAAATCAGGACGCAAGGCTCATTCAAGCCCGAGCCAGCGCTTTCCGACGAAGACTACTTGGAAATTATCCGCATCATGAAAAATATGGTGCAGGTGATGGAACTGAGTCCGCACGCATTTGTTGACATGGGCGAAGAAGACCTGCGCTCCCACTTCCTCGTTCAACTCAACGGTGCCTTTCAAGGACAAGCCACCGGAGAGACATTCAACTTTCAGGGCAAAACCGACATTCTTATTCGCGTTGACGGGAAAAACGTCTTTATAGGTGAGTGTAAGTTTTGGAAAGGTGAAAAGGTCTTTCTCGCAACCCTCGACCAGCTCCTTTCTTATCTGAGTTGGAGAGACACAAAAACCGCCGTTATCGTATTCAACAGAAACGCTGATTTCACAGCTGTTCTATCAAAAATCGCCGAGGCTGTTCCAACGCATCCCAGCTTTAAACGCAACCTTGGCAAAGCCGACGAAAGCACTTTTCGGTACGTATTTGCACAGCCGAATGATGCCAATCGAGAGCTTATTCTCACCGTGATGGCCTTTGACATCCCAACGCACCCAAGTGCGTCAGCTTGATAGAGTTGTTGCGGGATGGGCTCTAGGCTTGCCGTCGTCGAGGCTGTGGGTTTGTGGGACGAGCGCTCTTTGCTCGTTCCAAGCGCTTGCGCGTCAAATCCATAGCCTGCCTTTAGTGCTGCCCATGCTTCTTCCCGTCTTTCGGCGGTGGGGCCTGGGTGTCTGTCGCAGCAGGTGGCGTAAGGAGCAGCTGCTGCAGGTGGTCGAAGCGGTTATTCAACGCGGACACCTGCCGGGTGAAGAAGAAGTAGCTCCCGAAGGCTCCCAGAGCAAAGCCCAGCGCCAGGATGAGGGCGAAGACGGTCCAGGTCTGAAACCGGGCCTCCTCCTTGAGGTGCCCGACCGCCTCCCGCGCATGGTAGGCCGCCACCTCGATCGACCGGATCGGCCCCTCGATGGCTTTCTCGATGGGCTGCTTGAAGTCCTCCTGCACGACCTCCCGGATGCCGGCGGCGATGTACTTGCTGGTCTGCTGTCCCAGCATGGCCGGCAACTGCCGCACCTGGGCGATGGTGGTCTCAAGCGCCGCCGTGCTCTGCTTCAGCTCCGCGTCTCGGGCCGTCATGCCCTCGGCCAACTGGCGGGTGGCTCCGTAGATCGCTAACAGCTCATCGTCTCTCATGGTGCTTTACCTTCCTATCCCAAACCCACGAGAGTGCTCGCGCTCGATCTCCGGCTCTTTAGTCTTCGTCTGTTCCTGCTGCTGCTTCAATGCCTGCTCCTGCTGCTGACGGGCAAGCGCCTGCGCCTGTTCCTGCTGCAGCCTGGTATCCATGCGATTACTGAAGTCGGCCAGCTTTGCCTCTACCGACTGCTGCGCCTCCATCCTGCGATGGAATCCGCCCAACAGTTCATCCAGCCTCGCCTGCATCTCCGGGTTAGGCGGTCGGGCCTGCGCCTGTGCCTGCTCTTCCTGGGGCGCATTGCCGAACAGGGAACCAGCCCGCTCCTTGATGTCTTTCGCAAAGGCTACGGTACGGTCTTTGACCTCGTGGGCGAACTCCCTGGCGGCGGCGATGAGCTTGTCCAGACGGCTCAACTCTCGGGCCTCGCGCTCTTGCACCTGAGCAATCTGCTGCTCTGCTCCCCGTTCCCAAAGTTCGATCACCTTGTCCGCGCTCAGGTGCGGCGCAGGCAGCTCAGCCCGCTGCTCCCTGAGCCCATCGATCTCCCGGTGCCGCTCCATCGCTTCGGGGCCATCGCCACGCAGCGTTTTCTCCTCCCGCAGCTCGGCCAGATCGGGGCGGCCCTGGTCGGCCCAGGAACGCGCATCCAGGCGCTGCGCCGGATCCTGAATATGGCCGTGCCGCTCCATGGCCGCGTTCATCATTTCGACCCACTTCTCGCGCACCTCCATGGGCTTGTCCCGCGAGTTCCACTCAGGGTCTTTCTTCGCTCCGTTGCGCTTGAAGAACTGCTCTTCAGAAAGGGATTGAGTGTTCGAGTCAACCACCCGTTCCGAGAACATCAGGTGCATGTGCGGCTGCTCGATATTGTCCTTCGCCAAAGGCGTATGCACCGCCAGCGTGTAGGCGAAACGCTCGCCCAGCAGCTCGCGGGTTGTCTCACGCGCCAGCTCATGACGCTCACTCGGAGCAAGCTCACGGGGGAGAGCGATCTGCAGCTCCGTGTAGGCACGGCCATTCTTCCGCTCGAAGGCGTCCGCTGCTTCCCAGAAGCTATGCGGATTCTCGCGCGCGAACTCGGGCATGTTGCCCGACTCGACCAGCTCCAGGCCGCCGCGCTGCTGATACTGGCCATCGCGGGCGATGTACTGCGCGTGCGCCGCTGCGGGCGGTGCCGTGCTGGACGACTTCATCACCACGTGAACGATGGCCAAGCGAGCAAGCCTTTGCAGTTGCTGTTGCGGTTGTTCTTGCCGTTGCGGTTGCTGTTGCCTCTGCCCACCGCAGGTGCGCGTAGTTTGTGAAACAAACTAGGTATCGCGCATTAGCTGCTTATACCGTTTACGCTGCGATGATTTTTGATTGTATGCTCTAGATCATGCCCAAGGCGAATCCGAAGAGTATCCAGGAACTCGAAGCACAGAAGAAAGCCATCAAAAAAGCGGCGGCGGCTGAGATCGAAGCCATCCGCAAAGCGACAGCTTCCAAGGTTGCATCCCTCAAATCATCAGAGCGGAGATTGCGGGCACTCGACATCCGAGAACAGAAGCGGCGTGACAATCACGCCAAGATCCTCGTCGGTGTGGCCATGATCCATCAATGCCAGACCTCAGACGCTTCGGCTGCCAAGTTCAAGGGCTTGCTCGAAGAGTTCTATTCCGACTCACCGGACCGGCTCAAGGCTGCGGTCTATGGGCTGTCGCTCGTGGTGAAGAAGCCAAGCAGCGACCAAGAACAGGACTAAGACTAAAATGTTCAATCAGCTACCTGCCTCTTCCGTTCAGGACAGAGCTTCGGATGCCCTCTACAAGTGGAGAGGTATCGCAGGTTGGCCTGAAGCAGACGCGACTGTCTCAGGTGTGACGTGGACGCCCGATGCCGAGATGGGTGGAGGATTCGGAAATTACCAGGTGAGCTTTAGCTATCCGTCTTCAAAGGGCTTGCAGGGAGGCGTTCTTGGAATCAACGGCGACGTGAATGCTCCTCCCTATGCAAAAGGTGATGTTTTTACTTTGCGGTATCACCCTAAGCGCCCTTCCCGGTACTATTACGCCAATGAACTCTCTCGTACAGAGAGGCTTGTGCTGATCCTATCGGCGTTGGCCCTGGGTGCTGTGGGAGCATTCGTTATGGTCAGTTTGTTCCCATAACCTCAAAACGAGCTATGGAAAAGACGGCATGAAGCCGCCTTGGAAAACGCCCAAAAGCGTTTCCCACTTTGCCCATAGCTCCGGCGACGGATTAGCTCCGCGAGGGCGAGTGCTTCTGAGCCTCGACGTACGCCCTTAGAACGGCATTCATGCGCGTCAGATGGCCCTTCCCAGCGCCTTTGAACCAGTCCACCACGTCTGTGTCCAGGCGCAGGTGTACGGAGGTCTTCCCGGCTGGCATGACGACGCGGGCGCTGCTCCAGAAGTCGGCTCCAAGGGACTCGGCTTCGGGGGCGTCAGGGCTGGTCTGGTCCTCGCCGCGTTCGCGCATGGCTTTGATCTGGCTAAGGGAGTGTCTGACGGTGGTAGATGTCTCGTTCATCTCTGCTCGCTTTCTGGGCGCTGATGATGCGGATGAGCCTGTCACCGCGCCAGGTGTACACCACACGGAAGACTTCCGTATCCGCTCTGCCGAGAGCAATCCAGCGAACCTCGCCATAGTCCTCCCGGTCGTCGATCCGCTCCATGATCTCGTTGGCGAAGATCTCAGCAGCGGTCAAAAACGAAACGCCATGCTTGGTGAGGTTGGTTCTGGCCTTCTCTTCGTCCCACTCGAACTCCAGTTCCACGCCGCACATTCTCTAGAACAATGGTACACAAACGTGTACACGCTGCGGTTTTCTTATTTTCCTCACTCGCAGGCGCCACCGACTACTAGGACATAAAGAACTACAGGTAAGAACTACAGGTACTACAGGCTTCCTTATATGTAGCCAAAATCCGGCCCCGTTTCACCGTGTTTCCGGCCCCGTTTCACCGTAGTAGCGGCCCCGTTTCACCGTAGTGAAGTCGAAAATGGGCGAAAGTACCGGCCCCGTTTCACC
>CALMVK010000003.1 GCA_937873145.1 uncultured Granulicella sp. | reverse complement strand
CCTCAGGCTCCGCAGCCAAAGTTGACCGAGCCGTTCTACCTCCTCGACACGGCCAAGGACTATAAACACCTGAAGAGACACTCCTTTCGCGATCCCTTCGCGCCGTACACGGCGACGTTTGTACCGCTGCCCAGGCTGGGCAACACTCCCGATCTAGGAGATTTGTTGCGGGACGGCAAGCTGTACCTAAGTTTGTCCGACGCCGTGACGCTCGCGCTTGAGAACAACTACGATATTGCGATTGCGCGGATCAACCTGGACATTGCGGACACCGACATTCTGAGAACCGAGGCGGGTTCGACGTTTCGCGGCGTCTCGACCGGCCTGGTGACGAATACGCTGGGTGGTACTACGACGACGATTACCGGGGGCGGCGGACCGGGTGGAACGACCAACGCGGCGGGCGGTGCGGGTGCGGGTGCCTCTGGACTGGTGCTCAGCACGAACGGTGGCGGCCCTCTGCCCTACAGCTTCGACCCGTTGATTACCAGTAACGGTGAGTATGAAAGTGCGACTACGCAGAGCGCAAGCACAATCCAACCTACAGCCACGGTTGGAACGGTGACGGCCAACGTGAACTATCAACAAGGGTTCAGTACGGGTACGCTCTTGAATGTAGGCTTCAACAACAGCCGGGTTACGTCTACGAGCGACTTCTCCGCCTTTACTCCTTCGCTGAACACGATGCTGCGCGCGACTTTGACTCAGCATTTGCTGCAGGGCTTCGGTCCGCGGATCAACCGTCGCTTCATTGTGGAGGCGAAGGTGAACCGGCGGATCACGGACTCCTCGTTCCGGCAGCAGGTGATCTACACCGTCAGCCAGGTGGAAAGTATCTACTGGTCGCTGGTGAGCGCGTACGAAGACGAGCAGGCCAAGGAGCGCGCGCTCGAGCAGTCGACTCAACTGACGAAAGACAATCGCAAGCAGTTGGAGATTGGCACGCTGGCGCCGCTTGATGTGGTGAACTCCGACAGCGCCGTGGCGACGGACAAGCAGGCGCTGATTACGTCGAAGTCGAACCTGGAGTATCAGCAACTGCTGATGAAACAGGCGATTGCGCGCAATCTGAACGACCCGCAACTGGCGAACGCACCGGTGGTGCCGACCGATCGCGTGGGACTCGACCGGCTGCCTGAGGAAGAGATGCAGGTGGAGGATCTGGTGAAGATTGCCTTCATCAACAATCCGCAGATTGAACAGGCCGTGCTTTCGATGGAGAATAACGAGATTACGATCCGCGGCGAGAAGAATGGTTTGCTGCCGATCGTCGATGTCTTTGGTTTTTACGGAACCAGCGCTCTGGCCGGAGTGACCAACCCAAACGCTTTGAACTTTGGCGCGACCGGCGCCACATCGACTCCCCCCAGCACCGTCCCGACGGGCTACTACGGAGCGCTGCAAAATTTGTTTGCCGCCAACAATCCTGATTACGGTTTTGGTGTAAACGTTACGATTCCACTGCGTAACCGGGTGGCGCAGGCCGACCAGGCACGCTCCCAGATGGAGTATCGGCAGACGCAGATGCGTCTGCAGCAGCTATATACGCAGGTTCGGATTCAGGTCATCAACGCTCAGTATGCTTTGACCAACGATCGCGCCAATGTGCTGGCGGCGCAGACAGCGCGCGACTTCAATGCGCAATCTCTCGACGCAGAACAGAAGAAGTACAAGCTGGGTGCCTCAACGACGGCCAATGTGCTGGTGCAGGAGCGTACGCTGGCGATCGGCGAGAACAACCTGATCTCCGCGACTGCCGCCTTTGCGAAAGACAAATCTTCTTTGCTGCAGATTCTTTCGACGACGCTGGATCGGTACGGCATCGCGTTGGTCGATGCAGCCACGGGTACGGTGACGCAGCGGCCGGTGATTCCGGATTTGACTGCGCCCAAGGCTCCGGCAGCGCCCAAGCCGCTAAGTCCGAACCCGCAGCCTCCTCCGCAATAAGTTTTTGGAGACAGCGGTAGACTGCTCTTATGGACTCTGCAACTCGCAATACCTTGGTCTCTGCTCGTTCCGCGTATCTTCGTTCTGCCATGCATCAGCCAGTCGAGTGGAAGGAGTGGGGGCCGGAGGCGTTCGATCTTGCCAAGGCTGAAGATAAGCCTGTGCTGCTCGATATCGGGGCGGTCTGGTGCCATTGGTGCCACGTGATGGACCGCGAGAGCTATGAAAACGCGGACACGGCGAAGATTATCAATGAACACTTTATTGCCATCAAGGTAGACCGCGATGAACGGCCGGACGTGGATGCACGCTACCAGGCGGCAATTTCTTCCATCAGTGGCCAAGGTGGATGGCCACTGACTGCGTTTTTGACTCCGGACGGACGACCCTTTTTCGGCGGGACTTACTTTCCTCCTGTCGATGGTCACGGCCGGCCAAGTCTTCGGCGCGTTCTGCTGACGATGGCCGAGGCCTTTCAGCAGCGGCGCGGCGAGGTGAACGAGTCGGCTGAAAGCGTGATTGCTGCCATTGAACACAATGAATCCTTCGATGGAAGCGCGAAGGATCCTGGTGCGGTGTTGGTGAACAAGCTGCTTACGGCCATTTTGAAGCAGTTTGATGGAAAGAATGGGGGATTCGGGGCACAGCCCAAGTTTCCGCATGCAGCGGCTGTTGATTTGCTGATCGATGCTGCGTTGCGTAGGGAAGCAGAGGCTGACTCGGCGGCTGCGGCTCGGTTGGCTGCCATGGTTACGCTGGAGAAGATGTCCAAGGGAGGCATTTACGACCAGTTGGCGGGCGGCTTCCATCGTTACTCGGTGGACGAACACTGGGTGGTGCCGCACTTCGAGAAGATGTCCTACGACAACTCCGAGTTGCTGCGCAATTATGTGCATGCGTATCAGTCGTTTGGGGAGCCAGAGTGTGCCCGGATTGCGCGGGAGACGATGCGCTGGGTGAACGAGTGGCTTTCGGATCGTGAGCGTGGCGGCTTTTACGCGTCGCAGGATGCGGATGTCTCGCTTGACGATGATGGCGACTACTTTACCTGGACCAGGCAGGAAGCGGCCGCGGTGCTGACGCCCGAGGAGATGGCTGTGGCGGCACGGTTTTTCGACATCGGCGAGATCGGCGACATGCACCATGATCCACTGAAGAACACGCTGCATATCGAGTTTGCGCTGACGGAGGTGGCCCGAACGGCTGGAGTCTCCGTGGATGCAGCCGCAGACTTGCTCCAAACCGCAAAACAAAAGCTGTACACGGCGCGCAAGCTGCGGCCGACGCCGTATGTCGATAAGACGATCTACGTGGCCTGGAACGCGATGATGATTTCGGCTTACCTGGAGGCGGGGCGAGTGCTTGAGGATGCGCCGGCGGTCGAGTTTGCGGTTCGTTCGCTGGAGCGCCTGTTGCGCGAGGCATGGGATGGTGCAAGTCTGCGCCACGTGGTTGCGTATGGGGAGCACGGGGATGCGGGCGTGGCGATTGCCGGTGTTCTTGAGGATTATGTCTTTTCCGGTCATGCTGCGCTCGACGCCTGGGAGGCCACCGGTGAGTTTCGTTTTTTCAACGCCGCACAGGCTCTGACCGACGCGGCGGTGCATGCCTTTTACGATGCGGCCAAGGGCGGCTTCTTTGATACGCCACCGGACTCGGGCGACAAACTGGGGGCCCTGGTGACTCGACGCAAGCCGCTGCAGGATGCGCCTACGCCGGCAGGAAATTCGGTGGCCGCCGCGTTGTTGCTGCGCATGGCTGAGTGGACTGGACGTGAAGACCTCCGTGCCAAGGCGAAGGCCACGCTCGAATGCTTCGCGGGCGTAGTGGAGCATTTTGGGATGCACTGCGCGAGCTTCGGATTGGCGCTGCAGCGGATGCTGTTGCCTCCGGTGCAGGTGGTCGTGGTGGGCGCGGATGCGGTTGCGGATGCGCTTGAGCGAGCTTCGCTGACGCGGTATGCCATCGACAAGAGCGTAGTGCGGCTGCCTTCGCTGAGCGTTGAGCTGCCGGCATCGCTTCGGGAGACCCTGCCCCAGCTTCCTCGGCAGGACGGAAGTTTTGCGGTGGTGTGCCGCGGTTTTGCGTGTCAGCCGCCCACGGCCAGTACGGAAGAGTTGACGGCGATGCTCGCTGCTCGGTCTTGAGCGGTTGCGGCGAGGATTGTGGACCAGACGCAAGGCCGGATTGCTAACGGTGCACAGGCTGACTGAGAATGAACGGAAAAGGTCCAGACGGACGAAAAAGGTCCAGCAGGTGGGCCAAGGGGGTACAACCATGCGGCTTTTAGAACGAGGCGCGAAGAGCTGTTTCGTGGGATTGCTGTGGTTAGGATGTTCCGTTGTCTCCGGCCGAACCCAATGGGGCTCGAAGACGCCGCAGCTTCCGCAATCCTCCGGAGCGTCGAATCCGGCGGGTAAAGAGGCAAGCGATCCGGCAGTCGGTGATATCCAGCGTAAGCAGGAGAAACTTCGCCAGGATGAGCGCCAGAAGCGCCTGGTCGCAGACAGCGACAAGCTGCTGGTGCTGGCGACCCAGCTGCACGAGGAAGTTGCGAAGACGGACAAGAATATTCTTTCCATGGATGTGATCCGGAGAGCGGATGAGATTGAAAAGCTGGCGCACACTGTGAAAGAGCGGATGCGGAACTAGGCCGCACGTTCTAGGCACGTCAGCGCTGGTTAGGGTTGTCAATATGGTGCTGCGCCGGCGAGGCCGCAGGTGTAAGTAGGTTGGCTACGTCGATCAGGGGTGCGGGGAGGGTCGAGAGAACAGTGGTTGACTGGCGGAGCGCGGCAACTACTTCAGTCGCGCTCCAGGACGGATTGGCGGCACGAAGCAACGCGGCGGCACCGGCGGCCAGGGGAGCCGAAGCACTGGTCCCCATGGCTTCGACGTAGGCCGAGTGGCCAACATTGAAGCAGCCGAGCGAGTGACCCGGGTCAGTGGGCGGTCCATTGAGGGTTGCGGGCTTTCCGGAGCTACAGGCTCCCCATACCCAGCCTGAAGTCTGGGCTGGATCGGCAACAGCGGGGTAGCTCCCCCCGGGTGCGGCCAGGGCGTTGAGCGACGTTCCGCGGTTCGAGTAGTAGGGAGCCGTGACCGGGCCGGCGGTGCAGGTTGCGCCCGTGGTGAGATTCTCAGCGCACACAGGGTTGGTAGAAGCAAGGATGGTGACGACATCCTGCGCCTGAGCGGGAAGCTCAAGGTAGTGCGAGCCGTCCAGGTCGAGGCCGTCGTTTCCGGCGGCGGCGATGAGAATGACGCCGGCGCTTGCTGCGGCATGGGTGGCCTGATCGAAGACGCTCTTCAAGGCGATGCCGTCAGGAGTGGTGACATCGACGAGGGTTCCGAGCGAGAGCGAGAGGATGTCGGCGTGCTGGGCGACAGCGTCGTCGATGCCTTTGAGAAGCCAGGAGACAAGGCCGGAGGCTTCACCTGCGATGCAGCCGGTGGGATCAGCGGCGGAGGTGGTGGCCGAGGGTAAGCGCTCGAGCACCTTAATGTTGAGCAGAGAGGCGGAAGGAGCGACACCGGCCACGAGGCCGGTTTGCGGGCCGAAGGCTCCGGCGGCAAGCGAGGCGGTCCAGGATCCGTGGCCTTGTTGATCTTGTGGAGAGCCGTCGTCACAGGGGCTGGGAAGACCAGTGGCGGCGGATTGGTCCACTTCGGAGGTGTTGTAGATGAGGTTGGGCGCGATGTCGGGATGATTGGCGTCAACGCCGGTATCGAGGATGGCGATGCGGACGCCAGCACCTTTTGTGATGAGCCATGGGCCGGGAGCAGCGACGGTTCCGTAGCCGCCGACGGCGCGGACTGCCCAGCCGGCAGGCCCGGAGTAGTAGGTGTCTGAAGTGGAACTCGCAGGGGCAGGGGCAGGGGCAGGAGCTACGGTGACCTGCAGGGTGTGCGCGGTAAGGAGGCGGTCTTCGACCACGGCCTGAATACTTGGATCGGCCGCTAGTTGTTGACGGACGAAGGCCGCGGTGGCGGGTGTTGCCTGAACGACGGAGATGCCGAGCGCCCTGTGCTGCTGGACAAGCCGGGCTCCTGCGCGCTCGACGGAAGCCTCCGCACCCACAGGAATGACACTGTTTCGGTAGCTTACAAGGAAGCGTGTAGGAACCGAGGCGCGGACTGGAGAGGTGCTTTGAGCGGAGGCAGCGACCAGGGAGAGTGAAACAGCGGAACAGGAGAGCAATTGGCCGAACTTCATCTTTTTCCTCGTTTGATATCTTCGTTCTGCTTTCCTTATCGGCAAAGAAAAGGCGAACATTAGGGGGGAAGCAAAATAAATTTCAAAATGGGAGAATGGGTACGAAAAGCTGGCAGAGCGCGCTGCAAAGTCTGACAAAGGTGGGTTCCAGATGGTAGAAATCAGGAAGGAGAAAGCGATGGCGCGGCGCCCGGGAACGGAAGCAACGAACGAAAGGAACTCTGGCCTGCAGACCAAGGCTGCCGGATTGCCACGCTCGCTTTCCGATGCGCAGATGGTCGAGTTCTACCGGCTGATGTATCTTTCGCGGCGTACGGACGATCGGGAGATCGTGCTCAAGCGGCAGCAAAAGATTTTCTTCCAGATCTCCTGTGCGGGGCACGAAGCGCTGCTGGTAGCGGCGGGATTGGCGTTGAAGCCCGGGTATGACTGGTTTTTCCCGTACTACCGGGATCGGGCGATCTGCCTCGCGCTGGGCAACACGGTCGAGGAGCAACTGCTGCAGTCGGTAGGGGCGGCGTCGGATAAGGCGAGCGGCGGGCGGCAGATGCCGTCTCACTGGTCGAGCAGCCGCCTTAATATAGTTACGCCTTCGAGTTCGACGGCGACCCAGTGTCTGCATGCGATTGGCTGCGCGGAGGCGGGACGGTATTTCTCACGGCATCCGGAGGCGGCCAAGCAGGTCGAGGGCGACTATCGCGAGTTCAAGCACGTCAAGTTCCATGGTGATGAGGTCGTGTATGTCTCGATCGGCGAGGGCGCAACCAGTCAGGGCGAGTTTTGGGAGTCGCTGAACACGGCTTCCAATCAGAAGCTGCCGGTGCTCTATGTCATTGAAGACAATGGCTATGCCATCTCGACGCCAGTTGAGGCGAACACGCCGGGCGGGAACATTTCACGGCTGATCGCCAACTTTCCCAACTTCCATTTTGCCGAGGTAGATGGAACCGATCCTCTGGCCAGCTACGACGCGATGGTGGAGGCAGTGGCGTACTGCCGTGCGGGGAACGGTCCTGCGGTGGTGCATGGACATGTGGTTCGGCCATATTCGCACTCGCTGAGCGAGGATGAACGGGAGTACCGGTCGCGTGCGGAGCTTGAGGCGGATGCACTGCGGGATCCGATCTCGAAGATGCAGGTCTGGCTGCTACGCGAAGGGATTATTGATGCAGAGGGAATCGATGCTCTGGAGCAGCGGGCCGATGAGGAGGTGCAGCGCGCGGCGGACCGTGCGGTGCATGCGGCGCCTCCCGCAGTTGAGTCGATTTTGCGGCACCAATACTCTGAGGCTTTGCGACCGGACGACCCGCGGTTTGCGACCGAGGGGAAGACGACCGGCGAGACCAACGAGCGGACGATGGCCGACCTGATCAACATCTGCCTGCGCGACGAGATGCGACGGGATCAACGAATCGTGGTCTTTGGCGAGGATGTGGCGGATGCGACCCGGTTTGAGGTGGTGCAGCAGGGCAAGGTCAAGGGGAAGGGGGGCGTGTTCAAGCTGACCTCTGGGCTGCAGACGGAGTTTGGCAGTGAGAGGGTGTGGAACTCGCCGCTGGCCGAGGCTAACATCGTGGGGCGTGCGATCGGAATGGCGGTGCGCGGGTTGAAGCCGGTAGTAGAGATTCAGTTCTTCGATTACATTTGGCCCGCGATGCATCAGATACGGAATGAACTGAGCCTGATCCGGTGGCGGTCGAACGGCGACTTTAGCTGCCCGCTGGTGATGCGGGTGCCGATTGGCGGCTATTTGACGGGAGGGTCGATCTACCACTCGCAGTCTGGAGAGAGCATCTTTACGCACACTCCGGGGGTGCGGGTGGTGATGCCGTCGAATGCGCTCGATGCGCTGGGCCTACTGCGGACGGCGATTCGGTGCGATGATCCGGTGTTGTTTCTAGAGCACAAACGGCTGTATCGGGAGACGTTTGGGCGCGCGCTCTATCCGGGGCCGGAGTACGCAATTCCCTTTGGCAAGGCGCGAGTTGTGAAGGCGGGCAAGGACCTGACTGTAGTGACCTATGGAGCGGTGGTGCCGCGAGCGCTGCAGGCGGCGGTGAAGCTTGAACGCGAGCAGGGGATTAGCGTGGAGTTGCTCGACCTGCGGACGCTTGCGCCGTATGACTGGGAGGCGATTGCGGAGTCGGTGCGCAAGACGAGCCGGGTGCTGGTGGCGCATGAGGACATGAAAAGCTGGGGGTACGGGGCGGAGCTGGCGGCGCGGATCGGCGAAGAGCTTTTCCACGATCTGGATGCGCCAGTGCGGCGCGTGGCGGCGATGGATACGTTTGTGGCCTATCAGCCGCTGCTTGAGAGTGCGATTCTGCCGCAGCCGGAGGATCTGTATCGAGCCATGGCGGAGCTGGCGGCGTTCTAATGATGTTCCCTGCGGGTCATGTTGCACCTGATTGTGGGATAGACGCAACTTCGATGGGGGATTAGGGTATGGATTGTCAGCAAACGGCTCAGCGTGAGTCGATTGCTGCCGAGGCCCTTATGTCTTCTCTTTGTGCACAAAGTCTGCACTTAAGTTGCTCTGCTGCATTCGCACTCTTCAGGCTTCGGTTGCTGGGGCGAGCAGGCGTGGCTGCGATTTTGTGCGTGCTGATGGTCGATCAGCCTTTGCTGGCCGAGAGAGTGGGACAAGCGGCTGAGATTGAGACGCGCACTAGAGCGCTGACCGAGGACGACCCGCAGATCAGTCATGCGTTGAACCGGCTGACGTTTGGGCCGCGTCCGGGTGACGTAGCGGCAGTAGAGAAGATGGGGTTGAATCGTTGGTTTGAACTCCAGCTGAACCCTGCTTCAATCGACGACTCGCGGCTCAATGCGAGGCTGGCGGAGTATCCGGCGATGCGTCTGGGCGCGAGCGAGCTGGAGCGGAAGTATCCGGGACCGAGCGAATTGCGGAGGATTGCGTCAGGGAAGGCTTCGCTGCCGTCCGATCCAACGCAGCGTGCGATGGTGGAGGATCAGCTATCCCTGTATGAGATCCAGCAGAAGAAGAAGCAAGCGGCGGCGCAGCCGGATATAGACGTAAAGAGGAACAACGCGGGCGGGGCTGAGCTTGACAAGGCAGTAGCGGCCGGTGAGAGGTCGCTCGACGCCGCGGACGGCAGAGATGGTTCGGGCACAGCGCCTCGCGAGGAGGTGACCCGTCTTCTTGGCCTGACGCCGGATCAGCGCGTACAGGCGATTCTGGCGATGCCGTCGGACCGGCTGGTTCAGTTTGCACGTCTGTTGAATGGGCCAAAGGGCGAGCTGCTGACGGCCGGCATGACGCCGGAGCAGAAGGAGATGCTCCTTGCGCTGCCGGGTGGGGCGCGGATGGTGGCGCTGGAAAGTATGGAGACGCGCGTGCTGCGCGATGTGTATAGTGAGCGCCAGCTTGAAGCGGTGATGACGGATTTCTGGCTGAACCACTTCAATGTGTACGCGCGCAAAAATCAGCAGGAGCCGTATCTGCTGCCGAGCTATGAGCGTGAGACGATTCGGTCGCATGCCTTGGGGAAGTTCGAGGACCTGCTGGTCGCGACGGCGGAGAGTCCCGCGATGCTGGTGTATCTGGATAACTTCCGCAGTGTGGGGCCGCACTCTGGGCAGGCAGACCGGATCGCCCGCCGGCTGGCGTTTGGTCCATCCGAGAAGCTTGGAAAGCAGGCTAGCGCTGGACTGAATGAAAACTATGGACGAGAGCTGATGGAGTTGCATACGCTGGGGGTGAACGGCGGGTATACGCAGGCCGATGTGACCGAAGTTGCCAAGGTGTTTACAGGCTGGGGTGTTGAGAACTCGAAGCAGGGCGCGAACTTTGAGTTCGACCAAAGCCGTCATGAGCCGGGCTCGAAGAGCGTGCTGGGCAGGACGATTCACGAGGGCGGCGAACGCGAGGGGCTGGAGGTGCTGCATATGCTCGCCAGCAGCTCGGCTACGGCACATTTCGTCTGCGACAAGCTAGCGGTCCGCTTTGTGAGCGACGACCCTTCGGCGGCGCTGGTGGAGCAGATGACGAACAGCTTTCTTCAGTCGCGTGGAGACATCAAGGCCGTGTTGCGGACGATGTTCCACTCGCCTGAGTTCTGGTCGCCTCAGGTCAAGCGGGCGAAGGTGAAGACGCCTGAGGAGTTTTTGATTTCGGCGGTGCGCGCGAGCGGAGCCGAGGTAAAGAGTCCGCAGGCGTTAGTGGCGGGGTTGAGTAAGCTGGGGATGCCGCTCTACGGCATGCAAACACCGAACGGATACGGCTGGAAGCAGGAGGACTGGATAAGCACGGGAGCATTGGTGAGCCGGATGAACTTTGGGCTGGTGCTAAGCGGAAATCGCATTCCGGGCGTGCACACGGAGTGGACGGAGCTGCTGGGCGAGCCTCGGCCGGAGATTTTACCGACGGCGTATGCAGCGGCAGGTGAGCCCATTGCTTCTGGAACGAGGCTTGCTGCGTCTGCCAAGGAACGGCATCTGGAGCAAATTTTGCTAGGCGTGCCAGTCAGCGATCGTACTCGGGCGACGGTGCTTGGACAGGCGCAGGACAGGACGATTGCGGAGCAGGCGGCGACCGAGTTTGATTTGCGACCGTCGGGAGGGAAAGGGAACTTCGGCATCCCTACATCTGCGGGGCGATTGCAGCCGGACGGGACTGCTCCAGTGCCGGACGACGCTGAGGCTGCGGTGATGGCGGGTTTGCTGCTCGGTTCACCGGAGTTTCAGCGGAGGTAAGGATTTGGTGCGGCAACAAATTGGTGCCGACAACTTCCTGTTTGGCCAGGGTTCATGCAGGAGAGGCCCATGCAGACATGAGCCGGTATCAGGCAAAGGAGACTCACGATGACCACGATGCGGAAGGCGTTCGTTGATACGACTGACTGGGGCTGCGATCTGGTGGGGCGTGATCTGGCCCGACGTGGGTTGAAGGGCGGGGCATCGCGGCGTGGGTTTATGAAGGGTGGAGCGCTGGCGTTGGTGGGCACGTCCGTCGTCCCGAGCTTTCTGCTGCGCTCCGTCATAGCCGAGGCCACGACGGCGGCGGCGAACAACAAGAAGCTGGTGGTGATCTTTCAGCGTGGAGCCGCGGACGGGCTGAACATCGTCGTTCCGTATGCGGAGAAGAACTATTATGCGATGCGGCCGAATATCGCAATCCAGCCGAAGGATGTGCTCGATCTGGATGGGCACTTCGGTCTGCATCCGGCACTAGCGCCCTTGAAGCCGCTGTATGCGGCCGGCCAACTTGCGATCGTGCATGCAACGGGATCGACGGATGCAACGCGCTCGCACTTCGACGCGCAGGATTTTATGGAGAGTGGGACGCCGGGGGTGA
Source organism: uncultured Granulicella sp. (assembly GCA_937873145.1). Classification (GTDB taxonomy): domain Bacteria; phylum Acidobacteriota; class Terriglobia; order Terriglobales; family Acidobacteriaceae; genus Edaphobacter. The sequence continues at coordinate 13,369 of CALMVK010000003.1, read as the reverse complement.
AGTCGACCACGGACGGCTGGCTGAATCGCGCGTTGCAGTCCGGTCCGGCTCCAGCAGGACCGAATGGCAAGCCGTCCGCCTTTCGTGCGGTGGCGCTGGGGACGCAGGTGCCGCGCACGCTGCAAGGCAAGTTGCCGGCGATTGCGGTGGCGAACCTCGCGGACTTCTCGGTTGGCGGCAAAGGCGCTCAGACTTCAGCAATTTCAAATGCTTTTCAGGCCATGTACGACCAGAGCTCGGATGCGGTGCTGCATGGCACGGGTCAGGAGACCTTTGAAGCGGTGAAGATGCTTAAGTCTGCGGATCCGGCAAAGTACAAGCCAGCGGCAGGTGTGGTCTATCCGAACACCCCATTTGGCAACAGCTTAAAGCAGATTGCGCAATTGATGAAGGCCAACCTGGGAGTGGAGGCCGCGTTCACCGACATTGGCGGTTGGGACACGCACCAGAACCAGGGTGCGACGACAGGACAGTTGGCCAATCGCCTGACAGAGTTCGCGAACGGAATTGCTGCCTTTTGGAAGGATATGGGAGACGACGCGGAGAACACCGTGTTGGTGACCATGTCGGAGTTTGGCCGTACCGCTCGGCAGAACGGCACGGGGGGCACCGATCATGGGCATGCCAACTGCATGTTCCTTTTGGGAGGCCAGGTGAAGGGCGGCCAGGTGTATGGCAAATGGCCCGGAGTGGGTGAGGGTCAGCTCAACGAGAATCGCGACTTAGCGGTCACGACGGACTTCCGCAGAGTTCTCGGGGAGGCTACTTATAAGACGTTGGGTTCGCGGAACCTGGAAGGCGTCTTTCCAGGCGCAGCGCTTGCTCCGGCGAGCTTTTTGAACTTCATCTAAGGCTTAGTCTGGTCACGGAACTCGGGATGATGCAAGTACGTCTTCGGTTGTATTTTTTCTCTGGATTTTTATGAACGATAGTGGTAGAGGGTTCCACAAAAGTTGGACAACTTATTCCCTCTACCTGCGTCATACTTTGTGTAGTCAGTACGCAGTCGGGCTTTCAGTTCCCTCGGTTCCGGCTTCCCCTATCCGCAATACCAATCCCTACCTCTATGTAAGGCGCCCTGAACACCGGGCGCCTTCACTTCTTTCGTGTGCTGGGGAGGGCCTCATCCAGAAAGCGGCGGATCGCTTCCGCGTACGCATCCTGGCTCGTTTCCACGGAAGTTTGGCCTGGAGCGACGCTGGAAGGCAAGGTGACGATGTACTTCGGGTCGGGAAGGCTATGGGAGAGGGTTTGCGCGCGGGCGTCCTGACCAGGGTGTGTGTCACCAGGTCCGCCGATCAGCAGCAGCTTGGGCCTATGAAACGTCTGCAAGGGAGCCTCGACCTCAAAGCGGTCGCGTACCAGCAGGCCCACCGGCATGAGGCGGGACCGGTTGTCGTTGAGGACGCGTGCGGCGGCGTCAGGGTCTGGATTGTCGAGGATGAGGGCTGGAAGATCAGGGTGGCTGACGGCGAGTGAGGTGGCGAGGGCAGCCCCGAGACCCACTCCGTAGGGGACGATTGCGGCTGGGGGGAGATGCCGCGTTTCGGTCAGATAGTCGAGCGCGGCGTTGGTGTCCTCGGTCATGCGGCTCTGGTTGGGATGGGTCGGCTGGCTTGCGCCGAAGCCGCGATAGTCGAGGGCCAGGATGTTGGTCCCGGCACCATGAAGCTGGGCGAGTTGGTCGACCGTATCGGCGAGTGAGCCTTTGCCGTCGTGCAGATAAAGCAGCGTGGGGCTATCCGGGGACGCCGCGGGAATCCACCAGGCGGAGAGGCGCGGCCGGCCGGTGGCCCCCGCGTCAAAACGAACAGCATCGAAGGGTAGGGACAGCGCTGCCGGGGTACGGTCTATTTTGGCCGACGGATGCAGGAATAACTGCCAGGAGCCCTGGTAGATCAGGAAACAAAGCGAAAGATAGGCCAGGATGGCTGCCGCGGCGACCACCAGCCCTAGAACCTTGAGCAGCCAGCGCGGGTCGACGACCTCGGGGGCGACCTGCGTCAGCGGCGACGGAACCTGCCTGTTACGTTGCGATGTCGACTTTGCCATGGCGTCTTCTGCGAGGGTACACCTGCAGTCCAGAGAAGCCGGGACGCGTTACGATGGCTCAAGGGTGGTGCATGGCGCAGTGGGTTCGTTTGTGCGGGATGGCTGAGGCTCCCACGGAAGGCAACGTGATGGAGGTGGAGGCCCAGGGCAGGTCGTTATGCCTGGCGCGCATCGGCGGTGAGCTCTCCGCGCTTGATAACTGGTGTCCGCATCGGCAAGGGCCGCTGGGCCAGGGATGGGTGGAGGGCAATACGGTGGTGTGTCCGTGGCACGCGTGGAGCTTCGACGCACGCTCGGGGCGTTCGGTCTTTCCGGACAACGAACAGGTTGCCGTCTTCCCTCTTAAAAGAGAGGGGGATGCGCTGCTGATCGAGCTTGACACTCCGGCAGGTATCGAAGATGGTTCGACACGAGAGCAGAAATAGCTGATTCTCCTTTGCAGGCTAGGCTACTATGTTGGCAGCGGAGACCGGCGGAGGAATCGACTGGTGGCTCGCCAGGAGAGTTGTCATGAAATTTCGTAGGTTGTTTGCAGGAGTCTTTGCGCTTGCATTGCTTGGAGCCATGGCTGTTCCGGCCAGCGCCGCTACGCACCATCACCATCGCACCCATCATCATCACGCCTAGAGTTCGTGTTGGAATGCATTCAGAGAGGAATGAGGAACGTATGAAGCTCAGAAACGCTTTACTTGCTGTGTTTGGATTTGTCTTGTTGGCAGGCATGGCTACGCCAGCCGACGCGCAATATCACCATCATCACCATCGTCATCATCATCATCACTACCACTAAACGAAAGCTTGGGTGTCTCCCAACGCAACAAGCCCGCTTTGGCGGGCTTGTTGCGTTAAGCAGCACGAAACCACGGCCGGCCGGCCGACGAACCCTGATAGAATAGAGCGATTCCGCATATCCATGGCTGAGTCAGGAAGCAGGGCAGATGAGCCAGGCAGGCCAGACAGAGAAAGCAGTCGAGGCGATCCTCGCTTTAGAGGACGGACGCATCTTCCGCGGACGAGGCTTTGGCGCTCTCGTTGAGCGGTCGGGCGAGGTAGTGTTCAACACTTCGTTGTCGGGGTATCAGGAGATCTTCACCGATCCTTCCTATGCCGGGCAGATTGTCGTGCTGACCAATCCGCACATTGGCAACTACGGAACGACGCCGAGCGATGCGGAGTCGGCGCGGCCGATGATTGAAGGCCTGGTCACGCGCGAGTTCTCAACGACAAGCTCCAACTGGCGCTCGACCGAGGTGGCGGACGAGTATCTGGAGCGCAACGGCATTCCGGTCATCGCGGAGGTAGACACGCGGGCTGTGGTGCGGCATCTGCGGGCGCACGGCGTGATGCGCGGGGTGATCGCTTCGGGCGATGGCCTGGATGAGGCTGGGCTGGTGGCGAAGGCGCGCGCGATCCGGAAGATGGACGGGACGGATCTTGCCTCGGTTGTGTCGACGCGGACGATCTACGAGTGGACGTCGACTGAGCCCAAGAACCAGACCGGGGACAAACTGCTGCCAGCCGCCGAAAGCACGGGCGCGGAGAAGCACGTGGTGGCCTATGACTTCGGGATCAAGGAAAACATCCTGCGTATGCTGACGCGGGAGGGTTGCCGGGTGACGGTGGTGCCGGCGACGACCTCGGCGGAGGAGGTGCTGGCGATGGCGCCGGACGGGGTTTTCTTTTCGAACGGGCCGGGCGATCCGGAGCCGCTCTCGTATGCGATCGAGAATGTACAGAAGCTGCAAGGCAAGACGCCGCTGTTCGGGATCTGCCTGGGGCACCAGATCTTCGGGCTGGCGCTGGGGGGCAAGACCTACAAGCTGAAGTTTGGCCACCATGGCGGCAATCATCCAATTCTGAACCATGACACGGGCAAGGTGGAGATCACGGCGCAGAACCATAACTACAACGTCGATCCGGCGAGTCTGCCTGCGGATGTGGAGCAGACGCATACGAATCTGAACGACCAGACGATGGCTGGTTTGCGGCACAAGACGGACCCAATGTTTAGCGTGCAGTATCACCCGGAGGCGAGTCCTGGGCCGCATGACTCGCATTACCTGTTTCGGGACTTTCGCAAGATGATGGACGACTGGAAAAAGTAGCCTTTGATTTCTGGATGCCGGGGACGGTAGAACGACTTTCTGGGGAGTACGCAGATCGACTGCTCTGTGTGGATGCCCCAGAGTTAAGGTCTGTGGAGCCTAACGGAAGCGCTTCTACGGGATACTCACAGTGGTCCAATTGAAGGAGGTGGCGCCAACTCCCCCGAAACACCCCAGAACTCCCGCTTCGAATTGACCTGTGATGATTGGAAAGCTAAGGACAAAATTTCGGTAAATGTGGAAGGCACCACCTGGGCAGGAGGGCAGTTTAGGTACGAGCTCATCTATAACCTTGTGCTCAAACAATTTAGGTGGAAATGACACCAAGCTTGGGCAACAGAAGTGTCCGGGACGAGGCCGTCCTACACTAGGAGCCTTGGTTAGGGGCGGCACGAGCAATCAGGAAAGCAAGAGGGTAACGAGGTAATGCCACGCAGGAATGACATCGCAAAGATACTGGTGATCGGCTCTGGGCCGATCGTGATTGGGCAGTCGGCGGAGTTCGATTACTCGGGCACGCAGGCGTGCAAGGCGCTCAAAGCCGAGGGGTACGAGGTGGTGCTGGTGAACTCGAACCCGGCTTCGATCATGACCGATCCGGAGGTCGCCGACCGCACGTATATTGAGCCGCTGACCGCTGCCTATGTGGAAGAGATTTTGCGGGTCGAATCGGCCATGCTGACGCCCGGCGATGGCGTCTTTGCCGTGCTGCCGACGGTGGGTGGACAGACGGCGTTGAATCTGGCCGTCGACCTGGCGGACTCAGGCGTGCTGGAGCGCTTTGGAGTGGAGCTGATTGGGGCCAAGCTCGAGGCGATCAAGAAGGCGGAAGATCGGCTGCTGTTTAAGGATGCGATGACCAAGATCGGGCTCGATATGCCACGGTCGCAGCTGGTCAACAATGTCTCCGATGGGCTGGCGTTTGCGGCGAAGATCGGCTTTCCGATTGTGATTCGTCCGTCGTTTACGTTGGGAGGCTCGGGCGGCGGCATCGCTTATAACCGCGAGGAGATGACGGAAATTCTGTCGCGCGGGATCGATCTCTCGCCGGTGTCGGAGTGCCTGATCGAGGAGAGCGTGCTGGGTTGGAAGGAGTATGAGCTCGAGGTGGTGCGCGACCTCAACGACAACGTCATCATCGTCTGCTCGATCGAGAACTTCGATCCGATGGGCGTGCATACGGGCGACTCGATTACCGTGGCTCCGGCGCAGACGTTGACCGATCGCGAGTACCAGGCGATGCGCGACGCGGCGATTGCGGTGATCCGTGAGATTGGGGTCGAGACCGGCGGGTCGAATGTGCAGTTTGCGGTCAACCCGCAGAACGGGCGCATGACGGTGATCGAGATGAACCCGCGGGTGTCGCGCTCGTCGGCGCTGGCGAGCAAGGCGACCGGGTTTCCGATTGCCAAGATCGCGGCGCGGCTGGCGGTGGGCTATACGCTCGACGAGCTGCAGAACGACATCACCAAGGCGACGCCGGCGTGCTTCGAGCCGACGATCGACTATGTGGTGGTCAAGATTCCGAAGTGGCAGTTTGAGAAGTTTCCTGGTGCCGATGAGAACCTTGGCCCGCAGATGAAGTCGGTTGGCGAGGTGATGGCGATTGGGCGAACGTTTAAGGAAGCGATGATGAAGGCGGTGCGGTCGCTCGAGACGGGCAAGAAGGCGACGGCGGACGATATTGAGCCGCGCCGCCTGACGCAGCGGCTGGTCACGCCGCATCCGGAGCGTCTGAGCTATGTTCGCTATGCCTTTGAGCGAGGCATGACGGTGCGTGAGGTGGCGCACAGGACGGGGATGGACCCCTGGTTTCTGAACCAGATGAAGCAGATTACGGACGAGATAAAGTTTTTGGCGGATATGCCGATAGAGACTGTGACGGCCAAAGATTTGCGGAAGGCGAAGCGGATGGGGATCTCGGACGAACGGTTGGCGGCGGGTTGGGCCTCGTCTCTCGAAGGCAAGACGGGGGCGGAGGGTACGGCGGCGGTGCGCGCCTTGCGCAAGAAGCTGGGAGTGATGCCGGTCTACAAGATGGTAGACACGTGCGCGGGTGAGTTCGAGAGCTTTACGCCTTATCTGTATAGCTGCTATGACGAAGAGGATGAGGCGCCGCCGACCGCGCGTCGCAAGATCATCATCCTGGGCTCCGGGCCGAACCGCATCGGGCAGGGAATCGAGTTCGATTACTGCTGCTGCCATGCCGCGTTTGCGCTCCGCGAAGACGGGTACGAGACCATCCTGGTGAACTGCAATCCCGAGACGGTCTCGACCGACTACGACACGAGCGATCGGTTGTACTTTGAGCCGCTGACGCTTGAAGATGTGCTGGGCGTGTATGAGCATGAGGTTTCGGCGGGGGTGGACATGGGCATGATCGTGCAGTTTGGCGGACAGACACCGCTGAATTTGTCCCTACCTCTAAAGAGCGCTGGGGTGCCGATCATCGGAACTTCGCCTGAGTCGATCGATCTGGCGGAGGACCGCAAACGGTTTGGCAAGCTGATTACCGATCTCGGGATTCCGCAGCCGGCGGGCGTGCTGGCGACCAGCGTGGAGCAGGCAGTGGCCGGAGCCAATCAGGTCGGGTATCCGGTGCTGGTGCGGCCGAGCTATGTGCTGGGCGGGCGCGCGATGGTGATTGCATACGACGACGAGGCGGTGTTGCGCTATATGTCGACCGCCATCGAGTACTCGCAGGAGCGGCCAGTGCTGATCGATCACTTTCTTGAGGATGCGACCGAGTGCGATGTGGACGCGCTGTGCGACGGACAAGACGTGGTGATCGCAGGCATCATGCAGCACATTGAGGAGGCAGGGATCCACTCGGGCGATTCGTCCTGTGTGCTGCCCTCGGTTGATCTAACGGATGAGGTAAAAGCGACCATTCGGACGTACACGCGGGCTCTGGCGACGGCGCTCGACGTGATTGGTCTTGTGAACATCCAGTTTGCGATCCAACGCGGCAAGGTGTTTGTGATCGAAGTCAATCCACGGGCTTCGCGCACGGTGCCGTATGTGTCGAAGGCGACGGGCGTGCCTTTGGCGAAGATGGCGGCGCGACTGATGGTAGGGCGTACGCTCAAGGAACTGCTGCCGGAGTACGTGGCTGGTGGCGCTCGGGGCGGACGGGATCTCGACACGGGCTCGCATTTCTTTGTGAAATCGCCGGTATTTCCGTGGGGCAAGTTCCCTGGGGTGGACACGGTGCTGGGACCGGAGATGAAGTCTACCGGCGAGGTGATGGGAGTCGCGGACACCTTTGGTGAAGCGTTTGCTAAAGCGCAGATCGCCGCAGGACAGGTTTTGCCGATGCAAGGCACGGTCTTTCTTTCGGTGAACGATCACGACAAGGAGGGCGCGGTCGAGTTGGCCAAGCGCTTCGTTGAGATGGGCTTCCATCTGGTGGCGACGCATGGGACGGCAATGGTGCTCGAAGAGGCCGGGCTGCAGCCGGAGCGGGTGTACAAGGTGAAGGAAGGACGTCCGAATGTGGTGGATCTGATCAAGGGCGACAGAATTCAGCTAATCATCAACACGCCGCGCGGGCAAGATACGTTCTTCGATGAGAAAGCGATCCGGCGGGCAGCGGTCTTGGCGCGGATTCCGACAATTACGACTTTGGCCGCGGCGCGCATGGCGGCAGAGGGAATCTCTTCTCTGCGAGAGGGAGTGTTGAGCGTGGTTGCGCTGCAGACGCTGCACGCGGGCCGGGAGGCGGTGGCTGTTTGAAGATAAGCAGCCCGGTCCGAGCTTAGTCCAGTCCGTACCTGGCCCCGAGAGCGTAGCCGATCATGGAGAGTGGCATCCAGGTGCCGATCAAGAGACCGTCGCCGCTCATCAGGCCGGAGCCGTGACGGATGTCGAAGAAGGTGCGGGTGAGTTTTTCAATGGCTCCGCAGCGTTCGCACAGACCGCTTCCGGTAGGCAGGTCCAGCACCCAAACACAGACGATTGAGAAAGTAAGCAGGCCGGAGACCCAGACGAAACGCGCAGTCTGATCCTGACGGGATTTTGCGACGAGAAAGCCGCCTAGCAAGGGGACGACGAAGGCCAGACCGGTTGCAAAAAGCTTGGGATCGACTGCATCGGGATCGGTATGTGCGAGGGAGAAGACCAGCACGATCAAAAACAGAATGAGGACGGCGATCAGGGTGTGCCCGACGAAGGAGACAGCTTCGCGGGTAAGCACCGCGGCGCTTTTTCCCTGGCGTGCATCGAAGTGGTCGACCATTCTATGGTTCTATGGCAGAGTGACAGATGATGACATCCCCCAAGGGTGGGAGGCATGATGCTGGCGCGTGGCTTTTACAATAGAGAGATGTTGCTTGAAGGAATCTTTCTTCCGCTGACGACGCCGTTTCATGCGGATGGACGGCTAAATCTTTCGAAGTTGGAAGCGAACGTGGAGCGGTACTCGCGCACCCCGGCGGCGGGAATGCTGGTAGGCGACCGTGTAGGCGAGGGCAATAGCCTGCGCGAGGAAGAATATTTGCAGATTTTGCTAAAGGGAATCGGGGCTGCTGCCGATAAGAAAGTTATGGTAGCTTGCATCGGACGACCGAGCGTCGCTGGTACGTTGGCTCTCGCGGACACAGCGACGGGAGCTGGATATGATGCGGTGGCGGTGCATGCCCCAGCGTTTGCCGGAGATGTACGCATGCGGGCAGAGTTGCTGACGTACTTCCGGGTGATTGCGGATCGGTCGCCGCTGCCTATCGTCGTGGCCGGCGAATGGGAGGATGGGCTGGATTTGGCAGTCATCGGAGAGCTGTCCGATCATCCGCAGATCCTGGGCTGGATCGATGCGGAGGCCAGCTCTGCCCGGGTGCGGTCTGTACGTGCCTTGACCACGGCTGTGATGAGAGAGGTCACGGTCACCCCAGTCTTTGCTGCGGTGACCGGGCGTATGCAGCGAACTGCGGCAAGAGATGGGAGCTTTGTTGCGGCGGCGAGCCTAGGTGGCGGATTCGGCTTGACGGGTGCGCCGACGGGTTCAGGGCTGAAGACGCGCACCAGGCGAGTGGGTTTTCAGGTGCTTGCGGGGACGACGGCAGGAATGCTGGACGCCTGGCAGGCGGGGGCGGTGGGAGGCGTTCCGCGGCTGGGTGTCTGCGCGCCGCAAGGCTGCTGCGAGGTTTGGCAGGCGTTCAAGGACGGCGACCTTGCCTTGGCGGCGGAAAAGCAGGAGCGAGTGCGAGAGCTTGGCGAGCGGGTCGAGGGTTGGCGCGGGATAGCGGCGCTAAAGTACGGCTGCGACTTCAACGGGTACTTCGGCGGCCGGCCACGTCTGCCGTTGCTGCCGCTGACGGCTACGGAGCGGCGAGAGATGGAGGTGGGACTGGCGAGCCTGAGAAACTAGCCTCTTACTGCGGAGTGCGGGGGCGGATCGGAACACCCAGGGCATTTAGTTTGCTGCGCCCCGACATGGCCTCGGGGGAGTTGGGGAAGCGCTGGATTAGAGCGCGCAGCTCGCGGACTCCCGCATCATTCTGTTTGAGCTGAAGTAGAGCCTCCCCTTTGTGGAGATAAGCGGCGGGTATCTTGTTGTTGTCTGGATACTGCTCAAGGACCTTGTCATAGTCTTTGGCAGCAGCGGCGTATTTAGCGGCGCGGTACTCGATCTCGCCGAGGTAGTAGAAGGAGTTGCCGGCGAGCGCGTTGTCCGGGTAAGCGCGGATGACGTCTGAAAACTCGGAGGAGGCGACGGGGTACTTCGCTGCCATGAAGTCGCTGTAAGCGGATTTGTAGAGTTCGTCGACGGGCGCGGCGGTAGGCGGAGTCGCGGGAAGTGCTGCCGAGGGCTTATGCAAGTTGCTGCCTGGCGGAAGCGAAGGTGTGGAGTTTGCGGGTGTCGTCGGCGAGGTGAGTACTGCTGGAGCAGGAGCGCCACCCGTCAGGCCTGCGGAGGGAGGAAGATTTTGGAGGCTGGCGTTCATGTTCTGCTGCAGCCCCTGAATATCGTTGACCGTCTTTTCCAGACGATTCATGCGGGCTCTGATCTCGTCGAGCGAGTCGTTCAGCGCCTGCACCTGGCCAGAGACCTGGTCTACCTTGGCCCCAGAGGCGGTCTGCTGTGCGGCAAGCTGCTTGCCCAGGGTATCGACGGTGAGGGACATGCGGTTGACGGAGTCGGCGCTTTGCTGGACGAGGTCCTTGAGGACGCCCATGCGCTCGTCGTTGGATTGCTGGAGGCGCGCGACGGCGTCCTGCAGCTGCTGAATCTGGGTCTGCAACTGGACCATGTCCTTATTGACTCCGGCGAACGCTGGACTGGCGGCGGCGAGGACAAGGGCAAAGGCGATATGGTATGGGCGAATGGTATTCATGAGAGCCTTCGGTTTCTGGGCAATCGACAGACTTAGGCCAAGTACAAGCAACGGCGAAGTACAGGGTCCTTTGCTTCGCTCAGGATGACTTGCTTATTTGTCGATGGTGAACTGCGCGCGCCGGTTCTCCTGGTAGCAGGTCTCGTCGGCCTCGGTGCAGAACTGTTTTTCCTTCCCGTAGCTGATGAGGCGAATGCGGCCGGGGGCGACGCCGGCGTTGATTAGACCAGTTTTGGCGGCGTTGGCGCGATTTTCACCAAGCGCGAGGTTGTACTCGGCAGAACCGCGCTCGTCGGCATAGCCGCCGATGAGGACGCGGATGTTGGGATGTTGCACGAGAAAGGCCGCGGCCTGGACGACTGCCTGTTGGCCGTCGGGGCGCAGGTCGTCGCTATCGTAGTCAAAGAAGACGTCCTGCACGGCAGCTTTAAAGGCTTGATCGCCAACCAGGCTTTGATCGCCTGAGGACAGAACCGTGCCGGTGCTGGCGGGCGCGCGTTCTGGGACACGAACCGTGACGCGGACGTTGGCCTCGACGGCACCTCCATCCCCCTTGGCGACCAGATGGAAGTTGGTCGAGTTAGAGGGGGAGACGCTTTGGGTTCCGTTGGCGTTTACCTGCCCGATGCCGTCGATTGTGACCACGGTCGTGTTGGTGGTGCGCCAGTTGAGCACGACAGTCTGACCAAGATCGATGGCTACCGGGTCTGCGGTGAGCGAAGCGGTCGGTGCGGGTGCGGTATTAGCGCTGGGCCCGAGGCTCGACGGATCGATGCCGCTAGTTTTTTTATGGCAGCCGGCGGAGAGGGCGAGCGAGAGTCCGGCCAAGACGAGCAGCAGAGGGCGGTGTAGAGCAACCATACGAGAGGACGGCAGGGGCTTCGGCGTGTGGATCGAGTTCATAATCGCTCGGGACTCCTTCGTCCCCTCATCATTTTAGGACACTGCATGCCGGATACGATTGCGAGTGTACTCCGCTCTTCGCGTCCGTCCGCTCTTCGTGTTGTCGCTACGAGGTGTGAAGCACGCTGCATCGTTGCCGGTCGCTATTTCCAACTCCAGTTTGGCATGTCCGAGCCGTTGCCGGTGAGGGCTTTGCGTTCAGTGCCGTCGGCGAGCATGGTCCAGATTTTGCTATCGCCGAAGCGGCCATTGGGGGAGTTGGCGAAGACGAGGTGCCGGCCATCGGGGGACCAGGAGGGGAAGTCACACGGGCCGAGGTCGTGGGTGAGCTGGATCCAGCGCTTGCTGGCGATCTCCATGACGTAGATGTCCTGGCCGCCGGGAGCTCCGGGGCCGTACTTGCGATTCCAGGCGAAGGCGAGGAACTGGCCGTTGGGAGACCAGGAGGGCGAGGTGGCGTAGCCGCTATCGGTAAGCCGCTGGACGTTCGAACCGTCCGATTCCATGATGTAGAGCTGCGGCAGGCCGGTACGGCCGCTGATCCAGGCGATCTGAGAGCCGGTGCGCGGGTTGAAGACGGGCGACATATCCGGACCCTTGAAGCTGGTGACACGATGGGCGGCCGAACCGGAGGTGTCGGCGATGAAGATGTCCGAGTCTCCGTTGGGGGCGGCGGAGTAGGCGATCTGGCGACCGTTGGGGGTCCAGGCGGCGGACTCGTTGGTTCCGGCGCCCTCAGGAAAGCTGACCATGCGGCCGAGCAGAAGGGAGAACATGCGGATTTTAAAGCCGTTGGCGCCGAGCGAGGTGAAGGCCACACGGGAGTTGTCCGGCGAGACCCGCGGGGAGAGGGAAATGGTGTTGAGGTGCGTGATCTGGTGCTGGTTGGCGCCGTCGTAGTCCATGGCCCAGATCTCTTTGGTGCCTCCACCGCCGTGGACGTAGTAGATTTTGGTCTCGGCGATGCCGGGCGTGCCGCCTAGGCGGAAGATGATCTCATCGGCAAAGCGATGAGCGATCTCTCGCGCGGACTCGACGGAAGCGTCTTCGTTGTATTGTTTGGCGAGCACCTGCGGAAACTGGGTGTTCTTGACGTCGTCGAGGTATCCATTGACTGCGAGCCGATTCCCCGAGACGTTGAGCGAGCCAAAGGCGACCATGGAGGCGAGCACAGGGGAGGCTGACCACTGGGGCAGATTGATCTCGGCGGGCGAGCCCGGAGTTACCTGTGGGGCGAGGGACTTCGAGACCAGGTCGAAGATGCCGGCGTTGGTGAGGTCGTTGTAGAGGGTGGTGTCGAAGACCTGGCGAAGCGGCGCGGGGGCGGCTGCGCCGGGCTTGAAGTTGGCGACGGCGATGCGGGTGCCGTTGGTGGCGCGGCCGGAGAGCTCAAGCGGGATGGTGTCCTGCGCCTGAGAGTGCGTGAAGCCGATCAGCAGAAGCAGCCCGGGAAGAAGCTTTCGGAGGAGGCGGGTGTGTGGCATAGAAGGCATCATCCTTACCTATGGTAGACGGAAGCGGCGAGGACCGGGAGGGTACGGTTGTGGGATTCGGGGCGGTACGGATGGGGTACAGGTTCCATGCGACTGATCTACGGAGCGCGGAAGTCGAAGGAGAAGGCGATGGTGATGTGGTCGCCGGCGGGTAGGGGGCCGAAGCTATCGATGCGCTGGATGGCGCGAAGGGCGGAGCTATCGAGGGAGCCGGAGCCGCTGCGGAGGGTGAGGTGCGGGTCGACGGGGGTGCCGTCGCGGTCGATCTCGAAGGTAACGGTGGTGCGTTTGCCGGTGGAGGAGGCATCGACCTCCTGGCGGTTCCAGGCCTCGTTCACCTTTTGGCTGATGAGGCGGATGTAGTAGGCGTAGCGGTCGCCGAAGGCTCGTTCTTCGACCGTGATGCTGGCCGTGCCATTTTTGAGCTGGGTGATGGATTGCGGGATCTGGATGCCGGCGGTCTCGCCGGTGGTGGCTTTGGGGG
>CALMVK010000002.1 GCA_937873145.1 uncultured Granulicella sp. | reverse complement strand
GCGACACAAGCGCCCCTCCTGCCCCGATCCTTCAGCCGCCCGTCGAGACCACACCCACGGTTCGACTCCCGGAACGCGCATCCGAGCCGCCGCCTATCGCGCCAACCGCTCTCCCCATCGCTGCTGCACCGGAGCCTAGCTTCGAGCCGCCTGCCCCAGAGCTGCCAACTCCCACACCTCAGGCCGCACTCTCAGCAGATCCTTCCGTGCCCCAAAAGTCTGCCGTCGAAGCCCTCCAGGCGGCTCGCCAATCCTCCGCCGCAGACGCCCTGGACACCGCTACCTGGACCCTCATCGAGGGCGAAGCCCGCGTCCAGACCGAACTTTCCCCCACCATGCTTCCCGCCGTCCTCAATCCCGCAGCCGAAAAGATCGTCCGCGCCGCCCTCCGCTCGTTGGGCATCTCCAAACTCACTCTGCTCCCCGGAGCCTCCATTCCAAAAGCCGTGCAGAAAAAGCCGCGTACGGTGCGCACCGGCTCCGCCCAGGCTAAGGCTCTTGAGCATCCCATAGTCCAGCAGGCGCAAAAGCTCTTCAACGCCGAGATTCAAACCGTCATCGACCTCAGCGGCGACAACTAACACCAACCGTCATTCTGGAGCAGCCAGAATCCTCGCATAACACCAACCGTCATTCTGGAGCAGCCAGAATCCCCGCATAACACCAGTCGTCATTCTGGCGCAGCCAGAATCCCCGTATTTGCTTTTCCAGTCTCAAACCATCCCCCAAGAGGCACCAATGGACTTCTCCGATCTCGGCAAAATGAAAGACATGATGTCCCAAGCGCAAGCCATGCAGGACGAGATGGAATCGAAACTCTCTGCAACCATCGTCGAAGCTCAATCCGGCGGCGGCATGGTCACCGTTCGCATGAACGGCCGTAAGGAGCTTCTCCGCCTGCGCATCGAACCCACCGCCATGGGTGCCTCGGCCAGCGACCTTGAGCTGCTTGAAGACCTCATCACCGCCGCCATCAACGAGGCCGGCCGCCGCGCCGATGAGGCCATGAAGTCCTCCGTCGCCGGCATGATGGGCGGCCTCAACCTCCCCGGACTCACCGATTGAGCCTGGCTTCCTCCACCGGCAGCACCCGCTTCGCCGAGCCGATGGCCCGCCTCATCGAAGAACTGCGCAAGCTTCCCGGCATCGGCACCAAGACCGCCCAGCGCCTGGCCTTCCACGTCCTCCGCTCGCCCGACGGTGACGCCGACCTGCTCGCCCACGCCATCCGCGAGGTCAAAAAACACCTTCGCCTCTGCTCCGTTTGCAACAACATCACCGACCTCGACCCTTGCAATTTCTGCACCAGCCCCACCCGCAATCAGCGCCTCGTCTGCGTCGTCGAAGAGCCCACCAACATCGCCACCATCGAGAAGACCCGCACCTACAACGGCGTCTACCACGTCCTGCACGGCACGCTCTCTCCCATCGGCGGCGTCGGCCCGGAGCAGTTGCGCATCAGCAATCTCCTCACCCGCCTTACTGAAGGCCCTGACCGAATTCCGTTAGAAGAAGTCATCCTCGCCACCTCCCCCACCACCGAGGGCGAAGCCACCGCCGTCTATCTCAGCGCCGAGCTCCACAAAGCCGCGCCCGCCCTCCGTGTCACCCGCATCGCCACCGGAGTTCCCGCCGGCTCCGATATTGAGTACGCCGACGAGGTCACCATGAGCCGCTCGCTCGAAGGCCGCCGCGCCTTTTAGCTTGGGAACCAGCTCAGTCCCTCGACCACCTCGATTGAACGCCTGCTACAACCGTCCACAAAAGCAGAAAAACGATTCACCCGCATCGTGCAGGCCGTCCTCCTAATGGAGCTGGATGCCCGCGTTTACCTAAGCAAGTAGTTGACACTGTCAACCTGTAAAGTGTACTTTGTCAACTAAGGAAGATAACCATGGGAACTACGTTCATCACAGGTGGAAACGCAGGTCTTGGATTTGAGGCAGCCAAATGCCTCGCTGCGAAGAAACAGAACCTCGTCCTTGCCGGAAGAAATCCGTCTACCGTTCAAAAAGCTGCATCAGAACTCCATGCGCGCTTTGGCGTTCAGGTGACAACGGTGCAATTGGATCTGTCATCCCTTGCTTCAGTACGCTCTGCCGCCAAAGACGTTCACCGGCTGATTGCTGAGGGCAAGATCGAGCACCTGGATGCTTTGCTGTGCAACGCAGGCGCGCAGTTCCGGGGACCAATCTCGTACAGCAAAGATGGGTATGAAGAGACCTTTGCTACCAATTATCTTGGCCACTTTCTGCTGGTAAACCTGCTGTTGGATTGCTTGACCAAGCATGGCAGAGTTGTCTTCACGGCGAGTGGCACCCACGATCCGGAGACGATGGACGGCAAGATGGTAGGAAAAGCCATCGAGCCGAATGCCTTCGCTCTCGCAAACGAAGGTAAACAAAATAAAAAGGCAAGTTCAGCCGGAGTGCGCTATGCAACTTCGAAACTCTGCACCTTGTTGTTCTGTTATGAACTAAATCGTCGCCTTATCAAACGAGGAAGCAATCTCGCTTCCATCGCCTTCGACCCAGGCCTTATTCCAGAAACAGGTCTTACCCGGACAGCTCCCGCATTTGCCGCCTGGCTTCTGCGGACGAGGGGGATGAAGTGGCTGCTCCAGAAGCTTGGAGTGACGATCGGCAGCCTGGCTTTCTCAGGGAACGCCTTAGCCCGCATTGCCGTCGACCCTGAGTTTACTGAAATATCCGGGCAGTATCTTCAGTCCAATCTTGGCAGGCTCACCACGTCCAAATCCTCGAAGGCTTCCTACGATGAGCAGAAAGCCGTCAGGCTATGGGAAGATGCAGCGACACTGGTGAAGCTTCAACTAACCGAGACTGCGGAAATCCTTCGGTGAAGACCAGTGAACGTATCCTCGAATCGGCAGCGGCACTTCTCGATGCTGGAGGAACGAGCGCCGTCACGCTTCGTGCCGTGGGGCAGGTAAGCGGCGTATCCCACAACGCACCTTACAAACATTTTGTAAACCGTGACAGTTTACTGGCTGCACTCGCCACGCAGGAGTTCCAGAAGCTGGCAGCGGCTTTCTTCGCATTCGGACAGGAGAAGGTGCAACCGCTGACCAAACTGAAGCGCGCATTGCAAGCCTTCTCTCAGTATGGCCGCGATTATCCAGGCCGCTACCAGCTTCTTTTCAGTGATCCAGACATCGCAAAGCATGAAGGCGCGCTTTCACAAGCTGCGATGGCCTCCTTCTCCGCTTTTGCGCTGCTCGTCGCTGAGTGTCAAAAGGCCGGAGCTCTACCCGCCGTGCCTACCCCTGCACTGGCCGGTCTGCTCTACGCCTCCGTTCACGGCCTCATCGATCTAGAAGCCAGCGGACGGATGAAAACCGAGAAAGGCTTTATGAGCGTAACTGAGGGGATCGCGCTGCTTCTCAAAGTGCTTGCTCCCGAAAAGAACGAGGTACTGCAATGACCATGGACGAGCTTGCCCAACTCGCTAGAAACGAACAGATGATTCCCAAGGCTCCGATTCAGGCCACACATTCAGTGCGGATCGCCGCCTCGCTCCACAACGTGTGGTCGATTTTGACCAACGTGTCGGAGTGGGAGCGTTGGTACCCGTATCTGCAGAACGCCAGGCTGCTAGGACCGTTCTCCGCGCAGACTCGACTCACCTATGGCGGATGGATCCAGCATAAGCTGCGCTTGGCGAAAGTAGTTCCCGAAGAACTCGTCATGCTCTACGGAACCATGGCAGGCTATCAAGGCATCACCCGGTGGAATGTAAAACAAGTTGGCACAAATCACACAGAAGTCTCTTTTACGGAGTCTTCTTCCGGATTTCTGATTAGCGCCCTTTATAGTAATCAAAAATTGGGCGAGCATCTTCAGTGCTGGTTAGAAGCGCTCAAGAACAAAGCAGAAACTCCATATAAATCGTAAGTCCGTCCTCCGAGAAACAAAGTACTTCCACCCAAGCCGTATCATGAAAAGGTGAGTCTTCCTTCAACCTTCCCGGCCACCTTTCATGACTTCCTCGGTAACAGCCAGGCTGTCGAAGGTCTCCGCATGGCGGTCGCTTCCGGACGCCTGCCACATTCGCTGATCCTCGCCGGTCCGCAGGGTGCCGGCAAATACACCCTTGCGCTTATGCTCACCCTTGCGCTGGAGTGCGAGCGCCAGCCCCGCGAACTTTGGTCCACCGGCCAGTCGCTCGCCTCCTACTGCGGCGTCTGCTCAAACTGCACCCGCATCGCCTCCGCTATCGATCTTCCCGCCCAGGTTGAAGCCGCCGTCGCCGCTCGTGAAGCGCTTACTTCCACTGAGCAGAAAGACACCCGTGTCCTCATCCAGCCGCATCCCGACGTGCTCATCCTCCCTCCCGATCCTCCGCAGCTCCTCATCAAACTCGGCCAGGTCCGCAGCCTGATCCAAAGTTCGCAGTACCTTCCTGCCGAAGCTCCCCGCAAAGTCTTCCTGCTTACCGCTGCCAGTTTCATGAAAGAAGCCGCCAACTCGCTGCTCAAAATTCTTGAAGAGCCGCCGGACTACGCCCACCTCATTCTCTGTGCGGAGAACCCCGGCGAGCTTCTACCTACGATCCGCTCGCGCTGCGCCCTCGTTCGGCTTGGTGCCTTGCCCATCGAGGATCTTGAGATGATGCTTGCCGATCGCCGCCCTGACTGGCAGCCAGCTCACCGCACCCTGGTCGCCCGCCTCGCTCAAGGGGCTGCCGGCCGAGCGCTTAGCTTCCATCTTCCTGAGTACATCGCCGCCCGCACAGACGCTCTTCTTCTGCTGCGCTCCGCCCTTACCGACCCCGACCACACACCCTTGTTCAAGATGACGGAAACCTACCGCGCCGGCGCTGAAGGTCAACTGAAAACCACCTCCCTCCTCCGTACTCTCGGCCTGGTGCTTGAAGATCTCCTTCTGCTCCAGGCTGGCACTCCAGAGCTGGTCCGCAACACTGATATACGCCCTGAACTTGAGAGCCTCGCCGCCGCGGTCTCTTTCGCCTGGATTGAAAATGCCAGCCGAGGCCTCGACCAGGTCACTAGTGGCATGCGCCGCAACCTGCTTCGCAATCTATCCCTCGATGCCTTCGCCGCGAGCCTGGCAGGCTAAGGTAAATCACAAGAAGCGTTAGAGTTCCTCTTGTAAGTCGCGCTCTAAGCAAAAATAAAAGAATATTCATAGGATTGCTGCCAACAATTCAACTTACTAGGTGGCTTTTAGCAGTTACCTTCTAGCGAGGTAAAGCCTGCAGTTCGCTTGTACTAGCAGTAGAACCGTAGGAGCCACAAGACTTGATAAAGTATTTTCCTGGAGATAGTGAGCGAACGCACAGACACGTAGTCAGCTGCGCCGGGCAGCCTTGTGTAGCCGGTCGCGGATCGCCTCTCCAACTCCGGAAACCTCCGGAACAGGACACACGATCGTGCTTGCACCAGCGTCGTCCAGCTCGCGCAGTCCCGCAAACAGCCGTTGCGCCAGCCTCTCCGGTTCCTGCCACGGTCCCCAGCGATACACCCGTTGCGCGCAGGAGCCGTCCCAGCCCTCCGGAAGCATCACACCGATCGTCCCCGCGCCATCAAACGCCTGGTCGATCGATCGCACCAAAGCAAGTTGCAATGGACGGTCGGCACGCTCCGCCGCAGAGTACCCCGCTTCCACCAACACCAGCCGGGCGCGCGGCGCATAGTGCCGCAGACCTACACCAGGGGACGGAAGCGCTTCGGGAGCCGAGGGAGAGAGTTCGCCCGGCACAAAGATCTCCGCGTAGTCGACCACCGTCTCGAGCATCTGCCGGTCGATAGCCCCCGGCCGATAGATACGCACACCCTGGCTGGTAATCTCAGCCACCGTAGACTCGAGACCGACCGTGGTTGAACCCCCATCGAGCACAGCCTCAATCTTGCCGTCGAGATCCGCCAGAACGTGATCGGCTGTCGTCGGACTGGTATGGCCAAAGGTATTCGCGCTTGGCGCCGCAATCGGAACGCCGGCCCGCCGAATTAGCTCTAACGCCACTGGGTGCGCCGGCATCCGCACCCCGACCAGCGCACGCCCCGCAGTGACTGCATCCGGAACCGCAGCCGTCCGCGGCAAAAGCAACGTCAGCGGACCAGGCCAGAAGCGCTCCATCAGCGTCTTTGCCGTCTGCGGTACAAAGCAGACCCGTTCCAGCATCGCCTGATCGAAGACGTGCACAATCAACGGATCCCAATGCGGGCGCTCTTTGGCCCGAAAAATGCCCTCCACCGCAGATGCGGAAAACGCATCCGCCCCCAATCCGTAGACGGTCTCGGTGGGAAACGCCACAAGCCCCCCATGACGAAGGATCCTGGCTGCTTCCGCGATAGCCTGTGGGCGAGTAGCATCCAGGCGTTCCGTTTTAGTCCGTAATTCCACAGAAACCATCGTAAATGCCCAATCAAGTCACAGATCGCGCGGAAAGTACAGACGCTCCGCCGTATACTCCGTCTCATGCAGGCTGCTGAGATCGAGTTGAAGTTCCGCGTCCACTCCCCATCCACCCTTCAACGGCGTCTCTCCGAGCTTGGCTACCATCTGGATACCGCTCGCACTCTCGAGCGGAACACGCTTTACGACACACCGGACCGGGAACTTCGTGCGAAAGGGGAACTACTCCGCCTACGTGAGTACGGTGGTCGCGCCACAGTCACCCACAAGCGGCATCCCGAACACGAGGACCGCACCAGCCGTTACAAAGTGCGTATTGAGACCGAGTCTGAAGTCGCTGACGGAGCAGCCCTGGCCGAAATCTTTGGACGCCTCGGGTATCGACCCGCCTTTCGCTACGAAAAGTACCGTAGTGAGTACTCGCATCTCTGCCAGCCCGGCTCCCACGTGGTACTCGACGAGACCCCAATCGGAACCTTTGCGGAGCTGGAGGGCCCAACTGCCTGGATCGACGCCACCCTCGCCGATCTCGGCATCGACCTCTCCGATTGCTTGACCGAGAGCTACGGCAAGCTTTTCCTCGCCTGGCGCGCGGAGACGGGCAGTCCTGCTGAAAACCTCACCTTCGACGAAGTCGCCGATCCGGTTCTCGCCGGCAGATAAAGCGTCACCATCTATAGATCCAGCTTTCTTCTCTCAAACGGAAAAAAAACGCGAGGATCTCTAAAGTTTTCCAGGAACTCGCCGATAAGGTCTTCAAGGACGCTACGGACGCTCTCCGGGCTTCTGCGAGGACACAATGAAACTTGAGACAAGACTGAACGTCAGCACGGGAATTTTGGTGTTCGCCATGCTTGCCGGCGCGGGTATCTCCCAATGGCGTCTAGCCAAGGTGCTTCGGCTGTCCGAAAGGTCCTCGGCTAACCAGAGAGCTTTCGAGAATGAGCTCCAGAGCCTGCGCACCAATCTTGCCGAGACTACCCTCGCCCTCGAATCGTCCATCCTCGAAGCTCCACAAACCCAGGTACACCGGACAGCGGACGTCAGCGGTGCCGAGGCTCGGCATCGGCTGGAGCAGGAGATGTTCAATCTGCAACATCTCGCCGACGATCCAGAATCCGGTTCAGCTACTACCCGGCTGCTTCAGCTCACCTTTCAACTTCGCGAATTTACCAATTTTGAAATTCAGGTCGATCAACTGGCCGAGGCAGGCGGTCCAGACAGACAGCGGGCGCAAACCATGCTGGTCCAGAATGTTCTTCCTCTTCACGCCGGTCTTGAACAGGCGACCGAGTCCCTGATCCAGACCGAAAGAGCTCTCCGGGAGAAAAAGATCGAAAGCCTGATCGACAGCAATCAAACGGCTGTGCACTTTTTGTGGATTGCAGCCCTCTTGAGTGCTCTGCTCGGCGTCACGCGATCTTTGCTCTCGGCCCGTCGCCTTAATGCTGTCAGCAGAATTGCAGTCCGGGCCGCAGCGATCGCATCCGGAGATTTGACCGGGACCGAGCTTGGAATCAAGTCCGCTGACCAGATCGGTGCACTCGCTCATGGCATGCAGTCGATGCAGGGCGAGTTGGCTTCCATCATTGGCACAGTGGCAAACACGGCCGGCACACTCTCTTCAAGCGCAGTCTCCATGCGCTCGGCCTCCGACCAGATGCATCGACGCATCGACCAGCAGGCGCAGCAGACACAGCAGGCAGCGACGGCCATGCAGGAGATGTCGGCCTCCATCGCCGAGGTCTCGCGGCATACCCAATCTGCGGCGGAGACGGCACGGTCGGCGGCACAAACGGCGCGCGATGGAGGCACCATCGTCAAGCAGATGCTTGGCTCCATGCACTCCATTGCATCGGCAGTCACCGAAACCAGCAACACGGTAGGCCTGCTGGGCGACGATTCCAAACGTATCTCGCAGATCGTCACCGTCATCGACGAGATCGCCCGCAAAACCAATCTCCTAGCGCTCAATGCCGCTATCGAAGCCGCTCGTGCCGGAGATCAAGGTCGTGGATTCGCCGTAGTCGCCGGCGAGGTCAGACGGCTAGCAGAGTCTACCGCGCAGGCTACCGGGGAGATCGCCAGCATGATTCAAGGCATCCAGGACCGAACACGGACCGCCATCGCCAGCATGGCTGCAGGCACCGGAACCGTTCAGGAGGGAGTCGTCACAACCAACCAGGCGGGAGAGGCACTGGAGCGAATCATCGGAATGGCGGAGCGCGTCGACCGCATGATCACTCAAATCGCCATCGCCGCCTCGCAGCAGGCAACAGCAGCCGATCAGTCTAGCGCATCCCTCGACTCCATTCACTCGCTCGCGAACGAAAATCTGGTAGAGATGTCCACCACCAAAGCCGGAATTGAAAGCCTTCGCGGCACGGCAGTCCGGCTTGAAAAGCAGGTGGATCGGTTCCAGGTGGCAGTCGCGTGATAACAGCCATCTCAGCCCTTGGGAACTTCGAGCCGATTAGCCTGATCCTTTCGGAAGCTAGAAGATCTGGAAGTTGACCTCGACGTTCATCTCCACTGTAACTGGATGGCCGTTCTCCATCGCAGGTTTAAACTTGTACTGGCGCACCGCCTCTAGAGCCTTTTCATCCAGGCCAAGTCCAATGCCCCGCAGCACCCGCACATGGGCCGGCCGGCCATTGGCGTCTACCTGCAGATACACCAGAACATTTCCGGCCACCTTCGCCTTTCGAGCCTCTTCGGAAAATTCCGGTTCCGGCGCAAACAACACTACGGGCGCTGAAACACCACCGCCAATGCGCCGTACCCCGCCACCCATGTTCCCGCCGCTGCCCGGGCCGATGCCGCTACCATTGCCAGACCCAAGCCCGGTTCCTCGTCCGTTGCCTAGCGAAGTTCCCACATTGGGAGAGTTCGGCATTCCCAGGTTTGGAACATCCACCTTCGCCATTTTGATATTCTGGTCCACATCCACCGTGACAGGAATATTGATCTTTGGCGCCTCAAGCGGAGGAGCCTTGGGCGGATTGATTCGATCCGGAGCAAACTTTGGAGGATTGCCTTTGCTCACCGGAGCCGGCCCCTTTTGTCCGCCGCCGCCTCCCATCACCACGGCTTTCGGCGGTGCTTTCGGTGGCGGAGGAGGAGGTTCCACCAACGTAATCTCCTGAACCTTCTTTGGAGCAATGATCCCCGTCTTCTTGGCCGCAATCCACAGCAGAAGCGCAATGACCACAACATTAATTACGGTCGAAATAACCGTCGAGGTCGGGTCACGCTTGACCGCCATCCGGTCCACCACCGGAATCGGGGTGGACGTAAGTTCAAGCGGCGGAAGCTTGGCCGGAAAAAAAACCTCCCGAACACTGCTCACAAGCGACCGAAATACACCTTGATCAGCTTCGCCTAGATCCCCGCTCAGCCGTACGGAGTCAAGCGGCTGCAGATTTGGCCTCGGTACATCGCCGTCCTCTTCAGGAGATAACCGGATATTGTTCGCCATAAACTTTGTTTCGCCCCTCGTCCGGCCGGGAATCGTGTTCCGCTCAGCACCTGACATCTTTTCAACTATTTCGGTCTGACTGCCGGTTAGTGTTACCGCGACACACGCCGAATCCATCAACTATCGTACCAGCGTGTGTACGACCGACACTCTCAACAATTGGACGCACAAGAAGGCCTTGAGGTCTCGCAGACAGCACTCCATCTTTGGCGACCGCCAACGAACTCTCGCTTTCACCCGATACAATCAGAATTTACGGCTAGATAAGCTGGTTACCGAAGCGAGAGGAAGCATGTCTGACGTGCGAAGCGAAACCGAAGAGCTTGCGAAGGCCGCGCCCAAGCCGCTGAAAGCGACGCTCAATCTGCCCCAAACCGCCTTTGCCATGAAGGCCAACCTGCCGCAGAACGAGCCGGCGCGCCTCGCAAAATGGCTCCAAGACGACCTCTACGAACAGATTCGCGCCGCCCGCGCCGGGGCGCCCAAGTACATCCTGCACGACGGGCCGCCGTACGCCAACGGTGCCATCCATCTCGGCCACGCGCTCAACAAGTGCATCAAGGACTTCGTCATCAAGACCAAGACCATGGCCGGCTTCGATGCCCCTTACGTCCCCGGCTGGGACTGCCACGGCCTCCCCATCGAGATCAAAGTCGATGAGCAGCTCGGCCGCAAAAAGCTCGACATGCCCGCCATCAGCGTCCGCCGCGCCTGCCGCGAGTACGCGCAAAAGTACGTCGACCTCCAACGCCAGCAGTTCCAGCGCCTCGGCGTCTTCGGCCGCTGGAACGATCCCTACCTCACCATGTCCTTTGGCTACGAGGCCAGCATCCTTGAAACCTTCTACGCCTTCTTCGAGCAAGGCTTCGTCTACAAAGGCCTGAAGCCCGTCTTCTGGTGCATCCACGACCAGACCGCCCTCGCTGAAGCAGAAGTGGAATACGAGCAGCACACCTCGCCCTCGGTCTACGTCCGCTACAAGCTCACCAGCGATCCTGCCCTGATCGACCCAGCCCTCGCTGGAAAAAATGTCTACACCATCATCTGGACCACCACGCCCTGGACCATTCCCGCGTCGCAGGCCGTAGCCTTCCATCCAGAGTTGGAGTACGTGGAACTGCAAAGCCTCGACCAAAATGTCTACATTGTTGCTGCCTCGCTCTCCGAACAGGTCAAGCAGACGTGCAACCTTCCCGACGCCAACCAGATCAGCCAATTCAAGGGAGCACATCTCGACGGAACCACCTTCCAGCACCCCTTCTTCGACCGCACGATCCACGGCGTGTTGGCAGACTACGTGACCGCCGACCAGGGCACCGGAGCCGTCCACACCGCGCCCGCCCACGGCGTCGACGATTTCTACACCGGCAAACGCTACAACCTCCCCGAACTCCAGTACGTCGACAACGCAGGCCGCCAGCGCAACCTGCCCGACGGCCAGTGGACCTTCGAGTCGCAGACCGTCTTCGAATCGAACCAGGCCATCACCGAGCTGCTCCGCCAGCGCGGCGCCCTGCTCTCCGCCACCTTCTTCGAGCACAGCTACCCGCACTGCTGGCGCTGCCACAATCCGGTCATCGTCCGCGCCACCGAGCAGTGGTTCATCTCCATGGAAACCCCGATCACCGCGCCCGATGGAAGCCAGACCACCTTCCGCCAGCGAGCCCTCGACGAGATCAAGACCGTCACCTGGGACCCCGCCTGGGGCGAAGAGCGCATCTCGAACATGATCGCCACCCGGCCTGACTGGTGCATCTCCCGCCAGCGCATCTGGGGCGTCCCCATCGCCGTCTTCCTCTGCAACCGCTGCCATGCGCCTCTGCAATCCGAAACCGTCAACCGCAGCATCGTCGAGCTCTTTCGCCAACACTCCGCCGACGCCTGGTACACCAAAACTCCGGCCGAGCTTCTACCCCCCGGAACCCAGTGCGCCTCCTGCGGCAACGCCGACCTGTCCGAGTTCCGCAAAGAGATGGACATCCTCGACGTTTGGTTCGAGTCCGGAGCAAGCTGGCACGCGGTCCTCGATGTCGAACCCGAACTCGGCTTCCCTGCCGACCTCTACACCGAGGGCGGCGACCAGCACCGCGGCTGGTTCCACTCTTCGCTGCTCACCAGCGTCGCCCTCCGCGGCATCGCGCCCTACCGCACGGTCGCGACCTCCGGCTGGACGCTCGACGAGCAGGGCCGCGCCTTCTCAAAATCCCTCGGCAACGGCGTCGACCCCGTCGATGTCGCCAAGCGTCTCGGCGCCGAGATCATCCGCCTCTGGGTCGCCTCCGTCGACTTCCGCGAGGACGTTGCCGCCAGCGAACCCCTCATGCAGCGCGTCGGCGACAACTACCGCAAGCTGCGCAACACGCTCCGCTTCCTGCTCGGCAATCTCCACGACTTCACCCCGGCGACACACTCCATCGCGTTTTCTGCGATGGAGCCTTTAGACCAGTACATCCTCGCGCGCACCGCGGAGCTCGATGCTTCCATCCGCAAAGCCTACGACGACTTCGAGTTCCACCGCGCCTATCACGCCCTCAACGAGTTCGTGAACACCGACCTTTCGGCGCTTTATTTGGACGTAGTAAAAGACCGCCTCTACACCCTCGCCCCCAACAACCCCGCCCGCCGCTCCGCGCAAACCGCCCTCTGGCGCATCGCGGAGGCCCTCGTCCGGCTCATCGCCCCCATCCTCAGCTTCACCGCCGACGAAGTCTGGCCGCTGCTCCCTGCGGTGACAGATAGAAAGGCAAGCGTCCATCTGACACGCTTTTCGAAGGTATCCGACATCATCCCTGGGAACGCGGGTGTGATTGAGTCTGAGTGGCGTCACCTTCTTGATTTTCGCGCGCAAATCCTATCGAAGCTCGAAACCCTACGCGCCTCGAAGTCAATTGGAAAAAGTCTGGAAGCTGAGGTCAAAATTGAGGCTAGTGGCCAAATATATGCCCTGCTCTCCAAGTATGAAAATGCTCTTCCTGAATTGTTCAATACATCATCTGTCTCGGTGGTTCTCAGTTCTAAGACTAACGAAGAAGTGCTGTCGACGATGACGACACCGTTGGAAACCAACCTGAATTCAGATGGATTTGTTACTCCTCATTGGCTACGCGAGCAGCAAGCAGAAGATTCGCTCGATGGCTTCGAATTCAGCGAGGTAATGCCGAGCTCAGCTCCCAAATGCGAGCGCTGCTGGCGCTACGTCCCCGACGTAGCCGCCGACCCCCGCTTCCCCACCGTCTGCCTCCGCTGCGCAGTAGCCCTTGAAGCCATCGGCTACCCGGCCTACGCCACTCCCCTGGAGACCGTCCAGTGAGCACCCAACCAGTCCGCACCCGCGACGCCCGCCCCTGGATCTTCTTCATCGCCGTGGTCATCATTCTCCTCGACCGCCTCACCAAAATCTGGGTCTCGAACTACATCGAACGCGGCCACTTCCTCACCGTCATCCCCAACGTCTTCCGCATCTCGCACGTCTTCAATACCGGCGCCGCCTTCTCCCTCTTCGCCGAGTCGCTCTCCCCCGTCCTCGTCCGCAACGGCCTCATCGCCTTCTCCATCATCGCCGTCATCGTCGTGCTCGGGATGATTTGGCAGATGGGCCGCATCTTCACCCCCAGCGGCGTCGCCCTAGGTCTCATCCTCGGCGGGGCGATCGGCAATCTCTACGACCGCATCCGCTTCTCCTACGTCATCGACTTCCTCGAAGTCCGCATCATCCACTATCACTGGCCGGACTTCAACGTAGCCGACTCGGCCATCGTGGTCGGCGCTTGCCTCCTCCTGTTAGAGATCTTCCGCACCCAACCTGTCGAATCCTAGTTGCATTTTGGTTCAGTCCCGTTTGATCCTCAGTAAGGAGTGTGCACAATGGCGAATGTGATTATCCCGGATGAGGTCATGGCGGTCGTAGAAGCCGAGGTGCGCGAGCACAGCTATCGCGACGCAACGGAGTATCTGACCCGGCTTGTTCATCAGGATCAAAAACGCCACGCCCAACAGCAACTCGAAGCCTACGTACTCGAAGGGGTCGACTCTGGAGACGAAATCGAGATGACTGCGCAAAGTTGGCGCAATCTTCGATTGGAACTGCACAGGCAAGCCGGAATCGACGGGTGACCCGTGCCGTCGCCACGAGCGCCAAGGCGCGCAAAGACATAGAACGCGAGTGGACCTACTTGTGGATGGAATCTGGGCTGGGATCGGCAGACCGATTTCTCGAGTCGTTAGAGCACACATCCAGCCTGCTCTTAGCTTCGCCTTCCATGGGTATTCTGTGCAATTTCACGGCGCCAATAGCAAAACGAATCCGACGCTTTCCAGTGAGCCTGCCGTTTGGCCGATGGCTCCTGTTCTATCTTCCGACTGAGCGCGGCATTACTCTGTACCGACTTGCCCATGGAGCACGTGATCTGAAGAACCTGCATCTCCTCTAATCCAAATCCCTCAGGCTACAGTTCCAACATTCGCAATCCCGGCCCATCTATCCGACAATAGAGAGTGGCCATGACTCTCGAGACCCAAACGCCCGACCAGAACACAGCCGTGCTGTCGCACCCGCCGGCGACCGACCAGATCACCATCCGCGGCGCGCGCACCCACAATCTCAAGGGCATCGATGTCGACATCCCGCACAATACGTTGACCGTCGTCTCCGGCGTCTCCGGTTCGGGCAAAAGCTCGCTCGCCTTTGACACCGTCTACGCCGAAGGCCAGCGCCGCTACGTGGAATCCCTCTCCGCCTACGCGCGGCAGTTCCTCGAGCGCATCGAAAAGCCCGACGTCGACCACATGGATGGCCTCGCCCCTGCCATCGCCATCAAGCAGAAGAACCAGACCCGCAACCCACGCTCCACCGTCGCCACCGCGACCGAGATCTACGACTACCTCCGCCTGCTCTTCGCGCGCTGCGGCACCGTCACCTGCCTGCACTGCGGAGGTGTCGTCCAGCGCGACACCGTCGACGAAGTCGTCGCCACCATGCTCGCGCTTCCCGAAGCCACGCGCATCTACGCGCTCTTCCCCATCGTCCGCGCCGCGATCAAACTCGAACCCCTGCAGCCCGCCTCCACCGAGCAGCCGGAAGCTCCAAAGCCCGTCAAGCGTGCTTCAAAAAAAGCCGCAAGCTCCGCCCCCAAGCCAACCGGCAACATCGCCGCCGAAACCCTCACCGACGCCCTCAAAGTCCGCCTCATCGAGCTCCGCGGCCGTGGTTACAACCGCCTCTTCCAGAACGGCAGCATCGTCGAGTTCTCCACCCCAGAGTCGCTCCTCGAACTTGACTTCTCGCAGCCCATCTTCGTCCTCGTCGACCGCCTCGCCCTCTCCCCCGACATCCGTTCCAGGCTCGTCGACGCCATCGAGACCGGCTACCGCGAGGCCGGCGAGATCCAGTTCCACCACCTGAACAGCCCCGACAACGAGAACGCCGCGAAGCGGTTCTCCTCCGCCTTCGAGTGCACCTCCTGCCACCGCGCCTACCGCGAGCCCGAGCCGCGCCTCTTCTCCTTCAATAATCCCTTCGGCGCCTGCCCCCGCTGCCAGGGCTTCGGCAACACCATCGACTTCGACCCCGCGCTCATCATCCCGGACCGCGCCAAGTCCCTCGACGACAACGCCATCCATCCCTGGGCCAGCGGCAAATACCGGCCCCTCCACGCCGAGATGAAGAAGGCCGCCAAAGCCGCCGGCATCCCCACCAACGTTCCCTGGTACGACCTCACTCCCGCCCAGCAGCGTGTCATCGAGGATGGCGCCGGCACCTTTCCCGGCATTCGCGGCTTCTTCGCCGAGCTCGACCAGAAAAAATACAAGCTGCACGTCCGCGTCTTTCTGTCGAAATACCGAGGCTACGCCACCTGCCCCGACTGCCGCGGCTCCCGTCTCCGCGCCGAGGCCCGCGCCGTCAATCTCCGCTCCGGCTCCGAAGCCCCCAAAAACATCAGCGAAGTCACCGCCCTCACCATCACCGCCGCCACCGCCTTCTTCGACGGCCTCACCCTCTCGCCCGCGCAAATGGAAATCGCCGGCAAAGTGCTCGAAGAGGTCCGCCAGCGCACCCGCTTCCTCGAGCAGGTCGGCCTCGACTACCTCACCCTCGACCGCCTCTCCTCCACTCTCTCGGGCGGCGAATCGCAGCGCATCCAGCTCGCCACCTCCCTCGGCTCCCGGCTGGTCGGCGCGCTCTACGTCCTCGACGAGCCCTCCATTGGCCTCCACACCCGGGACACCGCCAAGCTCATCCGCATCATGGAAGACCTCCGCGACCTGGGCAACACCATCCTCGTCGTCGAGCACGACCCCGACGTCATCCGCGCCGCCGACTACCTCCTCGACCTCGGCCCCGGCGCAGGCGAGCTTGGCGGCCAACTCCTCGCCGCCGGAACCGTCCCCAAGGTCACCGCAGACCCCAACTCCATCACCGGCAAGTACCTCTCGGGCCGCCTCACCATCCCTGTCCCCAAGGCCCGCCGCGAGCCCGGCCGCGAGCACCTCCAACTCACCGGAGCCCGCATCCACAATCTCCGCGGCGTCGACCTCGACATCCCCCTCAACCTGCTTTGCTGCGTCACCGGCGTCTCCGGCTCCGGCAAATCCACCATCGTCCACCAGGTCCTCTACCGCGCGCTCCAGCAAGCGCTCGGCCAAACCGAATCCGGAGACCCAAGCTCCCTCTACCGCGGCCTCGCCGGCGTCCAGCACCTCAACGACGTTATCCTCGTCGACCAGTCCCCCATCGGCCGCACCCCGCGCTCCAACCCCGTCACCTACATCAAGGCCTTCGACGACATCCGCGCCCTCTTCGCCGCGCAGCCCGACGCCAAACGCAAGAACTTCGCCGCTGGAGCCTTCTCCTTCAACGTCCCCGGAGGCCGCTGCGATGTCTGCGAAGGCGATGGCACCGTCACGGTCGAAATGCAGTTCCTCGCCGACATCGAGCTGCCCTGCGAGGAGTGCAACGGCACCCGCTACAAACCCGCCATCCTCGACATCAAGTACAAGAATCGAAACATCTTCGATGTCTTGAACATGACCGTCAAGGAAGCCCTCGTCTACTTCGCCGGCCACCCCAAGATCGTCGACAAGCTCTACGTCCTCGACGAGGTCGGCCTCTCCTACGTCCGCCTCGGCCAGTCCGCCACCACGCTTTCGGGCGGCGAGGCCCAGCGCGTCAAGCTCGCCTCTCACCTCGCCACCGCTCGCTCCATCGTCAATCGCAGCGGGTCTTCAAACGAGGCCGCAGCCCGCGCCCGAAGCCGCACCCTCTATATTCTTGACGAGCCCACCACCGGCCTCCACTTCGACGATGTCGCCAAACTTCTCGCCGCCTTCCACAAACTCATCGAAGGCGGCGGCTCGCTCCTCGTCATCGAGCACAATCTCGACGTCATCAAATCCGCCGACTGGGTCATCGACATGGGCCCGGAGGGCGGAGACGCCGGCGGCCAGGTCGTCGCCGTCGGCACCCCCGAAGAGATCGCCGCCAACCCCGCCAGCCACACCGGCCACTGGCTCGCGCCGGTTCTCCACACCACCCCGCAACCGGACGAGGTTGAGGTCCCGGCGTGAAAACCCTTCTCCTCGCCCTCGCTCTCTCCTTTCCCGCTGCGCTCGCGCAGGACTTCAACACCGACGTCCACACCCAGCCCGCTCCCCAAACCTCCCAGCGCACGCAGGCCAACGCGGCGCTCGAAGCCCACGACTTCGAGCGCGCCCTGAAGCTCCTTACCCCTCTCGCGGCCGCCAGCCCCAAAGACGCCCGCCTGCTGTACGACCTCGGCTCCGCCCAGGACGCTCTCGACCAAACCTCCGCCGCCGAACAGAGTTACCGCACCGCCATCGCAGACGAATCCACCTTCGCCGAGCCCCAGGTCGCGCTGGGCCTGCTGCTCGCCCGCGCCGGACGCTTCGACGACGCCCGCGCCACCTTCCTGGCCGCCACCAAACTCTCCGCCAGCGACGCCGCCCTTCGTGCCCGCGCTTGGCGAGCCCTCGCCCGGCTGGACGCCAAGTCGCATCCCGCAGACTCGAGCGCCGAACTCCTCGAAGCCCTCAAGCTCTCTCCCGAAACCCCTGACGACACTCTGCTCACGGCCCAGCTCGCCCAGGCCACGCCCGGCAACTCCGCCGACGCCGAGGCCGCCTACCGCCATCTGCTCGCCACTCGTCCGGACGACCCCGCCGCCTCCGCCGCGCTCGCGCATCTCCTACTCGCGCAAAAGCGCCCCACCGAAGCCGAACCCATTCTCGTCGCCGCCCTCGACCGCGCGCAAGGCAAAACACCCGAAGCCGTCGCCCTCATGGAGCAGTTGCACCAGGCCCAGCCGCAGGACGCCAACGTCACCCGCCTGCTCGCGGATCTTTACCTGGACGCCGGAGCCGATGCCAAAGCCGAGCCTCTGCTCACCCGCCTCGCCGCGCAGGACCCGAAAAACACCGACCTCGCCGAGGACCGCGCCCGCGCTCTCATCCACCTCAAGCGTTTTCCCGAAGCGCAAAGCGTGCTCGCCCCGCTCGTCGCTCAGCCCGCACTCTTCCCTACCTCCGCCGACCTCGGCCAAATGGCGGGAGAACTAGCCTTTGTTTGCACGCAGAACAATGATCCCTTCGGTGCATTGCATGCCATCAATGTGCGTGCTACAGTTCTGCCAACTTCGGTGTCGATCCTCTTCCTGACGGCCATCTCACAGGACAAGCTGCACCACACGAAGCTTGCGCAGCAGGCCTACAGAGAGTTCCTGGCGGCATCGAACGGCAGCAACCCCGATGAGGAGTTCGAGGCTCAACACCGCCTTGTGGCTCTCGAACACTCGAAGTGACGCGAACCCGCCCCACAGCAGCAGGTGCACCCATGAGATTTCTCCCCGCACGTGCCGCCCTCGTTCTGATCGTTTCGTGTTCCCCCGCCTTTGCTGCCTCAAACGGCCTTGCGCTCGACTCCGCGGAACTGGCCCAACTGGAAGCCCACGCAGAACATGCCAGCGCCCGCGAACAGTGCTACCTCTATACCGAGCTGGTCCAGGCCTACATCGAGCTTGCCGGGCATCAGATCTCCGCCGGCGAGATGGAGCAGGCCTTCGCCAGCATGAAGCGCGTCCAGGCGTTCACGGACCGCGCCCACACCGGCATGGCCAGGGACAGCAAGCGTCTCAAGGAGGCGGAGATAGTGGTGCATGCCGCCACCTATCGTCTCGAACAAGCCATGCACGCCGTCTCCGATGAAGACCGGACGGTCTTCGAGACGACGATGAAGCAGCTGAACAAGGTGCATGAAGAGCTGTTGTCGCAGGTGTTCGCGCACTGATGTTCCGTCTGGACGGGCTCAGCGACAATCTCGCAAACCGGAGAACGGTGTTGCGTCTGCTGGTCGCGGGTCTTCTCCTTCCGCTCAGGCAACCCCTCGCTGCGCAAGCTCACGACTCCGCACTCTCCGATGGCGAAGTCGAAAAGCTGCGCGACACGGCCTACTACCCTCCGGAGCGCGTGCTCGCTTTCATCGCCTTTCTGGACCAGCGCACGAAGGAGATCGACCGTCTCGGGACGGGGGCGCGCCGCCCGGGTCGCGAGCAGGACATCGACGACCAGATGCAGCAGTTCGCGTCCATTGCCGACGACCTCGACGACAACCTGGACGAATATGACAAGCACCATCGCGACATCCGCAAGGTCCTGCCCAAACTCATCGCCGCCACCGAGCGCTGGGGGACCGCGCTCAAGTCTCCTCCCGTGCACCCCACCTACACGCTGGCCCGCAAGCTCGCCCTCGAATCGCTGAACGACGTGCACCAGAGCGCGACGGAGCTGATGGAGTCCCAAAAAGCCTGGTTCCTGGCCCATCCGCCGCCCAAGGACGACGGCAAAGCACCTCACTCTTGAGCTTGCCGTAACCTCGGCGCCGGCTCCTGCATGTTAATCTCAAACGTGTCCGTGCCGCTGATCGACATCTTCGCAGAGCAGTACCGCGAGCTCCGGCCACGCGCCCCTATGCCTGCCCTGGACATCCGCTTTCGCCGCTTCACCTCGCTCAACACCACCATCCGCCTGCGCGAAGGCACGCTGCATGTGCGGCTCTCGGACCTCCTCGAAGCTTCTCCCGAGCCCGTCCACCGCGCCATCGCCCACATCCTGCTGGCCAAGCTCTACCGCAAGCCGATCGAGCCCACCCACGCCGACCGCTATCGCCGCTACGTCTCGTCCGAAGCCGTGGCCAAGGGTGCCGAACACATCCGCATCACCCGCGGACGCAAGCGCATCTCGACCCACCTTGGCCGCCACTACAATCTGGACGAAGTCTTCGAAAGCCTGAACACCCGCTTCTTCCACGGTCTGCTCGGCCGGCCCACGCTGACCTGGTCCGCCCACGCCGCGCGCCGCATGCTCGGCCACTACGACGCCGCCCACAACACCATCGTCGTCTCCCGCGTCTTCGACCAGCCGGACACCCCGCGCTGCGCCATCGAGTACCTGCTGTATCACGAGATGCTTCACCTCAAGCATCCCGTCCGGGTCAAAGCCGGCCGACGCTGCGTCCACTCCCGCGAGTTCCAGGCCGAGGAACGCCTCTTCCCCGAGTTAGCCCAGGCCAAGGAATACTTGAAGAAGCTCTGAAGTTGCCTGTCTTGCTGAAGCGACTTGCACCTTGAGCAAAACGGAAACCAGTGTTTTGGTTCCGCTCGAGCCCTCCCGTATCCTCACTCCATGTCCTCCGCGTCCCACTTACCCGCCGGCCTCGCCCCCGAGCACGCCCGCACCATCGACGAGCGCACCAGCTTCTGCTTCGGCTGCGGTCCCGACAACCCGCAAGGCCTGCACCTCGCCTTCACCGTGCACGCCCCGGAACCCGGCCTGATTACCGCCTCTGCCCTCGTCAATCTCGGCCGCTATCACGAAGGCCCTCCAGGCTACATCCATGGCGGAATTCTCGCCACCCTGCTCGACGAGGCCATGAGCAAACTCAATCGTCCCCTAAACGTACTCGCCATGACCCGCCACCTCGAGACGGACTATCTTCGTCCCGCCCCTCTGCACACCCCGCTCACGCTCACCGCACGGCATCTCCGCCGCGAAGGCCGCAAACTCTTCCACACCGCCGAGCTTGCCGCTGCGGACGGCACGGTCCTCACGCGCGGCAAAGGCCTCTTCGTCATCATCGATGCGGCTCTCATCTCCGCCCACCTGGCCCGCAGCAGAGAGGAAAGCTGAAGTCTAGGATCAAGAGTGCAAGTCTATCGACCGTACCTCTTTGTTGTCATTCCCGAAGGGAATCTGCGTTGTTGTCATTCCCGAAGGGAATCTGCGTTGTTGTCATTCCCGAAGGGAATCTGC
>CALMVK010000001.1 GCA_937873145.1 uncultured Granulicella sp. | reverse complement strand
TCCTTCGCCTGGCTCGACAAGTGCAGAAGACTCTGGAAGAATTGCGAACGAAAGCGCAACACCAGCTTGCAAATGGTCCACCTCGCCTTCCTCATCCTGATACTCAGAAGATCGTGAACAGGTTCTTAGACAGGCTCTCAGCGTGCTCTATCGCCCGTTTCCTGACGGGACCACCTGCTCTACAGATGAGACTGAAACCACTCGGCAGAGGCCTGGATGACCAAATCCAGCGAGCCGTCCCGCATATAGGCGTCGTAGTGCCCACCCGGCAGCACGACCAGCTTCTTCGGCTCAAGCGCGTCATTGTAGAACTCGAACCCGAGCGAAGCAGGCATCGTATGATCTGCGGCCGCGACCATCAGAAGAAGCGGTGTGGGGCTGATCCGTTTTGCGTACTGACGCACGTCGTACTCCAAAGCATAGGAAAGGGAGTAAACCGTAAGCTCGTTCTTCCAGCTTGCGGGTGAGCCCGCCGGACCGCTCGCGTAGTAGTTCATGGCCGCGTTGTCTCTGAATAACGAAGGTTCCTGCGATGGATCGTCTTCCGTCCGGCCCAACACCATCAGCGTCGGTTCCTTGCCTTTCAGAAGGTTGCGCCGTTCCTGCTGAACCAGCTCCGTAAAGCCCTGTATACCCTTTGAACCGGCACCGCTCAGGACGATCTCGTATCCGGCGATCCAGGGATTGCAGGCGACGACGCACTTCACTCGCTTGTCCGGGCCGGCAACTGCCAGTACGTGGCCGCCACTGAAACTTGTGCCGAAAAGACCAAGCCGCTCCCCATCGAAGCCTGGAAGCGTTTGTGCGAAGGTAATCGCCATGCTCATATCCCGGACCTGGGCTATGGGGTCAACCTCCAGCCGAGGCTCACCTTCGCTGATGCCGGTGTTGCGATGTTCATAGAGCAGGACGCCGAGACCGGCTTTGGCCAGGCCTTCTGCAGTCGGAAACATGCGCTCGGCACTATCGCCGTACCCGCCACTCATAACTACGATGGGCGTACCGCCTTTTCCGTCCGTGGGACGAAATAGAAAGCCGCGCAACTTAAAACGACGGTCATAGCTGTTGAATTCAACCTTTTCGGGCATAAAGCCTCCTGCCCTACATAGATTGCTGTCAGGCTGAGACGGAGGTTCTCAGTCGTCCCGGAATGCTCCTCAGGCGTCCTGTTGTTCCGGACTTACTGCCACGCGCCGAAAGCCATCGGGAGTTTGTTGGAAACGACGATGAAATGCCGTGCTGAATGCTTTATCGGAGCGATAGCCCACCTGTGTCGCCACATGCTTTACTGGCATCCCGTTCAGAAGCGCGGTCTTGGCTTGCAACATGCGTCGTTCCCGCAGGTAGCGCATAGGAGAGAGACCGAGCATCTGCTCGAAACGCCGGGCGAACACTGACCGGGACATATATGCGACTGCGGCAAGGGTGGCTACCGTCCACTCCACCGCCGGCTGCGACTGCATCGCCCGAAGCGCGGTGAACAGTCCTTTTGCTGCTGAATCCTGCCCGTGGGCAATGTTGCCTAGGCAGCTGGACTCTGCCTGAAACGCTTGAAGCAAAAGCACCTGCAGAAGCCGCCGCTGGATCGATGACGAAGCCCCCGTTGTTGCCCGAGCTTCTTCTTCTAGGCACACAAGCGTGCTCTTCACCGTGCGGGCTGCTTCCTCTCGAATAACAAACCCGTGTCCGATCCAGCCTTGCAAATATTCCTGCTCATTAAGCAACGAAGCGAATCCAGCGGCAATGCATTCTGTCGGTGAGCCGTCTATAAATCCTGCCTGGCGCAGTGTCGGACCCACGAACTGGGGAATCGTTTGCAGTTTCCGGCAATCCTGCTCTTCTGCAGTAAGCATCCATCCGTTCGGGGGTGCTGTGACTAGAAAGTCCCCACGGCAGAGGGAGATGGCTTGACCCCACTCATCAGCAATCTGGCAACGGCCCTCAGTCACAACGCCAAACGCGATGTGGCGTGCCGGGGCGAACTGCAAAGCCCACTTGCCGTAACCCCATATCGTCCTGCACGTAATGCTCTCTGGGCGAAAATCTTCTACCAGCGATTCCACCCAATCCGTACCGACACCTGCAGCACTCCCCATGGACCCTTAGACGGCGCATTCGTCCTAGAGTAGCGAAGCGGCTGATAAGGCCGAGTCACGTAGACCTCAGGTGCGGGACCTGGTCAGCCATGCATGCCCATCGATTGGAGCAAAAAAATAAAAGTGCATCCAGGCTAAAGTTTTCTTCGGAACGGACGATAAGGAGAAAGAGAGTTCAAACGGTTTGCATCTGCGAGGGGTGGCGGCGCGCCCACCACTCCAGCAGCACGCGGCGGCAGGGACGCTCAATATAGAGGTGCATGAGGATAGCGAGACAGGTCGCGAGCAAGAGGTTAACGGCGGCCTCAGGCAGACTTTGGTCGTAGCCGAAGCGGAAGGCAAACGAATTGATAAGGATGTGGATGAGGTAGAGGGCGTAGCTGGACTCGCCCAGCAGGACGAGGATGGGTCCAGAAAGCAGACGGGAGAGCAGGTTGTTTTCTGCAAGACCGAGCAGCAGGAGAGCATAGAGAGGAATCAGCAGGCCATTATGCAGGGCTACGTAGGGCAGGTGATCGGCAAAGCAGAGAGCCAGCGCCAGCATCCCTGAGCCGGTAACGGCGCAGAGGGCAGCGGCTTTGGGAGAAGGACGGAAGCGGAGGAAGAGCCAGGCGAGAGACATTCCGGCGAGAAACTCGGGCAGGGCAAAGATGGGCAGGCGATTGATGAGGAAGACGGTGTCGAGGCCACGGACGCGGTCGAAGGTTTCGGTCCAGGAGGCGTCCGGGTAGAGACGCCAGAGCAGAAGCGGCGCAGCCATGGCGAGAAGATAGAAGAGGGCGATCCAGGCGAGGGCCGAGCGCCGGGTGCGCGGGCGAATGGCGAGCAGAACGAAGGGGAAGACGAGATAAAAGAAGGCTTCGCAGGAGAGCGTCCAGGCGCTGGCGTTGAAGAAGTTGATCATGCGCATGGACCAGGACTGGAGCAGCAGGAGATCGGCGACGAAGGCCAGGATATGCACATGGGAGTGGAACTGATCGGCATAGACGAAGCCGGCAAACAGCGTGGAGACAAGATAAACGGGGTAGACGCGGGCGAAGCGGGCGAAGAAGAATTTGCGCGGGTTGCCGCGGCCGCGTTCGTACTCGGCGGCATGAGCATAGGTGAGGATGAAGCCGGAGAGAAAGAAGAAGAAGCTGACCCCGGTGTAGCCGGCGCCTATAGCTGCGGCGAAGAGACCCCACCGGCTAAAGGGGCGGACGAGGTGATAGAGCGCGACGTGGGCCGCGGCGAAGAAGCGAACCGAGGTGAGCGCCCGGAGCAGAGGCAGGCGCGGAACACCAGGGGTGGTAGCCGGGCTGCGCGGATCGGTGAGAGGCTGAGTAGGGAGCATGGGGAGGATGAGCCCAGCCGAGATTGTGGCGGGGATTGCTGCCATCTTATCTGCAGGAGGGCTTTGTAGAAGAACATAAGTCATTGCCTGAGTTCCGGGTACGTCATCGCGCACATTGTAAAGCTGTACGCAAAAGCCACAAAAGGCGCAGCGTTTGATCGTAAATCGTGCGCGTTCCCGGAACAGTGGCAAACGGGTAAGATAAGGAGTTGTTGTGCGCGGACTCGATGCGCACCAGGTGTACCTGATATGGAGGAAGTTCGTTTTGGCGAAACGCGACCGTTTTTTGTTTACCAGTGAGTCTGTCACAGAAGGGCATCCGGACAAGATTGCCGACCAGATCTCGGACTCGATCCTCGATGCGTGTTTGAAGCAGGACCCGATGAGCCGCGTAGCGTGCGAGACCTTGACCTGCACCGGGCTGGTAGTGATTGCGGGCGAGATTACGACCAAGGCCTATGTGGACTTCCAGGATCTGGTGCGGTCGACCGTCGCCGAGATCGGTTACACGCATTCGTCGTATGGCTTCGACTCCAATACGTGCGCGGTAATCTCGACAATCAACAAGCAATCCCCCGACATCGCCATGGGCGTCGATACGGGCGGCGCGGGCGACCAGGGCATGATGTTCGGGTACGCGACCAACGAGACGCCGGAGCTGATGCCCCTGCCCATCTCGCTGGCGCACCGGTTGAGCGAAAAGCTCTCGGAGGTGCGCAAATCGGGATTGATGCCGTATTTGCGTCCCGACGGTAAAAGCCAGGTGACGGTCGAGTATGCCGAGGTAGGCAAGCCGGCGCGGGTGGATGCGGTGGTGATCTCAACGCAGCATGACGAGGACGTAACCAACGACCAGCTCCGCGCGGATGTGGAGAAGCACGTGATCCGCGCGGTCATCCCGGCAGAGCTGCTCGATGGTCAAACGAAGTTCCACATCAATCCAACGGGACGCTTCGTAGTCGGCGGGCCGATGGGCGACTCCGGGCTGACGGGGCGCAAGATCATCGTGGACACGTACGGCGGCATGGGACGGCATGGCGGCGGTGCGTTCTCGGGCAAGGATGCGACCAAGGTCGATCGCTCGGCGGCGTACATGGCGCGGTATGTAGCGAAGAACATCGTCGCGTCCGGCCTGGCGGAACGCTGCGAGGTACAGTTGGCCTATGCAATCGGCGTGGCCGAGCCGGTAAGCGTGCTGGTGGATACCTTTGGCACGGGCACAGTAGACGCCGACAAGCTTGAAGAGTTGGTGCGGGCCAACTTTGCCTTGACCCCGAAAGGGATCATCGAAACGCTGCAGTTGCGCCGACCGATCTTCAAGCAAACGGCGGCGTACGGACATTTTGGCCGAACGGGTGCGGACTTTACCTGGGAGCAAACGGACAAAGCCGCAGCACTGAAGGCAGGGGCAACCGAAGCAGTTGCGGCACAGTAAGGCGTATTGGTTTTCAAATGAAGTGGGCGGGCCTTGGCGGCTCGCCCTTTTATTATGGCAACGATGCGTCAGCAAGATGTCGTACAGCGCGCCGTACCTATATGCATAGAATGCAAGCGAGGGGAGATGCATGCTGATTCAAAACCAGTTCGCTATTGAGTTCGATATGCCTTGTGAGGCTGCGATGATCGGTCTGCTGCGGCTGCATCCTTCGCTCGATGGGCAGCGGCGAGGCGAAGAGAGGCTGCTGGCTGCGCATATAAACTCCGGCGTGGGGCAGGCACTCAAGATGGACGAGTACCTGGATAGCTTCGGTAACCGGTGCACGCGCTTTCTCTCCCCGGCGGGGCATCTGCGGTTGTCGGGAAGCTGTGTGGTCGAAGCAAAGGCCATTGCGGATGAAATTGCCACCGAGGCCCGTCAGCATGCAGTCGAGGATCTGCCGACCGAGGTGCTGCAGTTTCTACTAGCAAGCCGCTACTGCGAGGTGGATGCGTTGTCGCTGGTCGCAGGAGACCTGTTTGGGCATACATCGCCTGGGTGGGCGCGGGCCATCTGGATTCGCGATTGGGTGCACACGCATGTGCGCTTCGACTACCGTTCCGCACGGCCGACCAAGACGGCGCTCGACGTGT
Source organism: uncultured Granulicella sp. (assembly GCA_937873145.1). Classification (GTDB taxonomy): domain Bacteria; phylum Acidobacteriota; class Terriglobia; order Terriglobales; family Acidobacteriaceae; genus Edaphobacter. The sequence goes on along the minus strand of CALMVK010000001.1, from coordinate 13,080 downwards.
TCACCGAGCGCGTGGGCGTGTGCCGGGACTTCCAACACCTGGCAATCACGATGTGCCGGGCCATGAATCTTCCGGCACGCTACGTGACCGGGTACCTGGGCGACATCCGCCGGCCGGCCGGCGGCCCTGGAGACTTCAGCGCATGGTACGAGGTCTTTCTCGAGGGACGCTGGTGGACAATGGATGCGCGCCACAACGACGGGCGCATGGGCCGGGTGCTGATGGCAACCGGACGCGACGCAACGGACGTGGCCATCACAACGAGCTTTGGCGTGGCCAACCTGCGATCGTTCAAAGTAGACAGCTTTGAGGTAGATGCGGAGGGCAAAGCGGTGCCGCTGCCCCAGACGGTTACTTAAACTGCAGTGCATCTAGCATTAAACCCGAGCGTCTATGGAAATCACTTCTTCGAATCACGTGTTTGGGAACATTCTCTCGCAAAAAAATCTTGATCTGACCAGGCGGAGAAAGTCATGCGAGCCGGAAAATCCTTTCAGTCGGGGTCGTCAGCTTAGCCAGCCTTATCGTGTTGGCTACTCTCGCCATTGGCATCTTCCTGTTTGGCCGTTCTCAGGAGGCAAGAGAGCAGAACTTCGCACCTCCCGAAGGTGAGGCAGCGATCTCTCGCTTGAAAGGGAATGCTCTCTCCTCCCGAACTAGCGGCGATTCGTCGTTTCTGTATCGCAAAGACTCATCCAGTGGCAAGGACGTTCGTCTGACCGCGGCCTTAAAAGGAATCGAATCCGAGGCAAGCTTCTCCCACGACGGTAAACTTGTCGTTTACTCATTTGCAGTCTCGCCGGAATCGAAGTCTGCAATCTGGGTAGTGGGCGCCGATGGACGCAACGCTTACAGGTTGACAGGAGAAGATGAGGACGCGCTCCATCCAGTCTTCTCTCCTGACGACTTGAAAGTGTTTTATGGAGCATCCACTTTCACAGGCAATCACTCTCCGATTGTTCGTCCGGCGCGGCACAATTGGGACTTGTTTTCCGTTCCCGTGCAGGCAAATAAAACGCCTCAAGGCACAAAGCGTACGCAGCTCACTCACACGTCTTTTTATGATCTGCAATCGCTGGATGCGGCTGCCGATGGAATTACCCCGGGCGGAACGAAGCTCCTAATCAGCACTACGGGCTATCCAATTGGAGCACTTCTCGAAGAGTTTAATTTAGGTTCCGTAGGCGGTGAAAAGCTCTTTCAGCCGCGCGTTCACGGTGAATCATCGACGGGGCCTGCGTATGGCGAAGCACGCTTTCTCGATGGTGGCATGACGATTCTGTTCGTTGCTGCAATGGAGCCGACGCATGGCGGAAATTTTGATTACAACGTTTACTCGATGAGTGACGTAACAGGGACAGAGATTAAGCAGTTGACTCATGTGCAAGGCATAACAAACGAATTGAGGATACTTCCTGGTGGAAAAGTTACTTTCTTTAACGGAAGCACCTTTCAAGAGGTGGATGCCAACGTACAAGTAGTAAAGTAGCCTGCTGGAGGTGAGATGTAGCAGCAAAGGACTCATAGGCTCTACCTAGTTCGGCTGCAACCTGCGGAGTGTGGCGCATGGCCGGCAGATAGAAGATACTTGATAGGACGATGACCTTGAGCGAAATGACGAGCGGGAAGGTTGCCGTGCCCAGCCTGTTTCCCGGCAAGGCGTGGCAACAGGTGCTCGAGCGCGATGCGCGAGCCGACGGGCAGTTCTTTTACGCAGTCAAGTCCACCAAGATCTACTGCAAGCCGAGCTGTCCGAGTCGGCGGCCAACGCGCAAAAATGTGACCTTCTTTTCAACCGTTGAGGCAGCGCGCGGGGCGGGCTATCGGGCATGCCTGCGCTGCGAGCCCGACCGCACAGCACCCAAGCCAGACCCGCAGGCGAAGGCGATCGCCCAAGTAGCCGAGTATCTGCAGAAGAACGGTGGGGAGCGCACCCGCCTGAAGGACCTCGCGAAGGTGACGGGCGTGGGCAAATTTACGATCCTGCGTGGGTTCAAGCGCGTGCTGGGGGTAACGCCTGGAGAGTATGGGCGGGCGCAGAAGGTCGCCGCGTTCAAGACCAGGGTGCGGGAGCCGAAGGTATCGGTGACCGAGGCAATCTACGACGCGGGATTTGGCTCAAGCAGCCGCCTGTATGAGGGAGCGACAGCAACGCTAGGCATGACGCCGACCACGCTCAGGGCCGGCGGCAAAGGATTACGCATTCGCTATGCGCTGGCGGAGTGTCCACTCGGCCGGCTTCTGGTGGGCTCGACCGACCTGGGCGTATGTGCGGTGGCGTTCGGCGATGGCGACGAGGAGCTGGTGGCAGAGTTGCGCGGAAGGTTCCCGCAGGCTGAGCTGAAACAGATGGACCGCGAGCTGGAGTATGCGGTGGCGGCCATCGTAGCCAGCCTGGGTGAGCATACCGCGGCGATCGCACTGCCGATGGATGTGCGGGCGACCGCGTTTCAGCATCGGGTGTGGCGGGAGCTGCAGGCGATTCCGCGGGGCGAGACGCGGAGTTACTCGGAGCTGGCGGCAGCAATTGGAAGTCCGCAGTCGGTGCGGGCCGTAGCAGCGGCATGCGGCGCGAATCCGGTCGCCGTGGTGGTGCCGTGCCATCGGGTAGTGGGCAAAAACGGGCATCTGACCGGGTATCGCTGGGGCGTGGAGCGCAAACGCACGCTGCTGGAGCAGGAAAGGTCGTAGCCGTTGGTCGAGTCGGTGGGCAAGGGATACAAGCCGTGGATCGTGCTGAGCGTGGCTGTGCTGGTAGGCTCGCTGCTCCTGCTGATCGTGACGGTCTTCATCGGCTTTGTGTACTACAGCGAAGTCGGGCAGCCGCTGTGGGTGGTGCTGCTGGGCGTACTGTCGGTGCTGGGCATCGGCGTAGGATTTGGAGGCTTTTTCTTGCTCATGATGACAGCCGGCTGGCTCTCCTGGCGCGCGGACCGGCGCGAAGCAGGGCGGGTGCAGGTGTTGCCTCCAGAGCACCAGGCGAAAGATTCGCAGGCAAACATTTTGTGAGTCACATAAGGTCTGGTTCGGGTCCAATGCTGGACAGGTAAAGTAGGTCCATGGCCGCGATAGCAGATCAAGGAAGAGACATCGACGCGAAGAAGCTGTACAGCAAGATCTCATGGCGACTGATTCCCTACGTCTTCATTCTTTATATTCTGGCGTATCTGGACCGCGTCAACGTGGGGTTCGCGGCGGTCGAGTTCAAGCGCGATCTGCACCTGAGCGACACCGTCTTCGGCCTGGGTGGCGGCCTGTACTTCGTTGGACAGCTTTTGTTCGATCTGCCCAGCAATCTGCTGCTGCAGAAGGTTGGGCCGCGGGTGTGGATTGCGCGCATCATGATCTCCTGGGGAATCATCGCGAGTTGCATGATGTTTGTGCAGGGCGAGCACTCGTTTTACGCAATGCGCCTGCTGTTGGGCATCAGCGAGGCAGGCTTCTTTCCAGGCATGATCCTATACCTGACCTACTGGTTCCCTTCCGGTGAGCGGGCGCGGGCGGTCGCGAAATTTATGACGGCAACCTCGATCGCGGGCGTGATAGGCGCACCCCTGTCGAGCTTTCTGCTAAAGCTGGATGGCACGGCCGGACTGCACGGCTGGCAGTGGCTGTTTCTGATGGAAGGCGTGCCGACGTTCCTGATGGGGATTTCGGTGCTCTTTGTGCTGAAAGATCACCCGGATGACGCCGGATGGCTCACGGATCCGGAGAAGAAATGGCTGGATGCCGAGCTCGAGCGCGACCGCAAAGAGGGAGGAGCGACCGAGAACCACCGGCTGCTCGATGCCTTCAAGCTGCCGATGGTCTGGGTGCTGGCGATCGTGTTCTTCCTGGATCAGGTGGGCGTCTATACAGTGAACATCTGGATGCCGCTGCTCTTGAGCAGCTTTACGCACCTGGGCGGAGCGAATGCGGCAAGCGTGATCGCCCGGTATGCGACCATGCCCTACTTGGCGGCGGCCATCTTTACTGTGATCGTGGGCTGGTCGAGCGACCGTACGGGCGAGCGCCGCTGGCACATCGCAGGATGTTTTCTGCTCAGCGTGCTGGGCTTTGGGTGGGCGGCGTATGCGCATAGCCTGGTGACGGTGCTATGCGCGCTTACGCTGGCGGCGATGGGCTACTGGAGCTTAATGGGCCCGTTTTGGGCGCTGCCGACGCGCGTGCTCGGAGGGCAAGCAGCAGCAGGCGGCGTAGCGATCATTACGATGATCGGCAGCCTGGGCGGCTTTGTGGGGCCAACACTGACCGGTACGCTCAAGGACAAGACCCACACATTTTCGGCGGGGCTGCTGGTAGTGGGCGGCATGGCCGCGGTGGGTGCGGGGTTGTGCTGGTGGCTGAAGCCCGCTGGTGGCGGAACGAACGCTGAGCCGCAGCCGAACGAAGGCCGGTAGCAGAAGTCTACACATCCGAGCGTGTAAACTTCTGGTCAAGATGACGATGCGTTCCCTTCGATATGTCCTTGTGGTTGCCCTTGCTTTTGTGATCCCAGCTTTGTCCGCGCAGTCCGTCACGAAACCTGTACGGGTAGCCATCGTGGGACTGGTCCATGGGCATGTACATGGTCTGCTCAGTGCATTGCCGAAGCAGACGAACGTGCAGCTAGTCGGCATCGCCGAGCCGGATCTACCACTTTCGCGGCAGTATGCTACTCAGTATCACCTGGATCCGAAACTGTTCTATACAAATCTAGAGACAATGCTGGACACACAGCACCCGGATGCGGTGCTGGTGTACACGACGATCAAGGGTCATCGCCAGGTGATTGAAGCGGCCGCGCAGCATGGCGTCGCGTCGATGGTAGAGAAACCGCTGGCAACGACGATGGAGGATGCGCTGGCGATTCGGACTGCCGCGCGGGAGCACCACGTGCAGGTGCTGGTCAACTACGAGACCACCTGGTACGCAAGCAACACGGAGGCACTGGCGGAGGTCGCGCAGGGCAAGTTGGGCGAGGTGCGCAAAGTCGTCGTGCACGATGGGCATGAAGGACCGAAGGAGATCGGCGTCGGACCGGAGTGGCTGCCGTGGCTGACCGATCCAGTGCAGAATGGTGCCGGAGCTCTCTTCGACTTTGGCTGTTATGGTGCGGACCTAATGACCGTGCTGATGCATGGAGAGGTTCCGCTCAGCGTGACCGCCGTGACCCAAACCGACAAGCCGGCAATCTACCCGAAGGTGGACGATGACGCGACGGTGATCCTGCGCTACCCGAAGGCGCAGGCAGTGCTGATGCCTTCGTGGGACTGGAGCTTTGCACGCAAAGATATGGAGGTGTACGGCACGCGCGGGTCTGTGATCACGGTGGGAGCGGATCAGTTGCGCGCGCACTTTGTAGGACAGGCAGCGGAGTCCTTGGTGAACGCGCCGCCGCTGCCGGAGAACAGGCGCAATTCGCTCGCGTACCTGGCAGCCGTACTGCGCGGGACGATTCAGCCGGGTGACGATCTGTCCTCGCTGGCAACCAATATGATTGTGATGCAAATTTTGGATGCGGCGCGAAGATCTGCCGCGACGGGAAAAACAATTACGCTCGAGCCGCTTGCCCCTTGAGTATGGGGTGGAAAGAACTGTGGGCTGTGTGTGCCACGTCAGCAAGGCACAGGGTTCTCGAAGAAGTGCAGGCGCTCGATGCTATGCTTAGGGTGCTTTTATTCCTACGGATTTCGAGGTTTTATGGCGACTGCAACGATTGGTCAAGTTGAGAAGACGGTAGCGCAAGAGTACAAGGTAGCGGACCTCTCGCTGGCTGAGTTTGGGCGCAAAGAGATCGAGATCGCCGAGCAGGAAATGCCAGGCTTAATGTCGATCCGGCGTAAATACGCTGCGGGCAAGCCGCTCCAGGGTGTGCGCATCACGGGCTCTCTGCACATGACCATCCAGACCGCGGTGCTGATTGAGACCATGGTCGATCTCGGCGCGGACGTACGCTGGGCAAGTTGCAACATCTTCTCAACGCAGGACCACGCGGCAGCGGCGATTGCAGCAGCCGGCGTGCCGGTCTTTGCCTGGAAGGGTGAGTCGCTCGAAGAGTTTTGGTGGTGCACGAACCAATCGCTGAGCTTTCCAGACGGAAACGGCGGGCTGCTGGGGCCGCAACTTGTCATCGACGACGGCGGTGACGTGACCTTGCTGATCCACAAAGGTTATGAGTTCGAGAATGGCGACCAGTGGGTCGACTCGCCTTCCACCTCCACCGAAGAAGGGGTCATTAAAACCCTGCTGAAGAAGGTCCACGCCGAGTACCCGACGCGCTGGCACGATGTGGCAAAAGAGTGGAAGGGCGTCTCTGAAGAGACCACAACGGGTGTGCATCGGCTTTACAAGATGATGGAGAAGGGCACGCTGCTTGTCCCCGCCATTAACGTGAACGACTCGGTAACCAAGTCGAAGTTCGACAACCTGTACGGCTGCCGCGAGTCGCTGGTGGACGGCATCAAGCGTGCGACGGACGTAATGATTGCCGGCAAAGTAGCCGTGGTGTGCGGGTTTGGCGATGTAGGCAAGGGCTCAGCCGCCAGCCTGCGCGGGCTTGGCGCACGCGTCGTCGTAACCGAGATCGATCCGATCAACGCTTTGCAGGCGGCGATCGAGGGTTACGAAGTGACCACGATCGAAGAGACGCTTGGTCGCGGAGATATCTACGTCACCTGCACAGGTAACGTCGATATCATCACGCTTGAACACATGAAGCTGATGAAGGATCAGGCTATTGTGTGTAATATCGGCCACTTCGACAACGAGATTCAAATGGAGCCACTGAATGCCTCGGGCGCCGTGCGAACCAACATCAAGCCGCAAGTGGATAAGTACACCTTCGACAATGGCAACAGTATCTTTGTCCTCGCTGAAGGCCGGCTGGTCAATCTGGGCTGCGCAACCGGGCATCCAAGCTTTGTCATGTCCGCCAGCTTCTCCAACCAGACGCTCGCACAGTTGGACCTGTGGGAGAAGAAGGACGAGTACAAGGTAGGAATCTACATCCTGCCCAAGCGTCTCGATGAAGAGGTTGCCCGATTGCATCTCGAGAAGATCGGCGTCAGGCTGACGACGCTTTCGGATAAGCAGGCAAAGTATCTCGGAGTAGCGATTGAAGGTCCGTATAAGTCGGAGATCTATCGTTACTAGAAGCTAACCTACAATCTTGTGTAAGCATATTTTATAACCTGCTCAGGTTAGTGATATCTTATCCAAAACGCACATAAGCCACTTCTTAGGAAGTGGCTTATGTGCGTTTGTAGCGCAAGGGAATAAGTCAGCCGGCTTACAAATCGTTCTAGAAGAATGTAAGTAGGACCATATGGCTTCTGTGCTGCTTGATACGGTGAGCAATGAACCCTTTGCATCTTCTGTCCCTAAAAACACAAGGTTCAGTGCAGTGTTGCGCGCGCCGTAACAATGTTTTCTATTTACGCTTTCTACCGTTCTTCTGAGCGTAGCGAAAGGCCCCGCATTGTTGTTGCGACTACACTCAAGGGAAACGGGGCTAAGCAGCGGCTGGCGGCTGATAGTCTGCCGCAGTAACAATCTGCACACCAGGAGTCGTGGTAAGTTGCGGATCAATGAGCACGATCGTCGACGCGCTACCGGTAACGTACACCACGGCGGCTCCTGTGTAGAGCGTGCTGCCGCTTGCCGTAGGAGTAGCTCCCGTGGGCAGGGCGACCAAGGTATAGGTGCCGGCAGGAATACTGACATACCCCGTATTCGTGTTGAAACTAACTCCCGTAACAACAGGTCTTTGGGTAACTACCGTTGCGCCGCTTGGAACAAGATACAGATCCAGCGCTCCGCTGCGCACAGATTGATCGATAAAGCGAAGATTCACTTGTCCCAGCGGCGAGGCGGTACTCTGGTCCTGAAGGATGAGTTCCTGCAGTGCATTCGCATAGTTCCCGATCAGCACGGTATATTGGGCGTTTGCGGCAAAAGTGCCGGGCGCAGTGATCAGTTGTGAGTGGGTTCCGGCCTGGTCTGCGCTGATATTGTAGAGGCCTGGAGTAATCGGCACATACGAAGTCAGCGTGCCGAGGCCCAGGTTGTAGGCCAGCACGGCTGTACCCTGGTACGCATCTAGACCAGGCGCATCCGGTGAGGTGTCGATCAGGCGCACCTGCGAGAGCACCGGGCTGCCGGTCACGCTCTGGCATCCAGACAGCAGCACGAGCAGCGCAGAGACGCCGAGCAACGACGCGACACTCCGTCCGTATCGAGGAAGCCCGCTCATCGGCCGCGCCATAGAAGCTGGCTGGAGAAAACGCACATGGTGACCCTATGCTAAACGATCCTCATGCCTGCGGATCGCAGTGAGAGTCGCACTGCATCGTTGCTCGCCTGCCTCTTTTGTGGGATTGCCTTGCTTACTTCGCACGTCTGGCGATGATCCTGTTTTGGATGCCGGCATACGTATTGTTCGGCAAAATGCCCTTCTGGATGAGCTGATTCTTGGCAGCGTACGGGCGTCCTTTGATGATGCGGTCCGCGTAGGCGTCGCCGATGCCGGGCAGTGCCTTCAACTGGTCACGGCTGGCCGTGTTGATGTCAAGCGGGTCTCCCTGAGGAGCGGAGGCCGAGGCAGGATGCGCCTGCGCGACGGCAAGCCGCGATGTGGGAACAAAGGCTAACGCGAGAACGAAGGTGGAGGTCAGAATGCGGCGTACAAGGTTCATGGTCATGGGCTCCGGAGCTTTGCGAATCTGCGATGCACTTAGCGTACCGGAGCAGGATCGCCTCGTCGTGTACATTCTGCGAGACGGCCATGGTTCCTTCGAGCGGTCTCTTTCGCAGGAGAACGTTCGGGTTTGACAAGCAGAGAAGAACGCGAATAGCTTGAAAGGGATGAGTGTTTTGCTCAAGCATCGCGGCCACAGCCATTCCCATCATGCTTTGGCATGCCGGCGACAGTCTGCGGTGCGGTGAACCAAGCAAGCACACGAGGATTGAAACAAGGCCCGCCGACGCGCACTGCGAAGGCGGGCTTTTCTTGCGTTTGAGGAAGACACGGAGGACAACAATGAACGAAACAACAATCGACTTCGGCAAAAGCGACGGACTGATCCCGGGCGTGGTGCAGGACGCGAAGACGGGCGAGATCCTAATGCTCGGCTTTATCAATGAGGAGAGCTACGCTAAGACGCTTGAAACCGGGTATGTAACCTTTTGGTCGCGCAGCCGGGGCAAACTTTGGATGAAGGGCGAAACCAGCGGCAATCGTCTGCGCATCGTCTCGGCCGCAACGGATTGCGACAGCGACGCGCTCCTCTTCCGGGTGAACGTAGAAGGTGATGGAGTGGTCTGTCACGAGGGATCCGTGAGCTGTTTCACCAAGGACCTGACCGGCGAACTGGCAGCGGAGGTTGGCGTTGGTCAATAAGCTGAGGCTCGGCATTCCCAAGGGAAGCTTGCAGGAGGCGACCGTTGCGTTATTTGAGCGGGCAGGCTGGCGCATCTTCGCGAGCGGCCGCAGTTACTTTCCGCAGATCGACGATGTGGAACTCGAATGCATGCTGGTGCGCGCGCAGGAGATGGCGCGCTACGTCGAGCATGGTGCGCTCGATGCCGGACTGACAGGCAATGATTGGGTGCTCGAAAATCAATCCGATGTAGAGCGCGTCACCAGCCTGACGTACAGCAAAGTAAGCCGTGGCACGGTCAAGTGGGTGCTGGCGGTGCCCGAAGACTCGCCGTATCAGAAGCCGGAAGACCTGGCCGGAAAGACGATCGCTACCGAGCTGGTTGAGTTTTCAAAACGTTACTTTGCGAGCAAAAATATCCCGGTAAAGGTAGAGTTCAGCTGGGGCGCGACCGAGGTAAAACCGCCCATGCTGGCGGACGCGATCGTCGAGGTGACGGAGACAGGCTCGTCGCTGAAGGCGAACCGGCTAAGGATCATCGAGACGTTGATGGAATCCGAAACGCAGCTCATTGCCAACAAAACCGCCTATGCGGACGCTTGGAAACGCGAAAAAATCAACAACATCTCGCTGATGCTGAACGCAGCCATTGCGGCGCATGGGCGCGTGGGATTGATGATGAATGTGGCTTCGGAGTTGATGGAAAAGGTAACCGCAGAGCTGCCGGCGCTAAACTCCCCCACAGTGTCGCAGTTGTCGAACGGCCAGGGCTTTGCGCTCAATACGATCCTGGATGAATCGGTAGTACGTGAGGTCGTGCCAAAGCTGAAAGCAGCGGGAGCCACAGGCATCGTGGAGTATCCCCTCAGCAAAGTTGTTTTGTAACAAGCTCAGTTACACAAGGATTGCGGATGAAGCTGGTAAGAACGTATGGCAGGGGCGCCCAGGCGGCGAAGGCGCTGATTGAGACGATTGAGCAGCGCAGCGCAGCCAATACGGCGAAGGTAGAGGGCGTCGTTGCGAAGATTCTTGCTGGGGTGAAACGTGACGGCGAGGCTGGACTTCGTCGCTATGCCGAGAAGTTCGATGGGCTGCCGGGGGGGACGCCATTGCTGGTCTCACGCCAGGAGATGAAGGCCGCCTGGGAGGGTACAACTCCGGAGTTGCGCGCCGCCATGCAGGTGGCGCGAGAGAATATCCGCGCCTTTGCCGAGGCGCAAAAACCATCGGAGTGGATGACTTCTCCCGCAGACGGTGTGAAGACCGGACAGATGGTTAGGCCGTTAGAGGCGGTTGGATGTTACGTGCCTGGCGGCCGATATCCTCTGCCGAGTACGCTGCTGATGACGGTGACGCCGGCGCAGGTAGCAGGTGTCGAACGCATCGTGGTGTGCTCGCCGAAGCCCGCGCAGGAGACGATGGCGGCGGCGTGGCTTGCAGGTGTCACGGAGTTTTACCGCGTAGGCGGAGCGCAGGCGATTGCGGCCATGGCCTACGGAACCGGCTCTGGCCACAACGGCTCGCTCGGTCGAGTGGACAAGATTGTTGGGCCGGGCAATCTCTATGTCACGGCGGCGAAGACGATGGTGCAGAACGTCTGCGGGATCGACATGCCGGCCGGCCCAACTGAGATCGGCATCACCAGCGAAACGGGCGACGCGGCAGGAATTGCAGCCGACCTGGTCGCGCAGGCAGAGCACGATCCAGAGGCTCTGGCGGTGCTGATCACAAGTAATGAAACGCTCGGCTTAGAAGTAGTCGCCGAAGTCAAGAGACAAGCAAAGCAAAATGGAACCGCCAAGATATCGTTAGCAGCACAAGGAGCGGTATTGGTAACTGGTTCAATTACAGAAGCGCGTGCCTTGACGAACCGCTTGGCGTTTGAGCATCTTTCTGTCGATGCAGCCAGCGATCTGGCCTGGGTTCGCAATGCTGGGTCTGTGTTTGTGGGGCGATTTTCCCCGCAGTCGATGGGCGATTATGTCTCCGGGCCAAACCACGTGCTACCAACGGGGCGCGTGGGCCGGGTACGCGCAGGGCTCAGCGTCATGGACTTTCTGAAGGTGATCACCGTGCAGCAGTACACTCGCAAGGGGCTTGCGCAGTGGGGACCGTATGCCATTGCAATGGCAGAAGCAGAAGGATTGACGGCGCATGCGGAGAGTGTTCGCGTGAAGATGGGAAAAGGGCGATGAACCCAGCGGCAGAGACACGGACGGTGCAGGCGCGGCGTGCAGTGCTGCAGATGCCGGAGTACCATCCGCCGCTGGCCGGGCGAGATGCGCTGCGGCTGGACTTCAACGAAAACACCTTTGCTCCATCGCCGAAGGTGATGGAGCAAATTGCGGCGATTACGTCGGAGGAACTGACCAAATATCCGGAGCGTGAGCCGGTGGAGCGCGTCGTGGCGGCGCACTTTGGCCTGGAGCCCAATCAGATATTGCTGACGAACGGGGTCGATGAAGCGATTCATCTAATTGCAGTGGCATTTCTTGAAGAAGGTGATGAAGCGCTGGTGTGGACACCGAGCTTCTTCATGTATGACGTGTCGATTGCATTGATGACGTCTGGTGGGTTGAAAAAGGTACAGTCGGACGAGACACTGCAGTTCCCCTTCGAACGATTTCTCGCCGGGATCAATGAGCGAACAAAGCTAATCATCGTGGCCTCGCCGAACAATCCCACAGGCGCAGTCGTGGAGCGACAGAAACTGTTACACATTGCCGAGGCCGCTCCCCTGGCGGTGCTGATGGTGGATGAGGCGTACTACCATTTTCATGGTGAGACGACCTTGATGGACGTTCCACAAGTGCCGAATCTACTGGTGACGCGAACCTTTTCAAAAGCCTATGGACTGGCCAATCTTCGCGTCGGCATGGTTGCGGGTGATGCGCGGCTGATCGGGTTTCTGCGGAAGGTAAGCTCTCCCTATAACGTCAACGGAGTCGCGCTCGCATGTCTGCCGGCAGCGCTTGCGGATGAGGCGTACGTGCAATGGTATGTGGAGCAGATTCGTATAGGGCGCGCGCGCATGATGGCCGGGCTCGATGAGCTTCAGGTGCCATACTTTCCGAGTGAAGCGAACTTTGTGTTGATGCGCATCGGGGCCAAACATGCGGAGTTGGTCACGGCGATGCGGGCGCAGGGTGTGCTGCTGCGAGATCGTTCGGCGGATCCGGGATGCGATGGATATGTGCGCATCACCATCGGCGTGGAGGCACAGGTAACGGAGGGATTGCGGGCGCTCGGCGTTTCGCTTAAGCAGATCGATTGGCAGCCGCACGTTCCCGCACAGGATGAGGCGGCGATGATCGCGAAGGGACGGGAGTATGAGTGACACGGTACGAATCGGAACAATCACGCGAAATACGACGGAGACGCAGATTGCGCTGCGGTTGACGATCGATGGGCAAGGCAGCTATCAGGTCTCGACGGGAATACGATTTTTCGATCACATGCTCGAGTTGTTCACGCGGCACGGTGGATTCGACTTGGAGCTGACCTGCACTGGCGACCTCGATGTGGATCAGCACCATACAGTCGAGGACGTAGGCATCGCGCTGGGCGAAGCATTCCTGGATGCTCTGGGCGATAAGAAAGGAATTCTGCGCGCCGGCTACTTTGTCATGGCGATGGATGAGACTCTCGCGGTGGCAGCGGTCGACCTGAGCGGACGCGTGTCGTACGTGGTGGATGATCAGGTAACGGTGCCGGTAGTCGG